>NZ_CP182350.1:1329033-1661291 GCF_048571185.1 Arcobacter denitrificans (SeqCode) | reverse complement strand
ATATAGATTTACCTATTGAAAAACTATGGGTAACAATTCATGATACAGATGATGAAGCTTTTGATATATGGTCTAAATATATTGACCCTTCTAGAATAAAAAGATTTGGAGATAAAGATAACTTCTGGGCTATGGGAGATACAGGGCCATGTGGTCCATGTAGTGAAATCTTTTATGACCAAGGTGCAGAAAACTTTGGAAGTGATGAGGACTATTTAGGTGGAGATGGAGATAGATTTTTAGAAATCTGGAATCTTGTATTTATGCAATATGAACAAAAAAATGGTGTAAAAACTCCACTTCCTAAACCTTCAATTGACACTGGAATGGGACTTGAAAGAGTTATTGCTATTAAAGAAGGTGTATTGAATAATTTTGATTCTTCAAATTTCCAACCTTTAGTAAATAAAGTAGCTCAATTAGCAAAAAAAGAACCAACTAAAGAGACTATTGGTTCATATAGAGTTATAGCTGACCATTTAAGAGCTGTATCTTTTATGCTTTCACAAGGAATTCTTTTTGGAAATGAAGGACGACCTTACGTTAATAGACGAATTCTTAGACGTGCAGTTAGACATGGATATTTATTGGGGCTAAGAGAAGCATTTATGTCAAAACTTGTTGATGTTTTAATAAATATTATGGGTGAGCATTATAGTGACTTAAAAGAGCAAGCTTCATTTATAAAAGAACAAATAAGCTTAGAAGAAGAGAGATTCTTTAAAACTATTGCTTCAGGTATGACACTATTTAATGATGAGTTAGCAAATACAAAAAAATCATTCTCTGGAGAAATTGCATTTAAACTATATGATACATATGGTTTTCCTTTAGACTTAACAGAAGATATGCTAAGAGAAAAAGATTTAAAAGTTGATATTGAAACATTTGATAAATTAATGGATGCGCAAAAAGCTAAAGCTAAAGCTGCTTGGAAAGGCAGTGGTGATGAAGCTAGTGAGGGTGATTTTAAAGTTTTACTTGAAAAATATGGCTTAAATGAGTTTGTTGGATATGATAATATTTCATATAAAAGTAAAATTGTTACACTTCTAGATGAGAAATTCAATGAAGTTGATGCCCTAGAAAAGGGTCAAACTGGTTGGATTATGCTTGATAAAACTCCTTTTTATGCAACAAGTGGTGGACAAAGTGGAGATATTGGAGCCTTAGAAGATAAAGAACATGTTGCAATTATTGAAGAGACTTCAAAATTTCATGGAATTAATCTATCTAAAATAAAAGTTGAAACTTCTAATTTAAAAAAAGGTGAAGTTGTAAATGCTGTTGTAGTAAACAGATATGAAATTGCAAAACACCATAGTGCTACTCACCTTTTACAAAGTGCACTTAAGATGGTACTAGGTGATACAGTTTCACAAGCTGGTTCACTAAATGATGCTTCAAGGTTAAGATTTGACTTTACTTATCCAAAGGCAATGACAAATGAGCAAATCGAGGAAGTTCAAGATTTAGTAAACTCTATGATTACAAGAGCTTTAAAAGGAACTGTAGAAGAACTACCTATTGAAGAGGCTAAACAAAGAGGTGCTATTGCTATGTTTGGTGAAAAATATGGAGATATGGTTAGAGTTGTAAACTTTGGAGATATTTCTGTAGAGTTTTGTGGTGGAACACATGTAAGAAATGCTTTAGATATAGGAAGTTTTTATATTGTAAAAGAATCAGGAGTTAGTGCAGGTGTGCGAAGAATAGAAGCTGTTTGTGGAGCTGCTGCAATTAAATATACAAACTCTATCATTTCTAAAATGAATGAAATCGAAAATGAAATCAAAAACTCTGATGTTATATCTGGTATTAAAAAACTAAAAGAACAAGTAAAATCTTTAAAACAAGAACTAAATGAAGCTCAAAGTGCATCAACTGCTCCAATATCTGAAGAGATGATTGGTGATACAAAAGTAATCGTTGATATTGTAAAAAATGGCGATATCAAAAAAATAGTAGATGATGCAAAAAATGGAAATGAAAAAGTAGCAATACTTTTAATCCAAGCAAAAGATGATAAAGTAATGCTTGTAGCAGGAAGCAAAAATACAAATATTAAAGCTGGTAATTGGATAAAAGAGATCGCTCCAATCGTAGGTGGAGGTGGAGGAGGGAGACCTGACTTCGCACAAGCTGGTGGAAAAGATGTATCAAAAATAGATGAAGCAAAAGAAAAAGCACTATTCTTTGCAAAAGAGAATATCTAAGGTAAACTATGAAAGAGCTATTCTTATCAATACCTAGTCTTATAATATTTTTACATGTAATCTCTGCTGTTTTATGGGTAGGTGGAATGATTGCTATTAGATTTGCAGTTCACTACTCTATGCAAAACATAGAAGAGCCTAAAATAAAACTAGCTAGAACCTTAGAAAATCTGAAAAGGTTTTTTAATATGGTTATTCCTGCTATTTTAGTTTTATTAATAACTGCAATAATGATGATTTTAGGACTAGAATTAAAATCAACTCCTTTATATAAAGTTGCACTTATAAAAGAAGTTATTTGGACTGTGATGACTCTAATCTTTATCTATATTTATATAAAAAGAGTAAAGGCTCAAAAATACTTTGATAATGGTGAAGTAGCACTTGCAAAAGCTACATTAGAACCTATCGCAAAAATATTTATCCCTACAAATATTGTATTAGGACTTATTGCAATTTTTCTAGGAGTTACACTAAGAGGGTTTTAGCCCTCTTTACACATAATCTTTTTTTTGATATATTACAAATAAGATTTTAGGATATATTATGAAAACAACTCTTTTTTTTACTCTTTTTATACTTATATTAACAGGTTGTTCAACAAGTAATCCATATACTCCTAAAAAACCTCTCTCCTCATATAAAACAAATAACACTTACAAAAATATAAATATCTCAGATGCCCTGCTTTCACACTATAGACAATGGCAAGGTGTTAGTTATAAATATGGTGGAGAAAATAGAGATGGAATTGACTGTTCATATTTTGTTTATGATGCATATAGAAAGACTTTAACCAAACAAATACCTAGAACAACTCTTTACCAATCAAAAAGTGGCAAAAGTATACAAAAGAAAAATCTAACTACTGGTGACTTAGTATTTTTTATTACAAGCAAAAAAGGCTCACGTCATGTGGGAATCTATTTAAAAAATGGAGACTTTATGCATGTATCAACATCAAGAGGAGTTATGATATCTAGCCTATCAAATCCCTATTGGAAAGCTCACTATTGGAAATCAAGAAGAATTCTAAATTCTAATTAAAATCCTCCATATAAAAATATATAAAGTGGTATAGTTAAAACCGAAACTACTGTACTTAAAAATACAGCTAAACTAGCTTTCTCTGGTTTTGCATTTAATAGTACTGCAAGGGTTACTGTATTTCCAGCAAGTGGAACTATGGCAAATAAAAATAAAACTTTATATAAATCTTCATTTAAAAATGTAAAAAATGTTTTATCTAAATATATAAATCCAAGTATTGCTAAAGGCCAAAAAACAAACTTCATAAAATATGCAATTGAGATAAATTTTATATCAAAATTACCTTCACTATTTTTTAAACCAATTAATCCCATCCCAAGCATCATCATACCTAAGATTCCATATGCACCTTTAAACTGTCCAGTATATGAACTAATCACTTCTGGTATTTCAAAGCCTGCAATATTAAAAATAATTCCTAAAATAAAAGCATAAAGAATAGGAAGTCTTGCCATCTTTTTTAAAGATTGTCCAACTGTAAAGTTACCCTTTGCAGTAACATAAAACCCAGAAGTACTTTCATATAAAAGTGAAGCTAAAACAGTAAAAATATAAATATCAGCTAAATGGGGAGGGAAAAATATAATAGCTAGTGGAATACCAAAATATCCTGTATTACCAGTTCCTGCTGAAAAAGCTAATATATTACCAGTGGGGTCATTCCAAGAGTTTTTAAATAAAGCCAATGAGGCAAAAGCTAAAATCGAACAAAAAACAAATAAAAATATAGGTAAAAAAGCAACTGCAAAATCAATTTTTACACTCAATGTCGCAGAAAATACAACAATAGGGCCTAATATATAAATAAGTAAAGTAGCTACTGATTCTCTTTGAACATTAAGAAGCTTAGAGGATAAGTAACCAAGAACTACATTGATATAAATAGGAAATACTTTTAATAATATAATAAAAAATAGGCTCATACTTTTACCAATAATAAGGAATAATCATTTTAATATTAAGCTTCTTTAAGGGGTCAAAAAGCTTTAATGTAAAGGGGAAATTTGATGTTTTCAATGTTATTCCTTATTTGTAAGTATAATTTCTTGATATGAAATTTTTATGATATTTTAATCATACAATAAAATTATCTAAAATATAAAGTACTATAGCACAAACTATATACATCTTTATAGCAAAAAATATGTTTAATGTAAATATCTCTTTTGCCTCAATATTATATCTAGCCTGCATAGTCAAGTTTAAGCCACTAAAAGGTGAAGTTGAAACTGTTATTGCCCAAGCCATTAAAAAAGTAATGGCAAGTAAAGTATGATTAAACTGAAGTAAAAAATCAGCAATCACTGCAATAGTGATAATAGGATGAATTCCTATAAAAGCTAAAAATATAAATCCAAATAGAGTAAGTGAAGCTTCCAGATATGTAAACTCACTAAAAGGTACTGTAAGGTGATAGCCATTTAGAATAGTACTAATTGACACACCAAACAAACCAGCAACCAAAAATAGGGATATTTCCATTTTCATTTTTGGTAAATCATTTGTAATATGCTCTTTTAATAAGCAAAGCGTTTTTGTGAAATTTACTTTTATAATTGAGATAAAAATAGTCAAGAACAAAGAATAAATACTCACTAAAATAATAACTTTCAAATTCTCTTCATAATATTTTGTAATCAAAATAGATATTACTAATAGTACTGGGATATAAAGTGTTTCTAAAGAGATAGGATAACCCTTGAAGTTTTCTAATTCGAACTTCTTGCCAACTTCAAGATAAGTTAGTAATAAAGTAATAAGAGCGAGAATAACTCCACAAAAGAAAATAGTAGGTTTATGAAAACCTGGCAAGTATATCAAAGCAGCCGCAAAGGCTACAAAAAATGGAGACCAAAAAGCATCAGAAGAGAAAGCCCTTGTAAGTACAACTAACTGCAACTTTGTTAAAGGAGCTTTTTTATACATCTTGTCTGCTATTAAAATCAAAGAAGAGAGGTTAATAACTGAACCAAAAAGATGCACACCAAAATAGGTTTTAAAAAAAGAGCTTTTACCTGACTCTTTTTTTGTTTCTTTTTCAAACTTTGGAGTGGCTATTAGTTTTAAAAAGGTAACTCCTATAAGTAAGGTCAAAAGATATTGATTTATACTCAAAGCTTTTGCAAAATCTATCTCAAAGCCTTTTATATAAGAAAATAAAAAACTCAAGACTGATAATCCTAAAAGTGAGACTATTATCTTCTTTTTGCCCAAGCTAATAAAAAGTAATAAAAAAGCACTCCATGCAAAAACAGCTGCAAATATTAGAATCTTATCATCAAAAAAGTATGCAACATTTGTAAATAAAAAAGATAAAAATATTAAACCTCCAGAAATACTATTTATCAACTGATACCTTTTTTAAAAATATCGATAAATATATACCCAAAGCTATAAAGATAATACCAACTGTATGATATGGTTCTAAAGACTCATTTAAAAATATATAAGCAAGTATTGAACCAAAGACAGGCATAAGATGTGCAAATTGTCCAGCCTTGTTTGCTCCAACTTCAACAGTTGCCAAATTCCAAAAATAAAAGGAGAGTATAGATGGGAAAATCGCCATATATATTAAGGTGTAAAAGATTTTCTCATCACTTAAAAAGATATATTCAAATCTGAAATCAAAAAGCACATGGACAAAAAACAGTATAATTACCCCAATAAAAACTATAATAGATAAAAAGTCTAAAGGTCTTATCTCTATTGGTTTAAATTTTAAATTTATAGAGTATAAGGCCCAGGAAATACAAGCTAATATAATCCATAAATCATATCTTGAAAACTCAAGATTTAACAAGCTTCCAAAATCACCCTTTACTATCAAATAAACAACTCCAATAGTTGATAAAAGTACTCCCAAAATCTGTATTTTTGTAATTTTTGTTTTTAGAATAAAAGAAGAGAATATAATTATAAAAATTGGGGTTGAGGAGTTTATCAATAGGGCATTTGTAGCACTAATATAATCTAGTCCAAAATATATAAAAGTGTTATATGCACTAATACCCAAAGTTCCAAATAAAATATACAAAAGTGGTTTTTGTTTAAAAATAAATATTAGGTTTTTTCTATTTAAAAATATATATGGAGATAAAATCACAAGTACAAAAAACCATCTAAAAAATGATAACTCTAGTGCTGATATATTTGTAGATACATATCTACCTAATACAAAGTTTCCAGACCAAAAAAGTACAGCTAAAACTAAAAAGAAATAGTATTTCATAATCTAAACTTTTGAGATTTTTACGTAAAGTAATATCATAAATGATAAAGAAGAAGTACACATCATCAAAATAAAAATTGGCTCTAAAGTATTGTTATGAAAAAAGCTTGCTAAAAATCCAACAAATGCTGCAATAATAAAACCTATCACCCCATAAAGAGAATTTGTTGTAGCACTAATATCTCCAAAATCCTCCAAAACTAAAGCTATGGCATTTGCAAAAATAAATCCCAATGCTCCCACATATAACATGATAAAAAAAGCCACAGAATATACTGTGTGATAATCACTAAGTAAATACAAACATATTGCACTAAGTAGTTGGATAGTTACTCCTAAACGAAGTAGAGAAAAGGTTGTATGCTTTTTTAAAAAAAATATGTTTAATCTACTAAAAGAGATTAAAGTCAAAACATTTAAGCCAAATAATACTGTGAAATATTTTGCCTCAACTGCAAAAAAGTCCATATATATATATGAAGATTTTGTGATAAAGATAAACATCCCAGAAAACCCAAATCCACCCGCAAGTATAAGAAGTATCGCTTTTTTATTTAAAAAGATTCTTTTATAATTATGTAAAACATTTGTATTTTTACTTTTTGGTGAAGTTTCAGGTAATTTTTTAATGAAATAAATTATACAAATTGTATAAATAGATAAAAATATAAATATATACTCCCAAGAGTAAAAATTTAGAATGGTAGCTCCAATTGCTGGAGCTATCATGGGAGCGACCATCATAATCATAGAAATTATAGAAAATACTCTAGCTGCCTCTTTCCCATGATAAACATCTCTTACTATTGCATTTGTATTAACAACAGCAAATCCACCGCCAATAGCTTGAAAGAAACGAAATACCCAAACTTGTTCTATAGAAGATGCTTGTGAGATAAAAAATGAAAAAGAAATATATATACATAAACCTAAAAATATAAAAATCTTTCTTCCATATCTATCAGATAAAGGACCACCAATTAATTGTCCTACAGAAAAACCTAAAAGATACAGACTAAGTGTTATTTCAACTTCATCTATAGAGGTGTAAAAATAGTTTGCTATATTTTTAAAAGCTGGAAGATATACATCAACTGCAAGTGGGGTAATTGAACCTAACATTGCAAGTATAAATATAAAACCTTTAGGAAGATTATATTTTGTTTTTTGATTCATTTGCGTAAAATATCATAATTGAAATAAAAAGGAAATTTATTGATAAGATTAGGTTCAAAATCACCCACAAGAGCTAAGATTCTAAAAGCTCATAACATAGAGTTTATCCAAAGTGGTGGAGAGTTTGATGAAGACACAATACGTACTACAGACCCAAAAAGTTTTGCCTACCAAGCAACGCTAGGAAAATTTGATGAACTATACAAAAAATACGGCATAAAAGAGTACCCTCTCTTAGTATCAGATTCAGTAGTAACAGCAAATAACTTGTTACTTCGAAAAGCAAAAGATAAAAATGATGCAAAAAGAATGTTAGAACAGCAAAGTGGAAACCAAACCTCAGTAATAAGCTGTATGAAATACAAAAGCAAAACCCTAGAACTAATAGACATATCCATCACAACCTACATCTTTGAAAAATTCGATGAAAAAGATATGCAAAACTACCTTGACTCAAATGAGTGGATGGGAAAAGCAGGAGCTATTATGGTAGAAGGATTTTGTAAACCATATATAAAAGAAGTGATTGGATATGAGAGTACGGCGATGGGACTATGTGTGGAGAAATTGATTCCATACCTAAAATGAAACTCATCTTTTATCCAATCTCTGCGTCAGATGCCAAAATTCAGAGGCTCATTTACCTTAGTAAACTTCACTTCTAAATTTCACCCTCTTCCTTGACCTTGAATAAAATATGAATTTCTAGTATTTTTATATTGTTTCACTTTCAAAAAAAACAGGAGTACCAATATAAGTCATATATAAAAATGTTCCTTCTTTAAATTGATGAGTAGATGTGCTAACTTTTACTCCAATTATGGCATTTGCACCAAATGGTGCACTTTTACACAATTCATCATAAGCTTCTTGATGTTCATTTCTATTTCTATCAATAATGCCTTGAATAATACCTTTTTGTGAAATTTGAGTTCTACTTGTAACTTCAATCATTGGATACATTTGCTTAATTTTATAGTCGTCTGGTAATGAATCTGTTGTTACTACTAACATATATTTGTCCTTTAATATTAATTATTTAAATGTAACAAAATTATAATTAATATACACTAATATACAAAAAACTTCATATTTTTTACGAAATCAAGGCGAAGGAGTTTTTTTGTGAAGGAGCTTACAAGTAGTAAGTGACTGAATAAAAAAACTCCTTCAACGCAGAGTCCGTGAAAAAGATGGAGTTTTATTTTACTCTATTGGCTAATTGTTGAGGAAGTAATCCCAACGACTCTTCTACTTGTTTCGTATCCCCATGCGGTATAAAATCATCTTCATATTCAAAACTTGTCAAGTTCACACTAATTTTGTTTTCATTTAAAAACTCTAAAATTGCACTACCTACTCCACCTTGTTTTTGTGAGTCTGAAAAAACATACCAATCATCATATTTTTTAGCTAACTCTTTTAAAGTTTTTTTATCAAGTGGTTTTACAAATCTTAAATCTAAGATTGCTATGTCTTCATTATGAAGTTCTTCTGTTACACAAGCTCTTCCAACACCTGCTCCATAGGCAATAAAAAGTTTATTTGATGTTCCCTCTTTTAGAAGTTCTGCTTTTCCAAGTTCAAAAGGAGATGCAGGAGCACAAACTTCTTTATATGCACCTCTTGGGTATCTTATAGCACTTGGGCTTTTTAAAGTATAGGCAAAATCAAGTCCAAGTTTTAGTGTCTCATCACATCTTGGAGCAAATAAAATCATATTTGGAATAAACCTTAAAAATGAGATATCAAAGGCTCCTTGATGTGTTTCTCCATCATTTCCAACTATTCCTGCTCTATCTATAGCAAACACAACAGGAAGATTCATCAAACAAACATCATGTATAATTTGGTCAAATCCCCTTTGTAAAAAAGTAGAATAGATAGTGATAAATGGTTTAAATCCCTCTTTTGCCATAGCTGCCATTGAAGTAATTGCATGTTGTTCTGCTATTGCTACATCCCAAAATCTATCTGGGTATTTGTCCATTAGTTTGTCTATTCCAGTTCCACTTGGCATTGCAGCAGTTACTCCCACTACATTATCATGATTTTCTGCCAATTCAAGTAATGCATCTGCAAAAACTGCCGTTGCTGATTTAGGTGCTGTTTTTTTTACAAATTTTCCATCATCTACATTAAAAGGTCCTACTCCATGCCAACATTCGTGTTGACCTTCAGCTATTTTATAACCTTTACCTTTTACAGTTCTGGCATGTACTATTACTGGCTTTTTCATGGCTTTTGCTATTTCTAAAGTCTCTATAATCTCTTCAATATCATGTCCATTGATAGGACCTATATAATCAACACCCATCTCTTCAAATAAGATTCCAGGAGTAATTAGTTTTAGAGCTTCTTCCATTCTTTTGGCTATGTATGTAGTTCCCTCTGGCATATTATTTTTAATAAATTTATCAACTTTAGTTTTAAAACCTTGATAATATTTTCCAGCAAGAAGTTTTGAAAGATATTTTGAAATTGCCCCTATTGGTTTTGCTATTGACATTTCATTGTCATTTAAGATGATTACCATGGGAAGCTTTAAATCCCCTATCTCATTTAAGGCCTCATAAACCATCCCAGCTGTCATAGAACCATCACCAATCATAACAACTGGTACTCTATCTTCATTTTTAAGTTTGATTGCTTTTGCAGCTCCTACAGCAAGAGATAAAGATGTAGAACTATGCCCTGCAATAAAATAATCACAGTCACTCTCATTTGGTTTTGTAAAGCCACTTAAACCATCAAACTGTCTGATAGTTTCAAACTTTTCCCATCGTCCTGTTATTAGTTTATGAGGATAACATTGATGAGATACATCAAAAATAAAAGGGTCTTTTTGGGAATCAAAAACATAATGCATACCAACAGTAAGTTCAACTGCACCAAGAGTTGAAGAAAAATGTCCACCTTTTCTAGATACAACGTCTATAATTCTATCTCTAATATTTTGACTTACTTCTTTTAACTCTTTTGGCGATTTGTTTTTTATTTTCATATCTCTTCTTAATCTATTTTAATTTTTCTAACACTTCATCCAACATTTTAAATACTTTTGTATTTTGTTCATTTGTACCTATAGTTATTCTTATAGCATTTTGACCATATCCTGTCAAATCTCGAACTATCACTCCCACTTCTAGAAGTTTTTGAGCAACTTCTTTTGATACAAACTTGTCACCAAATAAAATAGTAATAAAGTTTGTATATGAAGGAATATATTCAAAACCTTTTGCATCAACATACTCTTCATATCTTTTCATCTCTTCAAAGTTTTTAGCTATACATGTAGTTACAAACTCTTCATCTTTTAGTGCTTCAATTGCAGCAGCTAGAGTTAAAGTTGTGATATTAAAAGGAGCTCTTAGTTTGTAAAGAGTTTTTATTATATCAGCTCTGGCAATTCCATATCCAACTCTCATACCACCTAAGGCATAAGCTTTTGAAAAAGTGCCAAGATAGATACAATTTGGGTATTTAGTAATTAAATCACTTGGTACTATTCTTTTCTTTTCATCTTTAAAAGCTGCATACTCTTGATATGCCCCATCAACTACTACTAAAGTATCACTACCTATTTTTTCTAGGAACTTATAAACTTCATCTTTATCTAAACACTCACCTAATGGATTGTTTGGCAAGCATAAAAATATAACATCAGCCCCATGCTCTTTATATAAAGCTGAAAATTGCTCTAAGTCATGGGTGTGAGACTGGGTTTTAATAATCTGTGAACCTGTTTGTTTACCATAGATTTCATACATAGCAAAAGTTGTTTTTGACATAAGTATTTTTGAGTTTTTATCACATTTTGCATGTACACAAAACTCTAAAATCTGATCACTTCCAGAACCTATAATCACATTTGTTGATTCTACTTCAAACTTATTTGCTAAAGATTCTTTTAGTTCATACATAGAATCATCTGGATAGATAAACATATTTTTGGCTAACTCTTGGATTTTAGCAGTAACTTTTGGGCTAGTTCCATATGGGTTCTCATTTGAAGCTAACTTTACAACATCTTTTGAATCAACACCATACTCTCTTACAACTAACTCAATAGGTTTACCAGCTTCATAAGTTGTAACATTTTCTAAAACTTCATTAAATTTCATTAATTTTCCTAAAACTAAATATCATCTATTTCTTTAACATATGAACCCAAGAACTTAATAGACTCATCATGCTTTTCAAATATCTCTTTCACATTTTCATCATCTCTATGACCACTAAAATCTATAAAAAATATCGACACACCTTCAACTATGTGTGATTTTATCTTAGTTAAATTGATTTTAGCCTTATCAAAATCAGTTAAAAATTCAACCAAAGCACCAGGAGTGTTTGGCAATTTTGCTAAAATTGATGTTTTGTCATTTCCACTTTGGGCATTATCAAAATCACTTACAATAAAAAATCTAGTTTTGTTATTGTCTTTATCTTCAATATTTTCAAATAGTATTGGAAGATTATGTAGTTTTGCTCCAACATGGGGACAAATAGCTGCTGAACTTGGCTCATTTAAAGCTAATTTTGCGGCTTTTGTTGTAGATTCTACGGGAATTAATTCAACCTCATCAAGACCAAAATTTTCCAAAAACTTTCTACACTGCTCAAAGGCAATATCTTTTGAATATATCTTTTTTATCTCACTTACTTTATCACAATTACTTGCAAGTGTATGGTGAATATCTAAAACAACCTCAGCAATGATTTTTAGATTGTAATTACTTAAACAGTTTATCGTATCTGATACTATTCCATTTGATGAATTTTCAATAGGAATAACTCCATATTTTGCTTTTTTTGTACTTACTTCTCTAAATACACCCTTAATAGAGCCTATAGAAATATATGAGCTCATAGCTCCAAATCTAACTTCCGCTGCTTGATGAGTAAAGCTACCTTCAGGTCCAAGATAGGCTATGTTTTCAGGTAGTTCAAGATTTCTACTTATGGCAAAAATCTCTAAAAATAGCGCTTCTATTGCAGCACGATTGAGTTTTCCCACATTGAGCTTTTCAAGTCTATCTATAATAGCTTTTTCTCTCTCTGGTCTATAAATTGCTCCACCACTTTTTGCCTTCAATTCACCTACTTGATGAACTAACTCCATTCTTTCATTAATAAGTTTTAAAAGCTCATTATCAATTGCATCTAACTTATCTCTTAACTCTTGTAATCCAGCTTCACTCATATTTCACCTTTATTTAAAAGATTCAAAACTTCACTCATATCTTTACATATAAAGTTTGGTTTTTCATTATCATCCAAAGTAGAGAGTATCTCTTCTTTACTTTTTATTTTTCCACTTAAAACCAAACAAGAACTCATTTCAAGCTTTTGAGCTCCTATTAAGTCTCCTATCATATCATCTGAGATAATCATTATATCTTTATAATCTATGTCTATAATATTTTTTGCACTTTGAAAAAAACCAAGAGAGGGTTTTCCTACTACTTTATAATCTTTATTTGTGGCAAATTTTATCATATTCATAATAGCACCAACACCTGGATATCTTCTTGAGTCTTTTGAGTAAATTGAAGTGTCATGCATACCAATGATACTATCTACTTTTAAAGCAGTCTCTATCATTGAAGCATAGTCTTCATTTGTATACTCTTTTTTTATTGATACAATTAATCCCTTTGGATTTTCAAAATCAATTTCAAAGCCAAGCTCAGTCATAGTTTTTAAAAACTCTTCTGTACCAAAAGCTGCAACTCTTTTTTCATCTGCAACATTATTTAAAATATAAAAAGGGTCAATATAGTTTTTAATATTAAACCCCTTGTCATTTAAAAACTTTTTAAAATCTTCACTTTTAAATTTTGTGTTGTTTGTAATCACTACATATGGTATGCTTTTTTCATTTAAGGTATCAATAAACTCTATGGCACCGTTTATTGGCTCTTTATTAATATCATCTATTAAAGTACCTTGCACATCTATGAAATAAGCTTTGCTCATCTATTTTATAAATTCCTCTTCAAGGGCAATCAAGTCTTCAAAAACTTCTCTTTTTCTTATCAATCTATCTTGTCCACTCTCTATTGCGATTTCAGCAACTTTACCTCTTGTGTTGTAGTTTGATGCCATGGTAAACCCATATGCACCTGCACTATAAATTGCTATTAAGTCATTGTGTTGTGTTGCAGGAAGTTCTCTATTTTTTGCAAAAAAGTCTCCACTTTCACAAACAGGACCTACTAAGTTACATTCGCTTACATTTTCACTTTTTCCAAGAACTTCAATCTTGTGGTATGCATCATATAAAGATGGTCTAATTAAATCATTCATAGCCCCATCAACTATTACAAATCTTTTACTTCCATTGATTTTTTCATAAAGTACTTTTGTTACAAATGTTCCACAGTTTCCTACTAAAAATCTTCCTGGTTCACATACAACAGTTATATCTAATCCAAACAGATTTTCTAATACAGATTGTGCATACTCTTTAGTATCAATAAGTATTTCATTATCATATACAATTCCAAGACCACCACCAATATCAAAAAATGATATCTCCATATTGATAGCTTTTAGATTTCTTACTAAATCAGCAACTATTTTAATAGACTCTTTTATTGGCTCTAATTGTGTAAGTTGTGAGCCTATATGACAGTGAATCCCAACAGCATCAAGATGTTCTGAGTTTTTACATTTGATATACATTCTTTTTGCTGTATCAATATCTACACCAAACTTGTTTTCATGTAGTCCAGTTGAGATATAAGGATGTGTTTGTGGGTCAATATTTGGATTAACTCTTACAGAAATTCTAGCCTCTTTATTTAACTCTTTTGCAATAATCTCAACCCTATGAAGCTCTGCTTCACTCTCCACATTTATCATCAAAATATTTAACTCTAAAGCTTCTCTAATCTCATCATCAATTTTACCAACACCAGAAAAAATAATCTTATATGGTTTTATCCCCACCTTTAAAGCACGTTTAACTTCACCAATAGATACACAATCAGCTCCAGCCCCTAAGTTTCCTAGATGTTGAACTACACTTAAATTTGAGTTTGCTTTTACAGCATATGCTACAAGTGATTTTCTTGCTTTAAATGACTCTTTTAATTCTTCATATTGTTGCGTAATATGATCAAAATCGTATACATAATATGGTGTTTTATATTTATTTGCTAATTCTTTAAAATTAATATTCATCTCTTTCCTATTTTCCTAAAATCTTAAATCTAAATTCCAAAAATTTAAATTTAAAATTTTTATTCCAAGATAAGTAGTTAGAAAGTGTAAGATTTTGAGTGAAGACCAAGGCGGAAAACAAATTTTAGGCAGGAGCTTACTAAGGTAAGTGAGTGTCTAAAATTTGTTTGACAACGAAGGTATTCGCCAAAAGATTACGCTTTATGACTACTTATCAGTTCCGTTCCATGCAATTGTAGGTCTTCCATTTTCATCGAAATTAACCGCTGGCATCCCCATAATGTTATACCCACAATCAACATAATGAATCTCACCAGTTACTGCACTTGATAAATCAGATAACAAATACATCCCAGAATTTCCAACTTCATCAATAGTAACATTCTTTTTAAGTGGAGAGTGTGCTTCATTCCATTTAAGCATAAATCTAAAATCGCTAATTCCAGCTGCTGCTAAAGTTTTAATAGGACCTGCTGAAATTGCATTTACTCTACAACCATCTTTTCCTAAATCTTCTGCAAGATATTTTGTAGTCATCTCTAAGGCTGCTTTTGCAATACCCATTAGGTTATAGTTTGGAATATATTTTTCTCCACCATAATATGAAAGAGTTAAAATAGAAGAGTTCTCACTTAATAGTGGTTTTAACTCTCTTGTAATTTCAATTAGTGAGTAAACTGATATATCCATTGCAACATCAAATGCCTCTTTAGAAATATCATAAAATCTTCCTGATAATCCCTCTTTTGGAGCAAAAGCAATAGAGTGAACGATAAAATCAATTTGACCTAAGTCTTTTTCTAAAGATACTTTCAGTGCCTTGATTTCTTCAGGGTTTGAAACATCACAAGGATAAACTAAATCTTCACTATCAAATTCAGCAGCGATTGGCTCAACTCTTTTTTTCAAAGAGTCATTTAAATATGTAAAAGCGATTTGTGCCCCTTGAGCAGCACACTGTTTTGCAATACCATAAGCAATAGATTTATTATTTGCAACACCTAAAATTACACCCTTTTTACCATTCATTACCATCTTATAATCCTTTTATATTTTTTAGAATTTGAACAAAATCCTCTTTTACCCAAGAAGCTGTTCCTATTAATGCTCCATCAACTCCATCAAGAGAACATATCTGTGCAACATTTTCAATTTTAACACTTCCACCATAAAGTAATGGCTTATCTATTTTACTTTTTATTACACTATGGACTGATTTTATATCATCATTTGTAGCTGTAACTCCTGTACCAATAGCCCAAACAGGTTCATAAGCTAAAATAAGATTTTCATAATTTGTATCTATTCCTACAAATTGTTCATAAATATACTCTAATGTTTTTTCTAAGCCTTGCTCTTTTACTTCTAAAGGTTCACCAATACAATAAACTATTTTGTATCCTAACTCTTTGTAAAAAGCATACTTTTTAGCAATCTCTTCTTGTGATTCACCTAAGACATGTCTTCTCTCACTATGACCTATAAGAATAGTCTTAATTGCAAATTCATCAAGTTGCTGTGTTCCTATCTCTCCTGTAAATGAACCCTTATTTACCCCATAGGCATTTTGTGCCCCAATAGTCAAATTAGAATTTGTTTTATAGTTATCTAAAGATGTAGCTGTTGGAAAAATAATCACTTCAACATCTTTATTGCTATTTAAATACTCATTTACAAATGAGATATACTCTTTTGAGCTCTGTCTAGTATGGTTTGTTTTAAAATTAGAAGCAATAATCATCTTAATCCTCTAATACTAAAGCTTTTACACCTGGTAATACTTTTCCTTCGATTAACTCTAAAGATGCTCCACCACCAGTTGAGATAAAAGTCATCTCATCTTCATCACCAGTAATTCTAACTAAGTCAGCAGTATCTCCACCACCTACAACAGTTGTAGCAAATGATTGTGCAACTGCATGGGAAACTCTTGTACTTCCTTTTGCAAATTTATCCATTTCATAAACACCCATTGGTCCATTCCATAGGATTGTATTTGCATCATTTAGTGCTAATTTAAACATCTGTGCCGTTGCAGGTCCTATATCTAGTCCCATCCAATTTTTAGGAATCTCTTGAGTAGTTACAAGTTTAGCAATTGCTTCTGCATCAAAAGCTTCAGCTGCAACAACATCAACAGGCAAATACAATTTTACACCTAGAGCTTTTGCTTCTTCCATGATCTTTGTAGCTTCTGGAATTAAATGCTCTTCAACTAAAGATTTTCCAACTTCTAAACCTAAAGCTTTTAAAAATGTAAAGGCCATACCTCCACCAATAAGTATTTTGTCAACTTTTGGTACAAGATTATGTAAAGCTTCTAGTTTCCCAGAAACTTTTGAACCTCCAACTATAGATACAAAAGGTCTTTTAGGATTATGAACTATATGATGAAAAAACTTAATCTCTTTTGCAAGTAAAAATCCAGCCGCTTTATGTTGCATATCAAAATATTTTGTAATACCTTCAACAGAAGCATGAGCCCTATGAGATACTCCAAAAGCATCATTAATATAAACATCAGCCATAGATGCTAATTTTGATGCAAAATCTTCATCATTTTTAGTTTCACCTTCGTGATATCTTAGGTTTTCTAAAAGTAAAATTTCACCAGCTTGTAGATTTTTTGCTATTTCTAAAGTATCTGGCTGAACTATATTTTTAGCCATTTTAATCTCTTGTTTTAAAAGAGTATGCAATCTTTTTGCAATAGGTTTTAAAGAATATTTCTCTTCAAAAGCCTCTTTAGGTCTTCCAAAGTGAGATGCCAAAATAACAGAACAATCATTATCTATACAATATCTAATAGTATTAAGAGCACTTCTAATTCTTCTATCATCTGTGATATTATTATATTCATCCATAGGAACATTAAAATCACATCTTATAAATATCTTTTTACCAGCTATTTCTAAATTCTTAATCTCTTGTAGTTTCATCTATATCCTTAGTTCTTAGTTACGAAAACAGCCATATCAATTAGTCTTGAAGAGTATCCCCACTCATTATCATACCAACTCATAACTTTTATCATATTTCCACCGATTACTTGTGTTAAATCTGAAGCTATAATTGTAGAGTTTGTGTTTCCAACTAAATCACTTGAAACCATCATCTCATTATCAACTGCAACTATTCCAGCAAGTTCTTTTGACTTGTTTTCAAATAAAGCATTTATCTCTTCTTTTGTTGTATCTTTACTAATCATAAAGTTTACATCTACCATAGAAACGTTTGGCGTAGGTACTCTTACACTTTGCCCATGTAATTTTCCATCAAGTTGAGGCATGATTAATCTCATAGCTTTTGCAGCACCTGTTGAAGTAGGAATCATGTTTTGAGCCCCTGCTCTTGCTCTTCTTTTATCTGATTTATGTTTTACATCTAGGATGTTTTGGTCATTTGTGTATGAGTGAATAGTTGTCATTAAACCTTTTTCAATCCCATAAGCATCATCAATAATTTTTGCGATTGGTCCTAAACAGTTTGTTGTACAAGAAGCATTTGAAACTATTGTTTGCCCTTTATATTCTGACTCATTTACACCTAATACAAAAGTTGGAGTATCATCTTTTGCAGGTGCAGACATAACTACTTTCTTTGCACCATTATCAATATGTACTTGACACTTTTCTTGTGTTAAATATGCACCAGTGCACTCTAAAACAACTTCTGCACCACACTCTTTTGTAAAAGTTAACTCTTTTGCATCTCTTGTTGAATAAAGTTTTGCATTAACTTTTCCCATCTTTAGAAAACCATTTTCAACTTTTACATCACCATTAAAAGTTCCATGCACAGTGTCATATTTTGTGATATACTCTAGCATTTCAATAGAAGCTGTATCATTAATAGCAACTAATTCTACATCATCTCTTTGTTCAATAATTCTAGCAACACATCTACCAATTCTTCCAAAACCATTTATAGCAACTTTTATAGCCATTTTGTCCCTCTTGTTTTTATATATTTAAGGCATTTTATCTAAAAGTTGCTATAATATAATTTAAGGGCACCTCTAAAAATTAGAATACACATAAACGATAAAGGAGTGTTTCTAGGTTAAAGAGTTTTAAGGCAGGACTACTTCTTGTAATTCAAATTAAAACTCTTTAAGATAAGAATACTCATTTATCGCCCAAAGGGTAGTACATTAAGGCACAATCTTTAAAAAAAAAGAGTTTCGAATTAGCTACGGCTAGTCCTTCAACTCTTTTTTTTTAAATCTTACACCTTACTGTACTATTTATGTATATTCTAATTTTTAGTAGTGCCCTTTAGTATAATATAAAGGATTATATTAAGTGCAAATTGCAATTTTTGGTGGTAGTTTTGACCCAATACACATTGCCCATGAAACTATCGTAAATGAGGCGCTCAAAACCTTAGATTTAGACCTTATTATTTTAGTTCCTACTTTTTTAAATCCACAAAAGATAAAATCACATCTAACACCCAATGAGAGACTTTTTTTACTAAGTGAAAACTTTCAAGATGATGAAAAAATTTTGATAAGTGATTATGAGATTAAACAAAATAGGCCTGTTTACTCTATTGAAACAATCAATTATTTAAAAGAGTATTATAAACCCAAAAAAACATATCTTATAATAGGTGCTGATAATTATGAAAAATTAGATACTTGGCATCATACTGAAGATATCTTAAGCAAGGTAGAACTGGTAGTTGTAACAAGAAATGGTTTTTGTAATGATTTTTATGATAATATACAAACTTTAAACGTAGATATAAATATAAGTTCTACACAGTTAAGAGATAGTTTGGACTTAAATTTTGTTCCAAATAAAATAAAAGAAGATGTCAAAAAGTTTTGGCACTAAAAAGGTACATATATTGAATAGAGAAGAAACAATTGTAAAATTATTAGAAGATAAAAAAGCAGTAAATGTTGAAGTAATTAATCTTCTAGACAAAGATTATATTGTAGATTTTGTTATTATTGCAACAACACTAAATGCTAAACATGGTTTTGCTTTATTAAACCATCTAAAAGATGAGTTAAAACCATCAGGTGAAGAATTTTTAAGAGTTGATGAGAATGAAGATTGGACAGTAATTGATTTAGGTGATGCTTTTATACATCTTATGAATGAAAAAACAAGAGATAAGTACTCTATAGAAGAGTTCTTAAGTGAACTAGAAACTAACAAAGAGGGTTAATTCACCCTCCTCTCATAACTTTACCGTAATTAGTAGTAGCATCTTTTGCGCCACCTGTATATCCAGTAATAACAGCAATTGCAATTACTACTGCAAAAATAACTATAATCCATTTCATTACATTACCTCCTTAGCTTTTATTCCTAATAGTTTTAAACCTGTTCTTATTGATAAAGATACAACACTTAAAACTTTTAAATAACTATTTTGTTCTTCTGAATCTAATACTTTATGCTCATTATAGAATTTATGAACTGAAGATGCAAGAGAGTATAAATAATCAGTGATTTTTTGCATATCTCTTTTTTCAAAAGCTTCATTTATAATTGCTGGTAAAAGTAGTGATTCATACACCAAATTTATAGCATCTTCATTTAAATTTTCAAACTTTTCATCTTTTACATCATTTGTTGTTAAATTTGCTTTTTTAAATACTTGATTAATTCTTGCATGTGCATAATTTATATAAAATACTGGATTTGAAGAATCTTGGTTTTTTAACATTTCTAAATCAAACTCTAAGTGAGTATCACTTTTTCTTGTTAGAAATACAAATCTAAGTGCATCTGCACCAATCTCTTCAGAAATATCACTCATAAGAATAAAGTTACCTTTTCTCTTACTCATTTTATAAGGCTCACCACCTTTTAAAAGTTGTACCATTTGAGAAAGAATAATCTCTAATTTAGAAGAATCATTTCCTAAAAATTCAATTGCAGCTTTTACTCTTGTAATATAGCCATGGTGATCAGCACCCCAGATATTTATATATCTATCAAAGTTTCTATCATATTTATGCTGGTGATAAATAATATCACCAGCAAGATAAGTTGGGATACCATTGTCTCTTACCACAACTCTATCACTATCATCACCATGAGCAGTTGATTTTAAGAATACTTTTTCATCTTTTTCATATAAAGAACCATTCTTTTCTAAAACAGTTTTTGTATCTTCCCAAGAAGAATATAAAGAGTTTTCTGAGATATAATTATCAAACTCAATTCCAATATCTTTTAAATCTTTTTCTATGATTTTTAGAACTTCATCTTTTCCATATGAAGCCATCTCTCTAAATCTTGTTTCATCATTAAAAATATCATCACCAAAGTTTTTTTGAATCTCTTTTGCAATATCTATTAAATATTCACCTCTATAATATGATTCAGGGTATTCAACTGTTTCATTTAGCAGGAATTCTCTTCCAGCTAAAGATATAGAAAGTCCTAACATATCCATTTGTGCGCCAGCATCATTTATATAATACTCTGTAGTAACATCATAACCTAGATGTTTACCAACACGAGCTAACGTATCACCAAAAATCGCACCTCTAGCATGTCCTATATGCAATGGTCCAGTAGGATTTGCACTTACATACTCCAAAAGAATTTTTTGATTTTTACTTTTGCCTTTTGCAAAAGAGTCTTCATTTTCAAAAAGTTTTGAAGTAAGCTCTTCTAAAAAAGTGTTTGAAAGTTTAAAATTCACAAAACCTTTTACTGCTGTCACACTATCAAAGATTTGTGAATCCTCAAACTTATCAGCTAACTCTTGTGCTATTAGCATCGGATTTTTTCTTAACTCTTTAGCCAATGAAAAAGCAACTGGTGTTGCATAATGACCCAAAGAGATATCTTTAGGTTTTTCTAAAACTAGATTCTGTATTTCTAATATCTTTTCTATATATTCTTTTACTTGAATTTGCAACTATTAATTCCTAAGCTTTTTTACTATCTTCTGTATCTACTGAAGTAGTATTTGTTTTCTTATCTTCTATTTCATCAGCTTTATCTGCTTTTGCAACTTCTTCTTCTTCTTTTTCGTCTTCTTTAACAGCATTTTTGAAGTTCTTAATTCCAGAACCTAAACCTTTTGCTAATTCAGGGATTTTCTTACCACCAAAAAGTAATAACACAACCAACGCAATTAAAATCCATTCCATACCACCTGGCATACCCATATTATTCTCCTATATTGACTTTTTTCTAAATTTAAGGAATATTATATCTTCTTAATCCTTAAATAAATTGGATTATTTCACTTAAGCAAAAAGCTTAAAAGTTTGTATCCACTACCTGCTGCAACGATTGTTCCAAAAAGATTTAAAAACATATTTGTAGCACCTAAAATAAGTGAACTATTAAGTAAAAAAAAACTCTCTATTGCAAAAGTTGAATAGGTAGTTAATGCTCCCAAAAATCCACTTGTTAAAAAAGCTTTTAAAGTATCAGAAACTGTATAGTGCACAAATATTGCAAACAAAATTCCAATTAGAAAACTTCCTATAATATTTACAGTCAAAACTCCCCAAGGAAAATCTGATTTCATTGACAAATTCATAGTGTGAGTTACATATACTCTTGTAACTGCTCCTAAAAATCCTCCACAACCAACTGCTAAGATTGTCTGCCAAGAGAGTGTCATCATAACTCTTTTCTCATTTCAGTTGCTAATACTTCTTTCATCTCTTCTTCTGTTTCTTTATACCAGTTTGTATCTTTATTGGCTTGAACAGGATCTAAATATATAACTTTTACAACTCCTGGATTTGCTTCAAGTTTTTGAGAATCTAATATTTTTTTTGTATTTATGATAATTAAGGGTTGAACTTTTAGATTTAATTTATTTGCTACCATTGCAGCACCTGCTTTAAAACTTAACATATTATCACCCTGACTTCTAGTACCTTCTGGAAATATTGCTATTGGTCTATTTTTAGATAATCTATCTTTTGCCTCTTTGATAAGTTTTATCAAACCTGTTTTATTTTCCCTGTCAATTGTAATCATTTGAGGGGCTTTCATTATATGCCCAAAGAAAAATAAATCAGTAATCTCTTTTTTACCAACCCAAGCTAAATGTCTGTTATGAATATGTTCTATTACTATAATATCAAGGAGACTTTGATGATTCATAATAACCATGTCACATGATTCATCTATTTTACCAACTTCTTCAATCTTAATACCTAAAAAGAAGATTTGTAATTTCATCCATAATTTTATAATCTTATGCACATGATTTTTAAAAATATACATGGAAACAACTACAATTGCAACTGTAATTGTAAACTGTATTAATACAATGATTCCTCTAATTCTTGATAAGATCATTTTGTTTAACCCATCCAATCATACTTTTATCACCTTGTTCAACAATGATTTTAATAAACTCACCTCTTTTTATGGATACTTCAACAACATAATCTTTAGTTGTTTTTTGAAATATTGTTGATTTTTTTGTAGGAAGTATATAAATATAACTATCTTTTTTTAAGGTACTAGTTTTATTTGGAATTGAATAAATTAATAATCCAACACATGATATAAGTGTTAATATAAGATAGATTTTTTTTCTTTTCCAAATATAAATTATTAAAAATCCTGCAAATAAACTACCTAAAGCTACTCTTTTATAAAATAAAATATTGCTCTTGTTTGGATTTAAATCTGTTTGAGTACTTACTAATTCATTTTCTAATACTATTGGAATTTTTATTGTAATAAATTTCTTTTCGAAACTATTATAATAAGAGAAATCAAGTTTTTTAGTGTGAACTGGCAATACTAAGTAGTATAATAAGTTTTGTTCAGGATAGTTATCATCAATTTTTGAAATTCCTTGCTCTTGAACACCTTTTATTGCAAAGTCTTCTAAATTTGACTCTACTGCATTTATATCCATAATTGTGATTAGTTCATCATTATTATATTGTTTTGTTTTGTGGGCATTTATTAGCAAGTCTTTTGCAATTACAGATGAAAAGTTATTGATATTTTTACCTATTTCACTAAAAGCAACTTCTTGCGGTGCTATATTTTGAACTTCGATTAATTCTAAGTTTTTATAAATAGCTACTTGAAATGTTGGCATTACAAAACTATCTTCATATGCTTTAAAATAAAACTTATTTTCAAATGTTTTATCTTCTTGTTCTTCCCAAGGAGACTCTGGATTTAATACATTCATATTTTCTGAATTAATAAATCTTGTCTCAATCTTGTCATAATCTTCTGCTGTTATTATGGCTTTTAGAATTATCTCAAATCTTTGATTTTTAAAGATATTTTTGGGAAATGATTTATAGCTTAGATATATATTTTTTTCTTTTAAATCATTTTCCAAGTCGTAGTTAATAATCTCTTCAAAATAGCTTGGTTTTAATTCTTCAACTTGTGCACTATTGTTAGTATCAAAAACGGAAGTCTCTTTTTTTGTAAATTCAGAAGAGTTTTGAGGTTCAGTTTCATTAGCAAATAATAAAACTGAAATAAGAAGTAAATAAAAAATATTTTTCATATTTTTCCTATTTTAAGAAGTAGTAAAACTACCTCTTATTATTTGAAGAAACCTTCTAGCATCTTAACACCATCATCACATCCAAGAAGTGTTTCTATTGCACGTTCAGGGTGAGGCATAAGTCCATAAACATTTTTTTCTTTATTACAAATACCTGCGATATTTGAAACAGAACCATTTATATTTAAAAGATTTCCTTTTTCATCACAATACTTTAAAAGTATCTGTTTATTTGATTCAAGCTCTTTTAAACCATTATCATCAATGAAGTAGTTTCCATCATGGTGTGCAATTGGTATATTTACTACATCATTTTTTTCAAGACTTTTTAAAAAATCATTTTCATTTTCTATAACTTTTAAATGATTATACTTTGAAATAAAATGTAATGAATCATTTCTTTTCATAGCACCAGGAAGAAGTCCAGCTTCAAGTAAGATTTGGAATCCATTACAAATCCCTAAAACTTTTCCACCTTTTGTGGCAAACTCTTTTACTGATTCCATAATATTTGCAAATCTTGCAATTGCACCTGATCTTAAATAATCTCCATATGAAAATCCACCAGGAATAACTATTAAATCTATGTTTTCAGGTAGTTTTGTATCTTTGTGCCATATGATTTCAACATTTGCACCTAGTTTTACAAATGCATACTTTGTGTCATACTCACAATTTGTACCTGGAAATTGTAATACTGCTACGTTCATCATTCTACTCTATAATTTGAATATTGTAATCTTCAATTACAGTATTTGCAAGTAATTTTTCACACATTTTTGTAACTTCTGTTTGGGCATCTTCTTTTGTTGAAGAGTTTAATTCTAAAATAATTTGTTTCCCAATTCTTACATCTTTTACAACTTCTTTAAATCCTAAAGTATCCAAAGCGTGATGTGTTGCTTTTCCTTGGTCATCTAATACACCTTGTTTCAATGCTACATTTACGATTGCTTTCATTTATTACCTTCAATTTATATTTTTGCGATTATATCTAAACATACCTTTAGCAATTTAGATTAATAAAGTATCAAGTACTTCATTTAAAACTATTTACTTAATCTTTCATGGATAGTTTTATATCCACTTAAAACCTCGTTTTTTATAGAAGCTGGAACTTCAACATCTAATTTTTCACCATCTTTTAAATCTTTTGCTTTCTCTTTCCAAGAGTTTTCTTTTGCAAAGTTTCTAAGGATTTGTTTATCCATTGAAATAAAGTTTTTAGCATCAAACTTCTCTTTTGAAATAAATCTTGAACTCTCAGGTGTTAAAATTTCATCACCTAAAATCCATTCTCCTTTTTCATTTACAAATACTTCAAGTTTTGTATCTACAATAATAATACCATTATCATGGGCATACTGTGTAAAATCTTTAAAAAGTTTTTCTAAACTTGAAATAATCTCAGGAAACTTTTCTCTCACCTTTGCAGAGTTTAAAGGAATATCTTTAACACCTTTTGTAGTTGGAGTAAAAATTGGAGTATCAAACTTATGCCACTCTTGCAAACTTGAATCTAAGTCTAAACCATAAGGATCATTGCCTTTTTGAGTTGCATCAAGTAATGAACCTGTTAAATAGTTTCTGAAAATAAATTCAAACTGTACAATATCTCCATCAATCTCTGTTTCTAAGGCTTTACATAATTCCATCAATTGACATCTAGGTGCTACATTTAAAGATTGGTCAACAGTTTCAGATAAAATTGCTGTTTTAATACCTGCTTCTTCTGCAAATTTTGCTCCATTGTTAGATATTGCAGTTTGCCAAATACCTTTTCCTTCAATTTCTAGATTTAAAGGAATATCAAAAACAGAACATCTATCACTTCTCACTAATAATACTTTTTGTTCTTCTCCTGGACAGGTATAAAGATCTGCATTTTTACCAATATAAAACAAGTTATAGCCTAACTCTTCAAGTTCTAAAATACCTTTTTGCGTTGTAGTTTTCTTTGATTCAGGCCAAAGACCAAGTGCTACAATATCACTTATTTTCATTATTTTCCTCCAATTGTTCTTTTTATATAATTTGCACTTGTAAATCTATAAAAGTGAAGTAGTTCACTTTTATCTAAAGGTTCTAACTTATTATTTAGTTAGTAATTATTAAACTTTTTAAGATATCAATCCCAGTTTTTAGCTGATTATCTTTTAAAGCATCTTCATCTGTGATAACTCTTTCATCAACTTTTTTATTTTTTGTTTTTTCTACTTTCTTTATCTTTCCATCAACTTTTTCTAACTCACTCTCTAAGTGTTTTTTCAAATCTGCTTCTTTTATAGCAAAATCCATATCTGGTGCTTGAACTGCAGCCCCAGGGTATGAAATAATATCAGGAATAATACCAGTTGCTTGGATTGTTCTTCCACTTGGCAAATAATATTTGGCAATAGTTAATTTTATACCTTCACTTTTATCTGAAGTAATAGGTAATACAACTTGAACAGAACCCTTTCCAAATGTTTTTTGTCCAACTAAAATTGCTCTTTTGTGGTCTTGCAGTGCACCACTTACAATTTCTGAAGCTGAAGCACTACCACCATTTACAAGTACAACTAATGGCATTCTTGAAAGTGTTTTAGAATAACTTGCATTAAATACCTCTTCATTTTCACTGTCTCTACCCTTTTGAGAAACAATAATTCCTTTATCAACAAACAGGTCAACTACTCCTATTGCTTGTGTTAGTAGTCCACCAGGATTATTTCTTAAGTCTAAAATAATTCCTTTAGTATCTTTATTTTTTTTGATTATTTTAGTTAAACCATCTGTAACATTTTTATCAAAACTTGTAACTCTAAGGTATAAAATATCTTTTCCAATAGTTTTAGATTTTACAGATTCTATTTTAATTATATCTCTAATAATCTCTATAGTTATAGGTTTTGATTCAAGTTTTCTAACAACTGTCAAAGAAATAGGAGTTTTTGGCTTTCCACGCATTAGTCCAACTGCTTCATCTAAAGTCATATTAAGAGTTGATTTATCATCAATTTTCAAAATAATATCTTCAGATTTAACACCAGCTTCATATGCAGGTGTCCCATCAATTGGTGAAATAACAGTTAAAGCACCATCTCTCATGCCAACAGTTATCCCTAATCCTCCAAATTCACCATTTGTCTGAATTTGCATCTCTTTGAAATATTTTTTATCCATAAAAGTTGAATGTGCATCTAACTCTTGCATCAGACCTTTTAAGGCTTTATCTACTATCTCTTGTAACTTTAATTCATCTACATAATATTTTTCAACAGTTCCAATTACATTTGTTAATTTTGATAAAGATTCAAATCTACTTTGTGCGTCTTTTTTATCTGTATTATCTTCTGCATGTAAAAAATTTAATGAAAATACTAAAACAATAACTGATAATATAATTTTATTCATCTTAACCCCAATACTTTAATAGGCTTGTATTATATATAATTTTTTATAAAAGTAAGATTTTATGAAAATTTTTGTACACTTATAGCTAATTTTTTAGAAGGTTAATCAATGAGTTTAAAAGAGAATGTGGATTTCGTAAAAGAAGAGCTTAATAGTGAAGAAAAATTTTTAGAAGGCTTTGTAAAACTTGAAAGATTTTTCAAAAAATACAAACTATTAATTATATCTGCTGTTGTGATAGTAGTTGTAGCAGTAATAGCTATTAGTGTAACTTCATATTTAAAAGAACAAAATAAAATAAAAGCAAATATAGTTTTTCAAGAGTTATTGAAAAATCCTAATGATGAAAAAGCTTTAGAGACTCTGAAAGGCTTAAATACTAGACTATATGAAATAGTATTGTTTAATTCTCAGAAAAAAGATATTTCAATAAATACAAAATTTTTTAAAGAGCTCTTAGCATATGAAAAGGCTATAAAAGAGCAAAATATCAAAAAACTAAATGACGTTTCTATGGAAAAAAACTTTTTACTAAAAGAATTTGCAATATTTAACAGAGCACTTATTTTAGCTCAAACAGGAAAATATGAAGAAGCAAAGAATGCACTTAAAATGATTCCTGAAACATCTCAAGTTAAAGATTTAGTTGCACTATTAGAGCACTATTTAATAACAAAATAAAGGTATATAATGAAACATTTACTAATTTTAATTTCAGCAATCTTTCTATTTACTGCTTGTTCTAAAAAACAGTATTTTGAACCTGAAGACACTACATCTTTTAACCAAGATAGTAAGTCTATAAGCTCTAGTATAAAATCATTTAATAGAGATGGAGCAACACTTGATAATGGGCAATTTATTAGTTCAAAAGGTGTTTCAAATATAAAACTTGCTGAAGGTTTTGAGTTTTTAAACTTAAATGAGGGAAAGGTTATCTCTACAAATATTAAAGATAAGATTTTTGTAGGCAAGAAAGAGATAGTAACAAATACAGCAGTTGTTGCAGCAAGTATGAAAGATGATATTTTAGCTTTAGTAAATAGCGATAATTCAATCATGGCTTATGATTTAAGAGATGGGAAAATTTTATTTAAAGAATATTTATCAAAATCCTTAGCAAATGACAATAGAATTGCAGCACCATTTTTTATGTCAAACTTAATACTATTTCCAACACTTGATGGGAAAATTTTAGTTGTATCTGCTCAAAACTATAAAGTAGTTAGAAATATTATTGTTGATGCTGACAATAAGTTTAATAATATCATCTATTTAAATGTAGTAAATAACACTTTAATAGCAGCAAGTTCTAAAAAAGTTATCTCTGTAGGTGATGGTGTACTTAACATAAAAGAGTATGACTTAAGAGATATTATTGCCCATGGTACAGATATATATTTAGCAACAATTGATGGTCAAATCATAAAAACTGATATTTCATTAAATATAATGGATAGAAAAAAATATAAATATGCTAAGTTTTATGCCTTAGCTTTTGGAAGTTCAATATATGCTTTAGAATCACAAGGTTATCTTGTAAATATCTCAGAAGATTTTAAAACTGATAAAATTTATGACTATTCTTTTGATGAAGAAGATAAAGTTATTGTTTTTGGAGATACAATTTATATCCATGATGAATATATAAAATTAAAGTAGTAATTACTACTTTAATTTAATTCCTTAAAACTATTTAAATTATCAAATATCTCATCTAAACTATCTTCAATTATAGTTGATGTTTCTAAAATTTTTAACTCATTTTTGTTCTTAAGAAAAATCCCATAATCACTTAGTAAGGTACTTAAGTTCTCAGTTTTATTTTTAAATATTTGCCATAAGTCACTTTTACTTTCCATTTTAAAATCATATTCACTTATAAATGCTTCAATATTCTTTTTATGGCTAATATCCATATTTATTGTTGAAGAATTACTATTAACTTGATTTAATACAGCTTGTTTGTATTTTGCAAACTCTATTTTTATATTATTCAGTTTTTGAGTAAACTCAAAATCAATTATTCTTTTCTCTACACTAATGTCATACTCATTTAATGAAACAGCCTGAATCATATCTGCTGCAACTTTATTTGTTAAAACAGCTACATCTTTTGTTTTCGTTGCCATATTTGCATTTTCTTGGGTGATTTTATCTAAGTTACTCATCGTTTCATTGATTTGTGATAAATTTTGCATTTGACGTTCATTGGCTGTTGCAACCTCGTCTATTATATTTCTATTCTCTTCAATCATTGAATTTAATTTATTAAAGCTATTCATCATCTCTTCTGAATATTTTTTACCTTCATCAGATTTTTTATTAGCAGTTTCTACTAAATTCTTTATATCTTTTGCAGCTTCTGCACTTCTTGTTGCAAGATTTCTAACTTCTTGTGCAACAACTGCAAAACCTTTTCCAGCTTCACCTGCAGTTGCAGCTTCTACTGCTGCATTTAGTGATAAAATATTTGTTTGGAAAGCAATATTATCAATAATAGATATCGCTTCATATATTGCTTTTGTAGAACTATTTATCTCTCCCATTGAATTCTGTGTATTTTCAACTAATTTTATTCCCTCATTTGCATAAGACTTAGTTGAATTTGCTATTTCAAGCATATTTACAGCCTTTAATGATGTATCAGTAATACTATTAGTAATATCATGTATAGAGGCTGTTGTTTGTTCTAAGGAAGCTGCTTGATTAATTGAAGCTAGATGTAGTTGATTTACAAGTTCAAGTAACTCTTGAGAACGTTCATCTAAAATTTTTCCATTTTTATTTACCATTGCTAAAAATTCTGAAATATTTGTACCTATCATATTTAAACATCTAAGAAGTGTGTTTACAATAGCACCAATATCACTCTTGTCTGCTTTTACCTTAAAGTCTCTATTTGCATAGTTTAATGAAGTTTGGAATGAATTAACAATATTTACTCTTAGGCTATCTATCATATGATTGAAATTATCTTTTAATTCATTTATATAATAGTTATTTGCTTCACCATTTATTCTATAAACTAAAAAGCCACGTCCGACCATTTTTGATACAAATTTTGCTTCATTTATTACTTCATTGTCTAGGGCTAAACCCTCTTTTATTTTTATGATATTTTGATTTAATTCATATGCCATTTGTCCAAAGTCATCTTTAGAGTCTAAGTCAATCTCTTCCAACTCTTTTTCAGTTGAAGTTAAATAATTAAAAAACTTGCCCATGCCCTCTCTTATTAGAAAAAGCGATTGAGTAATATTTTTTAAAATACTTAGAAAAATATATAAGGAAATAACTAGTATACCTATTAAAGTGGCTGTACTAAAAATTAATTTATCATAAGAAGATTTAATTTTTTTATCAACTATTTTAAGATAATCATCTTTTTCATCTACATTAATAAACAATAAATTTATCTTATCGATTTTTGATAATGAAGCACTTTTTTCAATAGAAATTTTCAATTTATTGTATTCATTGTATATCTTATAATTTTCATTTATTAAATCAAGTACAACAATTACAAATGATAAAAGTGGAATTATTATTAAAAGGATTAATTTGTTCTTTATATTTATTGAAGTTAAAATAGTTTTCATGATTTCCCTTAGTAGTTAAAGTTGATTAAAGATTTAATCAACTTTTTTTAAATAATTTTATTCATCTTCTTTTGCAAATTTTTCATAAAGGAAACTTAGTATTGCCTCTCTACATCTTATATATTCAGGATCTTTTTGTAGCTCAACTCTATTTCTTGGATGTGGTAAATTTACTTCTAAAACTTCACCAATAGTTGCACTTGGTCCATTGGTCATCATTACAACTCTGTCACTTAATAAAACTGCTTCATCAATATCATGTGTGATAATGATAACTGTATTTTTTACACTTTGTTGTATTCTCATAAGATGCTCTTGTAGATTTGCACGAGTTAGAGAATCCAGTGCTCCAAATGGTTCATCCATAAGTAAAACTTCTGGTCTAATTGATAAAGCTCTTGCAATTCCTACACGCTGTTTCATACCACCTGATATCTCGCCTGGGAACTTATCCCTAGCATGAGTCAAATTAACCATATCAACAAACTTATCAACTCTCTCTTCTAGTTCTGTTTTATTTAACTCTGGCATTACTTTTTTAACTGCTAATTCAATATTTTGAAAAACTGTAAGCCATGGTAATAAAGAGTGGTTTTGAAAAACAACTGCTCTTTCAGGTCCTGGTCCATTTACCTCTTTATTATTTAAAAAAACTCCACCAGAACTAACTGTATCAAGTCCTGCAATCATATTTAATAAAGTACTTTTACCACAGCCACTATGTCCAATTATTGATACAATTTCATCTTTTTTAATTCTTAAATTTACATCTTTAACTGCCACATACTCTTTTGCGTTTGGTAAAGGGAAAACTTTATCTACAAACTCTAAACTCAAAAATTTCTTTTCCATCTTTAAACTCTCTTTCTATAATCAAAAAAATCTGCAATTTTTCCCATAATAACATCTAATAAAAATCCAACAAGACCAACAATTATAATACCAATGATGATGTTAAAATAATTAAGGTTATTATATTCATCCCAAATCCAAAATCCAATACCAATACCACCTGTTAACATCTCCGCAGCGACAATTACAAGCCATGCAATACCAAGACTTAGTCTCATTCCTGTAAATATGTAAGGAACTGCTACAGGTAAAATTATCTTTCTAATTTTTTCCATTGGAGTGAACTGTAAAACCTTTGCCACATTCATATAATCTTCACTCACACTTTTAACACCAAGTGAAGTATTTATGATAATTGGCCAAATTGAAGTTACAAAAATAGTTGAAATTGCTGTTGCATTTATATCTTGAAAAACAAAAAGTAAAAGTGGTAACCAAGCTAATGGTGATACTGGCTTAAAAATTTGGATATATGGCTCTAGAGCAATTTGAAAATTTTTACTCATACCAATTGCCAATCCAACAGGAACACCTATAATAATAGCCAATATAAATCCTGCAAAAACTCTTTCTAGAGAACTAATAACTTGCCAAAAAATTCCTTTGTCATCCTGATTTTCTATATAAAAAGGATCACTAAGAACTCCCTCTATCTCATCACCTTCACTATCAACTCCACCAAAAGCATGTACAAAAGTGTCTGCTGGCGTTGGAAAGTTGTTGACATTTTGTGCAATTGTTGACCAAATGGCTACGATTATAAAAAAAACAATGGCTGGAAGCACAATATTTTTTAGACTATTTGAATTCATATTTTACCTTTCGTATTTACTTTATTGTAATTACTCATATTAATGCTTGAAAAAAGGAGACGAAACAAGCATTAATATCAGTAATTATAAAAGAGGAAAACTCCTCTTTTATTTTTCCTTATAAGTATGCTATTTATTTAGTAACATATTTAGGGTCTGCACATCCTGCTGGTCCATATGGACATACATATGCTGGTTGTTTTGTTTCAACTGACCATTTATTTGCTTTTGCTAACTCTTCTTTAGATACTAAAGAGTTATGAACTTTAAAGTCATAGATATAATCAACTGCTTTATTTGGATCCCAAACTTTGCCATCTAAGAACTTATTGTATTCATCAACCCCATCTTTTTTCCAAGGAGATTCAGGTAATGTATAACCAACTTCTTTTGCAACTTCTGCAAATAAATCTGGTCTATAAACTTTTTCTATTACCTCTTTCATATTAACTGCATGATCAAGTTGTCCCCATCTATACATTTGAGTAATAAACCACATACCATGACTATAGAATGGATATGCAGCATAATCATTTGCAAAAACATTAAACATAGGGTTTGCAGAATCTACACCTTTATTATATAAAAATGTTCCACTCATTGATTTTCTTAAAACTTTAACTGGTGCTTTTACATAATTTTTCTTAGCTAAATATTTAATAGCTTCTTCTCTATTTTCCCAAGAAGCATCCAACCACATTTGTGCTTTTACAACTGCTCTCATAACAGCTTTAGTTGTTTCTGGATTTTTCTTAACAAAATCTGCTCTTGCTTGTAATACTTTTTCTGGATTATTATTCCAAATATCATAATTTGTTACTAAGGCACTTCCTGCACCCTTAAGAACTATTCTTGAATTCCAAGGCTCACCTACACAATATCCTTCTATATTTCCAGCAATTAAGTTTGATGGCATTGTTGGTGGTGGGAAAGGTTTAATTGTACAATCTTCATCAGGCTTGATTCCACTAGCAGCCATCCAATATCTCAACTCATAATTATGTGTTGAAACTGGGTGAACCATACCAAAGTTTAATGGCGAATAATCTGAACCTTCTGCTTTATGTTTTGCATCAATATATTTTTTTAAAGTAGAGGCATCAACAGGTCTTGCAGTTTTATCTAAACCATATTTTTCCATCTCTTTTATAATGTTATTCCCATATGTAATTGCATTTCCATTTAAATCAAGTGATAAAAGTGCTTGTAAATGTGCATTTCCATTTATACCTAAGGTTGCAGCAATTGGCATACCTGCTAGTGCATGAGAAAAATCATACTCACCAGAAATTACTTTTTGTTGAATTCCAGGCCAACCACCACCTTCTTTTGAAACATGTACATCTAATCCTTCTGCTTTAAAGAAACCTTTTTCTTTTGCAATTACTAATGGAGCACAATCAGTTAAGGCAATAAAACCTATTTTTAATTTTGTCTTTTCTGGAGCAGCCATTAGTGTAGAAGCTACAACTGAAATACCAAGACCTATTTTTAACACTTGTTTTAACATTTTTTCTCCTCGAAATTTGATATGAAAAATAATAACATAGTAAATATACTAAATATACTAGTAATCTGTATATTTTTTATACAATTTACTTAAAAAATCATTAATTCTATATTATTATTGATTTTTTTATCCAAAAAAGTATTTAAAATGATATTTAAAACTTAATTTTACATTAATTTTATAAAATTGGATATTTTTTATACATTTTATACTTTATTTACTATATAATATGTTCTATAATTAAATATCTAAATTATAAAATGGAAATAAGATGATTAAATCAGTATGTGGTTATTGTGGTGTAGGTTGTGGACTAGAGTTTGACATGAATAAGTTAATAGGTGATGTCGTATATCCTATTAATGAAGGGAAACTTTGTTCAAAAGGTGTATCAGAATTAATATCAATTCAAACACCAACAAGACTTTTAAGACCACATATTAGAGAAGATATTAATAATGAGTATAAAATATCATCATGGGATGATGCTATTCAAAAAATCTCATCTACAATTAAAGAGACTCCAAAAGAAAAAATTGGATTTTATTTATCTGGACAACTACTAACTGAAGATTATTATGTTGCTAATAAACTAATGAAAGGCTTTATTGGTTCTAATAATATAGATACCAATAGTAGAACTTGTATGGCAAGTGCTGTTGTTGCATATAAAAAAGCTTTAGGTGTTGATTTTGTACCTGTTAGAATGGATGATATTTTTAAATCAGACCTGTTGATACTTGTAGGAGCAAATACAGCAGAAGCTCATGTTGTTTTCCATAACAGAATAAAATTGGCAAAAAAGAGTGGTCTTAAAGTTGTAACTATTGACCCAAGATTTACAGATACTGCTAATGATGCTGATTTACATCTTTCAATAAAAGCAGGAAGTGATATAGACTTTTTCAATCTTATATCTAAAAGAATTATTGATGAGAACCTTATTGATGAAGAGTTTTTAAAAGAGCATGTAAATAACTTTGAACTATTAAAAAATAAATTTAAAAGAGTACCTGTAACAAAAATGTTAAAAAGAACAGGATTAAGTACTAAACAATTTGAAGAATTTTGGGAAATATATAAAAATAGTGAAAATATAATAAGTGCATGGACAATGGGTATAAATCAATCAGTTCAAGGTGTTGATAAAAATCTATCTATTATTAATACACATCTTCTTACTGGAAAAATATTTAAAGATGGAAATGGACCTTTTTCACTAACTGGTCAGCCAAATGCAATGGGAGGAAGAGAAGTTGGTGGCTTGTCAACTATGCTTGCTGTTCATTTAGACTTTGAAAAAGAGTCTATAAAAAAAGTTTCTAAATTTTGGAATACAAATAAAATACAAAATAAAGCAGGTTTAACAGCAACTCAAATGCTTGAAGCTAATTTAGATGTATTAGTTATTTGTCATACTGATCCTATATATCATCTGCCTAATAGAAATAAAATGGAAGAGTTAATCAAAAAAATTCCACTTGTTATTGAAATAAACGCCTATGAAAATTCAGAAACCTCAAAATTTGCTCATATAAAGTTACCAGCAGCTCCTTGGGGAGAAAAAGAAGGAACCCAGACAAATCTAGATAGAACAATAACAAAACAAGAAAAACTAACAAGAATTTCTATAGATTGTAAACCTGATTGGGAAATCTTTCAACTAATTGCTCAAGATTTGGGTTATAAGGATGCATTTAATTTTACATCTTCAAAAGAAATTTTTGAAGAGTATCAAGAAATGACAAAATTAAACCAACATCTAAATATATATGAAACCTCTTATGAAAAATTATCTCAAGAACCTTTTATTTGGGGAGAGGAGATTAGAAAGAACAGACAATTTTTTACGAAAAACAAAAAAGCAAATATACATTTTGTAGAAAACAAAGTTTTAAGCGAAAAAACAAATCTAAAATATCCATTAAATCTACTAACAGGTAGAACAAGAGATCAATGGCACTCTGGAACAAAAACAAATTTACCAAAAACATTGTTAAAATATAAAGAGTTAGATTTCTGTGAAATAAACCCAATAAATGCTAAAAAACTAGGAATTGAAAATGGTTCTATTATAAAAATAATTTCACCTAGAGGAGAGATTACTTCAAAAGCATTTATTACTGAAAAAATACTTGAAGATACAGTTTTTGTACCTGTAAGTAATAGAAATATAAATTATCTTACAAATGATTTATATGATAGAGAATCTTTTCAACCAGATTATAACCAAACTTCAATAAAGATAGAAAAACTAAAAACTTAATTTTACATTAATTTATCAGATAATTAATCATCATTAAGAATATTGTATATTTTCTATACAGTATTTATTTTAATTTTACATTAATTTCTGTTAATATTTCCATTATACCTTATTTGGAGATATTATGAGTTTGAATGAGCAAACACCCTTAGATAGTTTTATACAACATAAAACAGATACCAATATGCAATGCGGAAACTACTCTATTGATATAGCAAAACCAAAAGAAGGTGAACAATATAGATTTCACTTTGATGCAACTGCATGTATTGGTTGTCATTGTTGTGAGGTTGCTTGTAATGAACAAAACAATAACAGTGCAGATATAAAATGGAGAAGAGTAGGAGAAACTCAAAGTGGGATTTTCCCAAATGTGAAAAATCACTTTAATTCTATGTCATGTAACCACTGTGTTGAGCCTGAATGTCTAATAGGCTGTCCTACAGAATCATATATAAAATTTGACAATGGCATAGTTTTTCATGATGATGATACCTGTATTGGATGCCAATATTGTACCTGGAATTGTCCTTATGAAGTTCCAGTATTTAACAAAGATAGAGGAATAGTGACAAAATGTCATATGTGCCATGAAAAATTGGATGTGGGGCAAACACCTGCTTGTGTACAAGCTTGTCCATCTGGAGCAATTGCAATAGAGATTGTAAATGTTAAAGATTGGATTGAAAAAGATATGGCAGAACAAGGAATTGCTCCAAATCTTCCAGATATTCAAATTACTAAACCAACAACACGATATACAATAGATGATACAAAAGATATGACTCCTGCAGATGCACATATAATAAAACCAAACCATAGTGAGTGGCCACTTGTTTTTATGACCGTACTTACACAAATATCTTTAGGTGGCTTTGGGGCACTTGTTTTAGGAGAATTTATAAACCTTTTGGGATTTAAATTAGCAGCACCAAGTATCTGGATGATGATTGCAGTATTTTTACCAGCAGCTATTGGTTTACCATTATCTGCACTTCATCTTGGACGTCCTATTTTGGCATATACAGCTATGAAAAATATTAAAACTTCTTGGCTTAGCCGGGAGGCATTGGCTTTAGGATTATATACAGCAGGACTAACTCTTCTTATAGCTATGTTCTTCTTTGAATTCAATCAAGTTTTTAGATTTTGTGTTGAACTTTTAATTTTAGGTATTGGTATTTACGGTATCTATGCTCAATCAATGATTTATAGAATAAAAGCTCGTCCATCATGGAATAAAAAAGAGACTACAAAAATATTTTTTTATGTTTCATATATTGGATTATTACTTATTAGTTTTGTATTAATTTTACTAGAAGAGTATACAAGTGCTAGTGTACTTTTACCTTTTGCTTTGTTTATTGCTTATTTTCAATATATTGAATATAGAAAGCAAAAAGACTTTTATAAAAACTTAGATGAAAGTGATAATAACTTTTATCAACTAAATAAAACAAAAACCTTATATGAAAAAAACTTCAAAAAATATACCGAATATAGAACAAGCTCTTTATATATAGGAGCTTTAGGCTTACCTTTACTTGCCATTTTATTACTTGCAAGTGGGAATTACCAGACAACAATATTGGTTTTAACTCTTTCTTTAATTATTTCAACTTCTAGTGAAATTGTATCAAGAGTTCTATTTTATAAAACAGCAGTTGCACTTGGACTTGCTGGAAATTTTTTCGCAGGGAATCAAAGAGGTTAAGATGATAAATAAAATTAAAAACTTTTTAGGCCTTGATATAAAAAATCAAAAATATGCCTTAACAGACGATAAAGTATTTGGGAAAGTAGCCCTAGAAAAAGCTCCAACATCTTGGGTTCGTTCTACTTGTGGATATTGTGGCGTTGGATGTGGATTATATATTGGTGTAAAAAATGGAAAACCTGTTTATACAAAAGGAGATCCAGCTCATCCTGTAAACAAAGGAACACTTTGTCCAAAAGGTTTAAGTGAACATGAAATGGTTCAAAGTGAAAATAGATATACAACACCAATGATTAAAAAAAAGGGAGAACTTGTAAGTTCTACTTGGGATGAAGTTTTTAAAACAACGAGTGACAAGTTTAAAGAAATACAAACAAAATATGGAAATGGTGCAGTATCAGTTATCTCAACAGGACAACTTTTAACTGAAGAGTTTTATACTCTAGGTAAATTTGTGCAATTGGGTCTTAAAACAAATAACTATGATGGAAATACAACTTTATGTATGGCAAGTGCTGTTATGGGATATAAACAAACCTTTGGAAGTGATGGACCTATTGGTTCTTACGAAGATTTTTCCCATGCTGATGTAATTATGCTTATTGGTGCAAATATAGCTGATAACCACCCTATTTTAAAACTTCATATTGCTAAGAATGAAGAAATCACAGGTAAAAAACCAACTATAATTGTAATAGATCCAAGATTTTCAAAAACTGCAAATATGGCAGATATGTATGTTCCTATAAATCCAAGAAGTGATTTAGCTCTTATAAATGGGCTTTGTTACATCATTATAGAGCAAGGCTGGGAAGATGAAAAATTTATCAAAAATAGAACAAGTGGATACAAAGAGTTTAGAAAACATATTTTTAATAACTACAAACCTCAAGATGTAGCAAATATCACAGGTATAGAAGTAAAAGATTTATACCAATTAGCAAAAGTTTATGCAAAAGCTGATAAAGCAATGAGTGCATGGACAATGGGAGTAAATCAAAGTTCTCTAGGAACTGATACTGTAAGTGCTATTTGTAATCTTGCACTTATCACTGGAAATTTAGGTAAAAAAGGTGCAACTGCACTTTCAATTACTGGACAATGTAATGCTATGGGTACAAGAGAAACAGGATTTACCTCTTCTATACCAGGATATAGAAACTATGCAAGTTCTTATGATAGGCTAGAGTATGCAACTTTGGTTGATGTTCCCCTAGAAGATATACCTACAAAAAGAGGTTACTCTTATCCTCAGATAATTGATGCCATCGAAAGTGGTGAGATAAAAGCTTTATGGTTGGTAGCAACTAATCCTTTGGTTTCTTTTCCTGACCAAAATAAATTAAGACGAGCACTAAACAAGCTTGAGCTTTTAGTTGTACAAGATGCTTTTAAAAGTGAAACTTCCCTTATTGCAGATGTAGTTTTTAGTGCTGCAACATGGAGTGAAAAAGAGGGAACTTATACCAATAGTGAAAGAAGATGTAACTATGCTAGAAAAGCTGTTGAACCCTTAGGTGATACAAAAAGTGATTTTGATATTATCTTAGAGTTTTCAAAATATTTTGATGGAGTAAATGAAAAACTATATCCAAACTGGAAAGAACCAAGAGATGCCTTCAATGAATGGAAAAAAGTTAGTTCAGGTAGACTCTGTGATTATGCTGGTATGACTTATGAGTTAATAGAAGAACTTGGAGGAATCCAATGGCCATGCAATGAAAAAAATCCAAAAGGAACACCAAGACTTTATAGTGAAAATATGTCTTGTCCAACAGAAGATGGAAAAGCAAAATTACTAGCTCTTGATTGGCTACCATTAAGTGAAGCTTGTAATAGTGATTTTCCTCTTACTTTAAATACTGGAAGAATAGTTGAACAATGGCATACAAGAACAAAAACAAAAACTATTTCAATACTAAATAATCTTGCACCAGAAGCTTGGATAGAGATAAATCCAGTTGATGCAAAAAAACTACAAGTAAGTAGTGGTGATAGACTTGACATCTCTTCTATTAGAGGAAAAATTAGAAATATCATAGTAAAAGAGTCTCAAAACATCAGACCAGGAAGTCTTTTTGTACCATTTCATTACAATGAACAACTAATAAACACCATAACAAAAGCAGAGTTTGATCCAAAATCTTTTGAACCAAACTACAAACAGTGTGCAGTACAACTTCATAGTGAAAAAGTTCCTATGGGAATTCTTCTAAAAGAAGAGGAGATTGCGGGAGCATTAGAGCATATTGTTATAAGAAATGAAAATGTTTTAGTAAATGAAGTTTTAAAAAAAGACGAAATAATAATTTAATTCTTAAAACCTTATTTCTAATTAAACATAGAAAGAGTGAGCTATATAAGCTTTTAATTATATTTTTTAGGATATCCTTCCAAGCGCAAAGGTTTAAATGAATATCTCAAAAATACTAATTAGTTTTACTGTTATTGTTGTAATTGCTCTGTCAAGTGCTCTTTTTACTATATTAAATATGAAAGAGCTTTCAACTAATACTCAAAAAATCTATTCTCATCCTTTCCATGTTACACGTGCAATCTCAAATATAAAAACAGACATTATTACTATACATAGAAATATGAAAGATATAGTTCTTACTAAAAACAATATTGAAATGATTGAAATCATTCAGAAAGTTCAAAATATCGAACGAGAAATATTCACAAACTTTGATAAAATTTATGAGAATTACTTAGGTGATAAAAAAGATATTGACACTGTTTATCAACTCTTTAAAAACTGGAAAGAAATACGGCAACAAGTAATTAAACTAATGTCTGATAAAGAATATGAAAAAGCAATTAGTATTACAAAAGAAGAAGGTGCAATACATATTGAAAAGATTATTGAAAAGATTAATATACTTGAAGACTTTGCTTTAAACAAAGCAGATGAGTTTTACAATTTATCCCTTAAAAGCGATAAAATAGATCAGGTAATTACTGTTTTCATTTTAACTTTGCTAATATCTATTTTAATAGTCTATTATATAACAGCAAATCTCTTAAAAATAGGAAGAGTTAACAATAAACAAATACATCTTATTGACCAAAATATTTTAATGGTAACATTTGCACTTGATGGTAAAATAACTTATATTAGTAATGCTTTATGTGATGTTTTAAATAGACACAAAGATAAACTCATAGGAACTAAAAATCCCTTCTTTTTTACTGATGAACAACAATTTTCAGAGTTTGAAAATAAAATTTATCTGGGGAAAGAGTATAAAGGTGAAATTTCAATACTAATTAATAATGAGCAAATATGGTTTCAAATTGAGGTATATCCTGAATTAAATAATGATTATACACTCTCATCATTTAATGTATTTTTCTCAAATATTCATGATAAAAAACAAATCGAAAAAATATCAATCACCGATAAACTTACAAGCTTATACAATCGAAACTATTTTGAGATAATATTTGAAAAAGAGATAAGACGTTCAAAAAGAGAAGAAAATAACTTGACAATGATGATGTTTGATATAGACTTTTTCAAGCAATACAATGACACATATGGACATCAAGAAGGTGACTTAGCACTAAAGTCAGTTTCACGTGTATTTGCCTTACATACTAATCGTTCATATGATTATGCTTTTCGCATGGGAGGAGAAGAGTTTTTAATTCTTTCATATGACAAAAACCTTGAAGGCTCAAAAGAGTTTGCTCAAAAAATTTTAGATGAGATCAAATCGCTTAAAATCTCTCATAAAACTAGTTCAACGTCAAATTATCTTAGTGTATCAGCAGGTGTTGCATTATTTGAGTATAAGCATCTACTCAATGCTCAAGAGATGTATAAAGCTGTCGATGATTTATTATATAAAGCTAAAAAAGATGGAAGAAACTGTATTAAATATAATAGTTTTGAGTAACTAAAGCTATTGTAATCTATACCCAACCCCAGAAACATTTATAATATATTTCTGTCCTATTTTCTTTCTTAAGTCCCTAACCACACTTCTAATTGCAGATAGGCTCATAGACTCACTTCCCCAAACTTGATACTCTATTTCTTCATAAGAGATAGTTTTATTAAAATCTTTACATAAAAGTTTTAAAAGCATATTCTCTTTTTTATTCAAATGTATCGATTCTCCATTTAGGATTATTTCACTTTTATCCAGATCAAGTAATAAATTCTCTTGTAATTTTATAATTTGTGGCATAACCCTATCAAGTTTTTCCAAGTAAGCTCTAAAGGTATCAAATAAATCATCTTCTAATACAGGTTTTACTATATATCTATCTACGCCATTATGTATGGCATTGATTAGTAAATCTGTATCAGTATGAGCAGATACTATTATTGTAAAAGAGCTTGATTTACGATTTTTAAGTTCTGAAATTAATTCGAAGCCATTCATATTTGGCATTTTTAAATCTGTCATTACTATATCTGGAAGATTATTTTCATATTTATCAATTGCATCATATCCATCATTTGCAATATAAACTTCTCTAAAAAAGAACTTTAGCATTGAAGCAATATTTTCTCTTATTACTTTTTCATCTTCTACTAAAAGAATGGTCTTATTTTTTAATCTTTTAAAAACATCATTCATACTTTTTCCTTATAGATTGGAATAGATATTACAAACTCAGCACCTAGCTTGTTATTTTTTACTATTAAAGAACCATTCATATGCTTTTCTATTATCTCTTTTGATATATATAGTCCTATTCCTGTACCTCTTAACTCTTTTGTTGTAAAATATGGCTCAAAGATTTTATTGATATTTTTATCTTCTATTCCACCAGCATTGTCAGTAATTTTGCAGTATATATTCTCTTCATCTTTTAAAATATGTACTTCTATTTTAGGTTTTTCTATGTTTCTTTCTATTAAAACATCTTTTGCATTTGAGATGATATTTAATATTACTTGAGAAAATTCACTTGGATACCCATAAGCTATAATCTCTTTATTGGAAAATATTTGGAAATTTATATTATTGTGTTGCAAAGCATCTTTTAAAATCTTATATGTTTTTCTAACTTCTAAATCTAAGTCAAAAGATTCTTTTTCTTTGTTTGGTTTAAAAAAGTTTCTAAAGTCATCAATTGTTTGTGACATATATCCCAACTGCTCATTTGCCTCTTTCATCCTGTCATCTATAAACTCTTTATTCATACCTTCTGAAATTGCAGTCCATTTTATGTTCATCATTATTGCACTTACTGCACTTATTGGTTGTCTCCATTGATGGGCAATATTTCCTATCATCTCACCCAATGCTGCCATTTTTGATTGTTGAATCAAAAGATTCTCTTTTTCTCTTTGTTTATTTACCTCTTCTTGTACTTTTTTATGTAAGGTTTTATTGAACTCATCTAACTCATTTACTTTCATCTCTAAGGATTCATTTAATTTTGAAATTTTTTGTTCATCTCTTCTTTTCATTGTTTCATGAATAATTAAAGTAATCACTCCACCAATAGCAGCCATAATTAAAAAAATAATAGTTTGTGTTTTCTCTTTATTTATCTCACTCAATTGTTCAAACTCTTTTGTGACATCAAAAGTAACACTTATGCCACCTCTTATGTCTCCTACTTTATATCCTTGTTTTGAATGACACTTTAAACAATCTTTTTCAATCTTTAAGGCTCCCATAAATTTAAACTCATTATCTTTTATATTCCAATAACTTCGTTTATTTGGATTTTCTTCAAAATAATCTAATATCTTCTTTTCATCTTCATCTGGAGCATTATTTATATTTATAAGTTTTTTACTTGTGATTTTTAATTTAAATCCATCCCTTTGACTTGCTATATCAGAAATCTGTCTTGTCATAAATGCAGGATTTATCCATACAAGTTTTTCATTATGTTCAGATTTTATATAGTTTGGATTTAGATATGGGTTTGGCTGTAGCTTTTCTGACTTGACATATACACCATCATATTGTGCATTCCAATGTCTCATATCAACTATTAGATTAAAGATTGTTTCTGCTTTATTTTTTAAACTCTCAGTTAAAGAACTCTCTTGTATTTGATATGATTTTTTTATGGTAATACCAATTATGAAAAATAGTGACAATAAAAAAAATATAAATAAATAGATAATAGATTTTTTGATAAACAATCCTTTTTATTATTATAAACATTTTATTTTCATCTACTTTTATTTAAATGTATAAAAAATATACAGAAAAAAATCATTTTCACATTTTTTTCCTCACTTTCTTTGTTTTAATTCTTTATCTTAAAAAATCAATTAAAAAAAAGGAACATTTATGGCCTATTTAGACCCCTCTGAATTTGTTACGAAAATGGTTGACTCTGGTGAGTCAAAAGTATATATGTCTACGAAAGATACATTAATTAGAGCATATATGGCAGGTGCAATACTTGCTCTTGCTGCAGTATTTGCAATCACAGTTGCTATGAAATCTGGTTCTCCCATTTTAGGAGCTTGTCTATTCCCAGTAGGGTTTATTATGCTTTATTTAATGAAATTTGACCTTTTAACTGGTGTATTTATGCTTGTGCCTTTGGCACTTCTAGATAAAAGACCAGGAGTTACTATAAATCAAGTTCTTAGAAACTGGGGACTAGTTGCATTGGGTAACCTTTTAGGTGCTTTAACTGTTGCTTTTATGATGGCATGGATTTTTACGTATGGATTTAATACAGACGGTGGTGCCATTGCATCAAAAGTTGCTGGTATTGGAGAAGCTAGAACTGTGGGATACTCTTCATATGGTCTTGATGGTTGGATTACAGTATTTATTAGAGGTATGTTATGTAACTGGATGGTATCTATGGGTGTTGTTGGTGCTATGGTTTCAACAACAGTAAGTGGTAAAGCCATAGCTATGTGGATGCCTATTATGCTTTTCTTTTTTATGGGATTTGAGCACTCTATTGTAAATATGTTTTTATTTCCATTCTCATTAATTATGGGTGGTAACTTTACAATTGCTGATTATTTATTATGGAATGAATTACCAGTTGCTTTAGGTAACTTAGTTGGTGGTTTAGCATTTACAGGACTTACTCTTTATGTGACTCACGTAAAAACTGGTGCAAAAAGAACTTTAGATAGATCTAACAATGCTGCATAAAACTTTATAGGCTATTTGCCTATAAAGTTCTTCTAAAAAGGAATATACAATGAATAAATTAGATATGACAGAAGAGATAATTTTAGCTAAGAGAAACGCTAAACTATCTTGGGAAGAGATTGCTTTAAGAGTTGGTTTAGCTCCTGTTTTTCTTACATCAGCTTCTTTAGGAATGAATAGTCTAAAAGAAGAATATGCAAAAAAACTTTGTGAAGTTTTAGATTTATCAGATGAAGTTTTATTCTTATTACAGCAATATCCTATGAAAAATTGGGATAAGACTATTCCAAATGATCCTGTAATTTATAGATTTTATGAAATAGTTGGTGTTTATGGAGAAAGTATAAAAGAACTTATTGGTGAAAAATTCGGTGATGGAATCATGAGTGCCATTGATTTTTCTATGGATATCGACAAAGAAGAAAATTCAGCAGGCGATAGGGTAAAAATCACTATGAATGGAAAGTTCTTACCTTATAAATCATGGTAAAACTCTAAATTTTTATTAGGAAAAACATGAATAATCAATTAAAAGTATCTATTGGTCAATACTCAAGTAAAGGTACTAAAGAAATCAATCAAGACTTTCATGATGTTTATATTCCTGATGAGCCACATCTTACAAGTAAAGGAATTGCTATTGCTATAGCAGATGGCATAAGTAGTAGTAAAGTAAGTCAAGAAGCTAGCAAACTCTCCGTAGTCACTTTTTTACAAGATTATTATTCAACTTCTGAAGCTTGGAGCGTTAGAAACTCTGCAAATAAGGTTTTAAAAGCTACTAACTCATGGTTATATTCTCAAAATAGACAAAGCCAATATCATCTAGATAAAGATAAAGGCTTTGTTTGTACCTTTAGTGCATTAATTATTAAATCAAATACAGCTCACATATTTCATGTGGGAGATACAAGAGTATATAGACTTAGAAACAATAATTTATTACAACTAACAACTGACCATCGAACATGGGTTTCAAATGAGAAAAGTTATCTTAGTCGTGCATTAGGCATTGATTCCCAATTAGCTATTGATTATGAGACTTGTGAAATAGAAAAAGATGATATTTTTCTATTAATGACTGATGGTGTTTATGAGTTTGTTGATGTAGAGTTTATTAATAAAAGTTTAGAAAATTGCAAAGATTATAATAATGCTACAAAGAGTATTGTTCAAAAAGCTTTTGAAAATGAGAGTGATGATAACTTAACACTTCAAATAATTAAAATAGACTCTTTAGCAAATAAAGACTCCAATGAAATTTACCAACAAATTTTAAGTAAGCCAATACCTCATCTTTTGGAAGCAAGAGAAGAGTTTGATGGTTATACTATTATTCGAGAGTTGAGTGCTACAAGTAGAAGTCATATATACTTGGCAAAGGATAATGAAAACAATCAAACTCTTGTAATAAAAACTCCCTCTATAGATTTACAAGATGATAAAGCATATTTAGAGCGTTTCTTAATGGAAGAGTGGATTGCAAAAAGGGTTAATAACCCATATCTTGCAAAAGCTTATAATGCAAATAGAAAACAAAACTACATTTATACAATATTTGAATATATTGATGCCTGTACACTTAGTCAATGGATGATTGATAATCCAAAGCCAAAAGTTGAAGTTGTTAGAAATATTATTGAACAAATAGCAAAAGGACTTATGGCATTTCATAAGTTAGAGATGATTCACCAAGATATAAGACCTGAAAATATAATGATAGATGAAACTAACTCAGTAAAAATCATAGATTTTGGCTCAACTAAGATTGAAGGTATTTTAGAAATAAATACTTTCATAGAACAGGAAAATCTACTAGGAACTGCTCTATATTCTGCACCAGAATACTTTTTAGGAGAAGAAGGAAGTTCAAAATCTGATATCTTCTCACTAGGAGCAATTGCTTATCAGATGTTGTCAGGCAAACTTCCATATGGAGTTCAAGTAGCACGTTCAAAAACAAAAAGTGCCCAAAACAGACTAAAATATACAACTTTATACCCAGATTTTCCACGATGGATTGATGGAGCTATAAAAAAAGCTTTAAATATAAATCCTAATGAAAGATATTCAGAACTTAGTGAATTTATATTTGATTTAAAACATCCAAATAAAAAATTTTTAAACAAAAAAGCTCCACCTATAATAGAAAAAAATCCTGTGATTTTTTGGCAAAGTGTTAGTTTAATCTTTTTGTTAATAATAGTCTTATTATTGACAATTTAATTAAAAATTAAGCTAAATGATAGATTTTTTACTAATACGATACATTATTTTAAACATATTTTATGTTTTTTTAAGTAATTTGTATAAAAAGTATACAGTTATTTTGATAAAAAATATACCTTTTTAGGAATAATTATAAAAGTAGATACAAAGGAATAAAAGTGAAAGAAAAATTAATAGTAATTGGAAATGGAATGAGTGGTTTAAGAACCATAGAAGACTTACTAGAATTAGATAAAGAAAAATATGATATTACAGTTTATGGTGAAGAACCATATGTAAATTATAATAGAATTATGCTCTCATATTTACTTAGTGGTGAAAAAAGTTTTGAGGATACAATTATCAATCATCAAACTTGGTATGATGAAAATGACATTACACTTCACAAAGGTGATAAAGTAATAGAAATAGATAAAAACTCTAAAACTGTTACAAGTCAAAATGGAAAAATCCAATCTTATGACAAACTTCTAATTGCTACTGGGTCAAAACCTTTTATTCCTAATACTTTTGGAAGTAATTTAGAAAATGTAATTGCTTTTAGAACAAAACAAGATAGTGATACTATTTTAGAACTAATTGACAAAAATAAAACTGCTGTAGTAGTAGGTGGTGGACTTCTTGGACTTGAAGCTGCCTATGGTATAGCTATGCATGGAATAAAAACTATTTTAGTACATAGAAGTGGTTCTATTCTTTCTCAACAATTAGATGCAACTGGGGGAAAACTTCTTCAACAAAATCTTGAAAGATATGGAATAGAGTTTAAACTAAATACAACAGTTACTGAAATTTTCGGGGATGGAAAAGTTGAAAAAGTAAATTTTTCTGATGGAACATTAGTTGATTCAAATATTGTAGTCTTTGCTACAGGGATTACTCCTAATACCTCTTTAGCAAAAGAGGCAAAGCTTAATTGTAATAAGGGAGTAGTTGTAGATGATTTTTTAAAAACAAGTGATGATTCTATATTTGCAATTGGAGAATGTGTTGAACATAGTGGTAACACTTACGGTTTAGTAGCACCCTTATATGAACAAGCAAAAATCTTAGCAAAAGTTTTAGCAGATAAAAAAACAGGTGGATATAGTGGTTCAACCTTATCTACTAGACTTAAAATTTCTGGTGTTGATTTATTTAGTGCAGGAGATTATTTAGGAGATGAGACAACAGAAACTCTAATCTTACTTGATGAAAAAGTAGGTATTTATAAAAAACTTGTAATTTATGATAATAAAATTATTGGAATGGTTTTATATGGAGAAACAGCCGATGCTTCTTGGTATTTAAAACTTTTAAAAGAAGAGACTGATATCTCTGATTTAAGAACAAAAATTCTTTTTGGGAAATCTGCACTTGGAGATAGTGGTCATGGTGGGGATGACGTAAATTCTATGAGTGATGATGAGGAAGTTTGTGGTTGTAATGGAGTTTGTAAAGGTGATATTGTAACAGCTATTCAAACAAAAGATTTAAAATCTCTAAATGATGTAAAAACATGTACAAAAGCTGGTGCATCTTGTGGTTCTTGCCTTGGATTAGTTGAACAAATTCTAGTAAATACTTTAGGTGATGAATATGACGCTGTTGAAGAAGGAATTTGTGCTTGTACAACCTTAGGTCATAAAGAGATTAAAAGTGCAATTGATAATGGCGAATTTAAAACTGTTTATGATGTATTTAAAGCCCTTGATTGGAAAACAGAAGATGGTTGTGTTAAATGTAGACCAGCAATAAACTATTATTTGTTAGTTAAATACAATGATGATAAATACAAAAATGACAAACGAAGTGCCCTAGTAAATGATAGAGTTTTTGCAAATATCCAAAAAGATGGAACATATTCTGTTGTTCCTAGAATATGGGGAGGATTAACTTCTCCACAAGAGCTAAAAGATATTGCAGATATTGCAGTTAAATATGATGTTCCAACTGTAAAATTTACAGGTGGTCAAAGACTTGATATGTTAGGTATAAAAAAAGAACAATTAGAACCTATGTGGAAAGACTTAAATGACTGTGGTTTTGTATCTGGACAAGCTTATGCAAAAGGATTACGTACTGTTAAAACTTGTGTTGGTAATACTTGGTGTAGATTTGGGACACAAGACTCTATGGGAATGGGTGTGATTATTGAGAAATTAACTTGGGGTTCTTGGACTCCACACAAGTTTAAAATTGCGGTTTCTGGATGTCCACGTAACTGTGCAGAAGCGACAATAAAAGACTTAGGTGTGATTGGAGTTGATTCTGGTTGGGAGATACACATTGCAGGAAATGGTGGTATAAAAGTAAGAGTTACTGATCTTTTATGTAAAGTTGAGACAGATGAAGAGTTGCTTGAATACGTGAAAGCCTTTATGCAGTTTTATAGAGAAGATGCATACTATCTAGAAAGAACTGCTCACTGGGTAGAGAGAGTTGGATTACAATATGTAAAAGATGTGATGTTAGATAAACAAAAAATTAACTTTTATGCAAAAAGATTTGAAGAATCACAAAAACATGCACAAGTTGACCCTTGGGCAAAAGCAATTGAAGATGGATTTACTAAAGAGTTTTCACCAATTGTATTAAACCCAGAAGAATCACATAGCTTTGAAGCAAAGGAGAATTAATATGAGTACATGGATTGCAGCATTAAACATAGATGAGATACCAAGTATGGGATCAAGAGTTTTATACTACAAAGATGAAGAGATAGCACTTTTTAAAACAAAGAATGGAGAGATTCATGCCATAAATAATCTTTGTCCACATAAAAAAGGAAAACTAAGTGAAGGACTAGTCCATGAAACAATGGTAACTTGTCCTTTACATAATTGGGATATTGACCTTAAAAGTGGAGAAGCAAAAGGTGAAGATTGTAATTGTTCTACAACATATGAAACAAAATTGAAAGAAGATTTAATTTATATAAAGATTTAATATTAATTTATTTATTTTATATTTTAGTATATATAGAGTATAATGTATATTACGTCTCTGCTAGGATTTTGTATGCATTCAACCTTTAGACCAATATATTTATTTATCTTGGTTTTTGGCTTATTTTTTACTTTTATTATTGTTGACCACTTTTTATCAAATAAAATAGATATATTAACTCACAACAAATATATGTATACATCAAATAACTTAAAAGAACAAATAAATGAAGCTATTAAAAATAAGGCTAATTCTACTTTAAATATTGCCATATCATTATCGGAAAATAGTGGATATAAAGAGTTTCTAAAAAATAAAAAAGATTTTAAAATAGATTTAAAAAATGTATCTTTAAAAATAAAAGAGCATAGTAACTATAAGAATGTATGGGTTCATTTAGTAGATAAAAATGGAATAAGTAGATATAGAAGCTGGTCACCTAAAAAAAATGATGATATCACTTCAATTAGAAAAGAAATCCCAGGATTACTTAAAAATCCTAAAATATCATCTGTTATTAGTGTAGGAATTTTTGATATGACTTTCAAAAGTATTGTTCCTGTGTTTGATGAAAATGAATTTTTAGGTTTAATTGAAATTATTACAAAAACAAATTCCATAGCAAAAGATTTTGAAGAAAAAGAACTAGACTTAGTAATCCTTGTAGATGAAAAATATAAAAAACAAATCAAGAAGCCTTTTACAAAAGATTTTATAGATAACTATTATGTTGCAAATTTAAATGCAAAAAAAGAGTTAAAAGAGATAATAGAAACCGATATTAAAGAGTTTATAAATATAAAAGAGTACAAAATATTAGATAGCTATTTTGTGACAACCTATACCTTAAAAGATATCGCTGATTCTGATATGGGCTATTTTATTATCTTTAAAAATATCAAAGATATAAAATTGACAGACATTCTAGAATTTGAATATTTTATTAAATTGATTGGTATATTATTGGTTTTTTTTATAATAACTATATTTGCCACTATTCATTTTTATAATAGATCAAAATATGCAGTTACTTTAGAAAAAGATGTAAAAAAAAGAACTCAAGAACTAAATGATTTAACTAAAAGATATCATCAAATTTTTCAAGGTTCTAAAGCCATAAAATTAATTCTTGATCCTGAAACACAAGATATTATTGATATAAATGATGCAGCTGTTAAATTTTATGGATACAAACGAGACTACTTTTTAAAACTTAAAGCAAAAGATTTAACAAAACAAAATAAAGAAGAATTAAAACTAATACTAAAAGAAATATTAGAAAATAAACAAAATATTTTTACATTAAAACATACCTTATCAAATGATGAAATAAGGGATGTAGAGATATATGCATCAGATATACAAATATCAAATAAAACTTATATCTATGCTATTATTAGAGATATAACGGATAGCTTAAAAGCAAAAGAGGAGTTAGAAAAAAAACAAAAACTTTTTTATCAACAGTCAAAAATGGCATCAATGGGAGAGATGATTGAAAACATTGCCCACCAATGGAGACAACCTCTTTCAACTATTACAACGGCTGCTAGTGGCGCAAAGATTAAAAAAGAGTTTGGAGAACTTGATGATAAATTCTTTTTTGACTCTATTGATTTAATTGTAGATGCAGCAAATTATCTTTCACATACAATTGATGATTTTAGAGATTTTTTCAAACAAAGTAAAGAAAAAGAAAGATTTAATGCCCTAAGCGTATTAAACAATGCAATTAAACTGTCAAGCTTAAACAATAAAGATATAGAGTTAATTATAAATTGTACTCATATTGAAGTAGCCGGATTTAAAAACGAACTAATTCAAGTATTTTTAAATATATTCAACAATTCAAAAGATGTCTTAGCCAATATCAAAGATAAAAAAAAGTTAATAAAAATTGATGTTAAAGAGATGAATAATTATATAACCTTTTCTATTTTAGATAATGGTGGAGGAATAGATGAAGAAAAAATTGAAAAAATTTTTGAACCATATTTTACTACAAAACACCAATCTCAAGGTACAGGTATTGGCTTATATATGAGTGAACAAATTATTGATAAACATTTTGGTGGTGAGATAAGTGCAAAAAATGTAAACTTCAAGGTAGAAGATAAAGACTACTTTGGAGTAAACATACAAATAAAAATCCCAAGTAACTTAAATTCTTAAATTCTCATTTGCAATATTTTCTATAACTACTGTTGCATAAGATGCCTTTGGAAGTCTAAATTTTAATTTACATTTTTTATTTTCTACATCATAGTTTACAAAAATATTCTCTGGGAAAATAATAGCATCTCTTCTTAATCCCTTTTCTTGTATATACGTATCATCAAACTCTTTTTCTATTATCTGTGCTTCATTTCTTGCTCTATAAACCTCTCTACCACATAAAAGTCCTGTTGGCACTATTTTTTTATCTTCAAAGTCTCTTATTGTTTTTTCATTTATTTTATTTGGTGTAAAAAACTTCAAATCCTCAAGTGACTTCATCACTTCGCCATCTAGTAGTTTAAATTTATCATCAGACATCTTTACTCTTTTTGCAAGCCATTTATTAAATAAATCACTTTGGTAAATAGAGATTAACATCTTTTCTAGCTTTCTATCTCTAATTTTTAAATCACCATAAATAATCTTATTTGCTTTTTCAAGGTTCTCTTTCACATCTTTTCCAAATCTTTGATATCCAAAAAAGTTTGGTACTCCAACCTTTCCAAACTCACGCAATCTTTTTTCAATAACACCCACGTCACATACTTCAACTTCATGTAGATTTATTTCAAAAGAGTTCCCTAACAAATCTCCAATATTTAGTTTAGTACTATGTAAAAAAGTCTCTAATATTTTTATTTTTGGATGTCTAAATTTCTTTATATCTTTTGCATATTTTCTTGGTATTGAGATATATTGAGTAGTAGTTGCATTTTTATCTTTTAAACCAGCATATCCTATCTCATTGTCATATATATTTAAATTTCTTGCAAGTGAATCTATTAAATCCCAAGTTCCTAATCTCTCTTTTTCTATCTTTAAAATTATAAAATTACCTTTATTGGTAAATCGTATAGGCTCTTCAGTAACAATAAAATCATCAATATTTTGATAAAACTTAAATTTTAGTGGTTTATAATTTTGTAAAAAAACTCTTTTCATCTCTAACCTTTTAATTAATTTTGACATAATACCCAAAAAATAGTTGATTTAAAAAAAGTATAGACATAAAAAAAGGCACCTAACCCTTGATAGTGCCTTTTTTCTCTGATTTAAATTTTTCTAGGAGACTTTAATTTTAATAAACAAGTATTCTTAAATAGTTCGCATTCTATTTACTTATAAAAAAATTATAGTATATATGGGTTAACTATGAAACAATGAATAGTTAACAAAAAGTTAACAACAACTCAATTAAATCTTAGCAAAACTAATAACATTACTTAAAGTTAGTTTAATATTATAAATTGTAAAATAAAATAAAATCTCAATGAAAGGAGCCTCCATGACTATAGGTAATGATTACAGCAATTATTTATATATACCAGAAGAGCTTCAGGGAGTTAGGAATACCAATCCTCTAGAACGGATTGCACAAAATGAGAGTATAACAAAAGCTGCTGAAGATCCAGCACTTTTAGCTATTTCTGAATCACTGAAATATGAACAAAGTGGTTTAACTCAAGGTGTTGAAAATATTAATAGTGCCTTATCTTATCTACAAATAGGAGATGGTGCCCTTAAAGAACAATCAGATATTCTAAACACTATTAGAGAAAAAACTTTAGAAGCATCAACTGATACAACAAGTGATGATCAAAGAAATATTATTAAAAATGAGATAGATAAACTTTTAGAACAATTTGATAATATCGCTTCAAATACAAGTTATGGAAATGAATCTATTTTACAAAATGGTCGTGAAGACCAAAGTGGAAGTAATCCTTTTGATGTACAAATTGGGACAGATTCAGGTGACTCAACAACTCTAAATTCACTTCAATCTAATACTCAAGGTTTAGGATTAGAACAATTTTTAAAAGATGGTAGCTTTTCATCAGATGATGCAAGAGCCTTTTTAGATACTATTGATAATGCATCTAACCAATTACAAGATATTAGAAGTGAGATAGGTTCTACTGCTCAACAATTAGAGTCTTCATATACATCTTTGTCTTCACAAGTTGTAAACAATAGTTCAGCACTTTCAACTATTTCAAATGTTGATTTTGCAAAAGAAGTATCTAGCTTCTCAAAACAAAATATTTTAGCTCAAATTGGTTCTTTTGGACAAGCTCAAGCTAATAACATAAATCAACAAGCAGTATTAAGACTTCTTAGCTAAGAAGTCTTAGCTAATGCTATCACTTTCACAAATTACTATTTTCTTTCTTAGAGGATTTTATTATTTATTTAATAGATGAAGAAATAATATCTAATCCAAAAATATTAGAAGAGCACATATATCCAAATATGCAAGAGAACTATTATGCATATGAATACTTTTCTCCCACAATGTATATAAAACTTGCAAAAGCAGGCTTTATAAGCACAACAGCAACACTAGCTAATAAAAAAACATACTTACTACCTGAAATCCAGTTTGACTATGCAGTTTTATATTTTGAAAATCTTCACATAAGTAAAAAAGTAAAAAAGCTTATCCAAAAAGATGATTTTATTTTTGTAAAAAATAAAAATCTCAATCTTGTCCTTGAAAGCATAGATAATTTTCACAAAGATTCTTGGATTAATAAAGAGTATAAAGAGATGCTATTAGATATTTATTCAAATAAACAAGATAATTTTGAACTATTAAGTTTTGAAATATATAGTAAAGACTATTCAACACTAATTGCAGCAGAGATTGGTTATACAATAGGTAGTGTTTATACAAGCTTAACAGGCTTTTCTATTAGATCAAAAAAGTATAATAATTATGGCAAATTACAATTAGTACTTTTAGGTAAATACCTTCAACATAAAAATTACAAATTCTGGAATTTGGGTCATGCTTGTTTGCAATATAAACTTGATTTAGGTGCAATTATTTTAAAAAGAGATGCTTTTTTAGAACAATGGCAAAAATATACAAAATTTTTATGACTTTTGTGTATAAATTCATACAACTTTAAACTTTGTTTGAATATTATTGCACTCTTCAAACAAACGGTGAGGTTGGAGAGTGGTCAAATCCTGCGGATTGTAAATCCGCCGCCTACGGCTTCGAAGGTTCAAATCCTTCCCTCACCACCACTAGTGGCTCGGTAGCTCAGTCGGTAGAGCAAAGGACTGAAAATCCTTGTGTCGGCAGTTCGATTCTGCCCCGCGCCACCACTAGTTTATACTACATTTAATCAAATTCAATAACAACATATTTTTAAAATTTGGGAATTTTTATATAAAGTGGTACTCCCTATACGATTCGAACGTATGACCTACGCCTTAGAAGGGCGTTGCTCTATCCAGCTGAGCTAAGGAAGCATATTAAAGATGAGATTATAGCAAATTATTCCTATCATTTCAATGGTTTAAATAACTTAAATAAAATATGTACTATAATAGATATCAAAATTATAAGGTTAATACATATGAGCAAAACTAAAGCAGTACTACTTACAATTTTTTCCGTTATATTAGCAAATATAATAGCTTTTCGGTTTATTGATATGAGTACAAAATCACAAATAGATATTTCAAACAAAATGATTCTAAATGAAGCAAGAGCGCAATTTAAAGATACAATTTACACAAGAGAGTGGAATGCCCAGTTCAATGGAGTGTATGTTGATAGTGATACATTAAAACCAAATAAATACTTAGTAAATAATCATATTTTTACAAAAGACAATAAAAAATTAATAAAGATAAACCATGCTTGGATGACTAAACAAATCTCTGAAATATCAAATAACTATGGAGATTACTATTATAAATTAACTAGTTTAAAACCTATAAATCCAGAAAATAGCCCTGACAAATTTGAAAAAAATGCCCTTAAAAAACTCGAAAAAGAGCACTCTAAAGAGTATTTTGAATTTAGTGAAAATTTAAAAAGATTTAATTATGTAGGTGCCTTAAAAGTAAAGCCCAGTTGTATGGAGTGTCACTATGTTCAAAATTATAAAATAGGTGACTATATTGGTGGTATTAGAATCACTGTTCCAACAAAAGATTATAAAATCTTTTACGAATCAATAAAAGAAAAAACATATATAACAAAACTAATTTTAGTAATAATTTCTATTTTTTTCCTATTAATTTTAATATGGTTTATAAATAGTATTTATAGTAGGCAAGAGCTTATTAACCAAATGGCAGAAAAGCAAAAAGAATTATCCCAAAGGTATAAGTTAGCAATTGAAGGTTCAAATGATGGATTATGGGATTGGGATCTAGTTACAAATGAAGTATATTTTTCAAAACGATGGAAAGCAATGCTTGGGTATGAAGTTGATGAATTAGAAAATGCTCTTGAAACTTGGGAAAAGTTAGTTAATCCAGAAGATTTAGAAAAAGCCCAGCTAGATATCACAAATAATCATAAAGGAATAACTAATCGATACGAAAATATCCACAGATTAAAACATAAAGATGGTCATTGGGTTTGGATATTAGATAGAGGTAAAACATTTTATGATAAAAATGGAAATCCTAAAAGAATGCTTGGTTTTCATTCTGATATTACAGAACAAAAAGAGTTAGAAATATCATTAAACAACTCACAAGAAAGCTTAATGAATGCAGAAAAAATGGCTCATCTTGCCCATTGGAGTTTAGATATAAAGAGTATGGAATTAACAGTATCAGACAATATTAGAAGAATATTTGGACTTGAAAAAGATGCACCATTTGGTATGAAAGAGTTATTTAAAACCTTTGTTTATGAAGATGATAGAGAATTAGTATCTAATAAACTTACCCAAAATGTAAATACTAAAACTCCATACAATATAGAATATCGTTTTAAAAAATCAAATGACGATGAAATAAGGTACATCAACTGTAACATTGAACATGAAGTTATTGATGAAAAAGTTGTTAAAACAATAGGAACTATACAAGACGTTACAAATATAAATCTAATCCAAGAAGAACTAAAAATACTAAGAGTTGCCATAGAACATGCTCCAATATCATTTATACTTACAGATAAAAATGGGGTGATTGAGTATGTTAATCCATGTTTTACAAAAACTACAGGTTATACTTATGAAGAAGCATTAAAACAAAAATCAAGAATTTTCAAATCTGATTTTATAAAAATAGAAGAGTATGAAAAACTTTGGGAAACAATTTCAAGTGGTAAAACTTGGAGTGGAACATTAAAAGATATAAATAAAGATGGAGAAGAGTTTTGGGAATTGGCATTTATCTCACCAATTTTTTCAAATAAAGAGGGTGAAATAATTAAGTATCTTGCAATAAAACAAGAGATAACTAAAGAGGTATTTTTAAAACAAGAGTTACAAGACAAAGAAGAACTCATGATTGCCCAATCTAGACATGCTGCCATGGGTGAAATGATTAGTATGATAGCTCATCAATGGAGACAACCAATTGCAGTTGTTGCAATGGGAGCAAATAACATAATGGCCGATATTGAACTTGATATTCTTAATAGCGATTCTTTAAAAGAAAACTTAGATGAAATCATCTCTCAAACGGAGTATTTATCTCAAACAATTGATGATTTTAAAAACTTTTTTAAACCAAATAAACAAAAAGATTTAGTAACAGTTGAATCTATCTTTGCTGAAACATTTAAAGTAATGGGTAAGATGTTAGAAAATAGTGATATTGAAGTTATTCAAAACTATAAGTCAGAAACACAAGTCTATACTTACACCCAAGAACTTTTACAAGTTTTTATAAATATTATTAAAAATGCCAAAGAAGTTTTAGTTGAAAAAAGAGAAGATAATAGAGTTATCAAAATCAATGAGTTTATAAAAGATGACCATATAATAATACAAGTAAGTGATAATGCAGGTGGTATTGATATCAAAAACATTGATAATATTTTTGATCCATACTTTACTACAAAAGAGCAAGTAGGAACAGGATTGGGATTATATATGTCAAAAACAATTATAGAAAAACATTTAAATGGAAAACTACTTGTATCAAACACAGAAGATGGTGCGTGTTTTGAAATACGATTTTCTATAAAGGATATGTAGATGTCAGATTTAATTCAATTAAAAGAGTCTGCAAAAGATTTATCTGTGCTTATTGTTGAAGATAGTTTAACTATCCAAAAACAGATGAAACTATTTTTAGAAAAACTATTTAAAAAAGTATTCATTGCAAACGATGGAGTTGAAGCGTTAGATATATATAAAGAGTTCCAAGCAGATATTATCCTAACAGATATACAAATGCCAAATATGGATGGAGCTGAACTAATAGAAAGTCTTAATAAACTTGACTCTAAATCTAAAATAATAGTTTTTTCTGCATATGGACACTCTGAGAATGTAATGAAATTTTTAAGAATGGGAGTATGTGATTTTATTCAAAAACCTGTTAATTTTCAACAATTAATAACTACATTATTAAAAGTTGTTTCTATGAGTGATTGTGTTGAGAAAGAGTTTGATAATGAGCTATTAAAAGACTTAGACATAATAAAAAATAGTAAGGCACCTATAACATTAGTAAATCACTATAAAGGCTTACCTCTTATACATGATGGAATTATTACTTCAATAGAAAATAATAGTATTAAAATACAAACACAAAATGTACAAACAAAAGCTATATTAGAAGAAAAAAGTACTACAATTGAAACTGATAAAGCTATTATAAATGTTAAATTAAAAGATTATGATCTATCAACAAATGAGTTAATTTTTACTGATTTAGAAAAACTTGAGCGCTCTCCTAGAAATAGAGAAGCGTTAAGAATAATGCCAGAAAAAGAGTTTGTTGCCACAATCTTTCATCAGAATGAAAGGTATAATTTTAATACAAATTCTTTATCCACAAAAGCTATCTCTTTTAAAATAAAACAATTTGATGAAAAAATAAAACTAGAAGATAAGGTTAACCTGTCATTAGGATTTAATACTTTTTATACAACTGCATACCACAATACAGTTACACATAAAGAGAGAATCGATACAAAAGCAAGTGTTCTAAAAATAGAAAAAACTAACAATTTTACAAAACTAGTAATGGGATTTGAGTTAAATTTGGCAGATAAAAAAGTTTTAGAAAAATATATTTATCAAAGAGAAGTTGATATTATAAAAGAGTTTAAGAAAAAAACATTTCAATAATAAAAATACATATTAAGGTTAATAATGAAAGCTTTAGTTCTAATAGCACATGGTAGTAAGAAAGAGAAGTCAAATCAAGAGTTTAGGGATTTGATTGATGAAATAAGAGAGTTAAATTCAAAAAAGTATGAAAAGATAGAGAGTTCTTTTTTAGAATTTGTTGAACCTTCAATTGAAGAAATAGTGAAAAAACTAGCAACACAAAACATCAAAAGTATAACTTTTTATCCATTTTTTCTAAACTCAGGTAAACATGTGAGTATTGACATACCTAATATTGTTGTTAATCTAAAAAACACTTATCCTGATATAGATTTTAAATTACTTCAACATTTTGGACTATCTAAAAAAATAGCTTCAATAATATCTGAAGAGATATAAACTTTTAGTTTATATCTCTTTTATTTTATTAAAAGCTTTCCCATTCATCATCATTTGATTTAGAATTACTTTTAATTTCTTGAGCTTTTACAGGAGCTTCAAGTGGAGTAGCACTTGCCTCTTTTTTTTCTGGGACACTTTCATTTCTCTTTGATAGCTTCTTAACTTCAAATTTTTCTACATTTTTTGTCCCACTTGCTACATCATAATCTGTAACTTTTGCTTTTAAAGTATCTTTACCTCTAAAGTCTTTTTCATCTGCAGAAGATACTATTAGTTTAGCTATTTCATCTGTTTCAACAGCAATTGAATGAGTTGTATTAGAAATAGCAACATTCTCTTGCGTTTGTTGGTCTAATTTATTTACAGCATCATTGATTTGCTCAATCCCTGCTCTTTGTTCTTTTGATGATTCTGCAATTGTTTGAATAGTTTCTGTCGTTTTATTGATACTTTCATTTAAGGCTTCATAACCTTTAATCATCTTGTCAGTACCCTCTTTACCTGCATTAGTTTTCTGTGTAGCATTTTCAACTAAGGCTTTTATCTCTTTTGCAGCATCTGCAGATCTTGAGGCTAAATTTCTAACCTCTTGAGCAACAACAGCAAAACCTTTTCCAGCTTCACCTGCAGTTGCTGCTTCAACTGCTGCATTTAGTGAAAGAATATTAGTTTGGAAGGCAATTTGATCAATTAAAACAATAGCATCAGCAATTGCTTCTGTTTGGTCATTAATCTCATCCATTGCAGTAACAGTAGATTCTGCAAGTGATTTACCTGTATTAATTGACTGAACTAACTCTTCAGAATAAGTAGCCATAGTTGATATACTATTAGTATTACTAACAATTGCAGAGGTAATCTCTTCTAATGCAGCAGCTGTTTCTTCTAAAGAAGCTGCAGTTGATGTTGAGTTTCTATTTAATATATCTACATTTTTAAGTAAAATATCAGAACTTGCATCTAAAGTTAAACCATTTTGTTTATTTTCACTAAGCATATCATTAATGATTTTTGCCAAGTCATTTATTGCAATTTCAACTTTTCCATTTGCATCTTTTATACTATCTCTAAAGTCTAACTGTCCATATTTTGATAAAATATCTAAAATAATATTTGTATCTTTACCAATATTTACCTCTAAGTTATCTAACATCTCATTTAGTTTGTTTTGAAGTTTTTGTAAAGACTCATTATCAGTTCTTTTTTCAACTCTGTTATGTAAATACCCTTTTTCTATCTCTTCAACAACTCGTGTAACATCTTGGATTAAATCATCATCTTGTTTAATTAAAGATTTTGTTTTAACTAGATTTTGATTTATGATTTTTGCCATAGTTCCTATTTCGTCATTGGCTGTATCATCTAAGTTATCTACATCTGCTTGCTCTTTATTTAAATATTTAAAGAAACCAAGCAATCCATCTTGGAATTTATTTAAAGGATTAAATATAGTTTTATTTGATAAATATCCCATAAGTAAAGCTAATACAATCATTATTATAAAAATAATTATACAGTTTCTTATAATTACTGATTCAATTTGTGCTTCAGTTTCATCATGCATTTGCATAATTTTATCTTCAATATCATCCACATATACACCAGTTCCTACTATCCAATCCCAAGCTTCAAACTTCTGTACATAAGAGAACTTTGGCTGAGGAGTTTTCTTCCCAGGTTTTGTCCAAGAATATTTAACTAATCCACCTTCTGCTTTTGCATTTGCAACTTTTGCCATTTCTGAAAATAGTAATTTTCCATTTGTATCTTTAGTTTGTGATAAATCCTTACCATTTAAAGATGTATTTATAGGATGCATAACCATTTTTGCATTAGAATCATTTATCCAATAATAACCATTTTTACCATATTTCATCTCTCCAATTGCATCTAATGCTTCTTGTTTTAATTTTTCTGTTACATTATCAACATATTCACCAGTTCCAATAATCCAATTAAATGGTTCAAAGACTTTTACATAAGACACTTTTGCTTGCGGTTTTTCAAAACCTGGTTTTGGCCAAACATAATCTACAAATCCAGATCCAGAATTTTTTCCAACTTTTGCAAATTCGTCAAAAATCTTTTTCCCATTTTTATCGGTATAATCTGACATATTTTTGCCATTTAAGGCTGGCTTTATTGGATGCATAATAATAGTTGCATCAAAATCATTTATCCAAAAGTATCCACTCTCACCATACTTAGAACTTTCAACAACAGTTTTAAGTATCTCTTTTAGTTCTGCATCAGAAATTTTCCCTTTATACTTTTTATACTCACCTTCCATAATAGAAAGTACAAATTCCGTCTGATCTTTGAGGTACTTTTGAACCTCTTCTTTTATCTTTTCGGGTGCTGTTCTTGCATGATATGATTCTATTGTCTTAATAGCCAAAGATACATAATTCTTCAACTCTTCTTCTTTTGTCTCATATGCATTTTGTTTAAACTTTTCAATTACCGTTTCAGAAGTCTCTTGCAACGAAACTACAGATTGTACAAGCATCGCAACTGATACCACAATAATTGAACTTATAACTATAAGCAAGAGTTTTGCTTTGATTGATAATGACTTCATGATTCCTCTTTTTACTTTACTTCATAGCATTAGTATAGCATAGTTACAATTAGGTTACATACTATATTAAAATACACCTGTTATTTGAAGATTAAAAATATATACTAATGTGATTTTTAGTTACATTTAGCCAAATAGAGCAAATTATTTTTAACATAAATATAACTTTACTACATTATTAGATTTTATTTTTAAATTTATCAATTAACATTTTTTTACTACCAATCTATATACTTTTCATTTAAACTACTAAATAATAATATAAAAGGATTTTACATGCTAAAAGAGTTACTAAATACAGGTTTTGGAGCAGCAGCCATCATCAAAGAAAGAGTTGAAGAAGAGATTAAAACCTTAGAAGAAAAAGGGAAATTAAAAAAAGATGATGCAAAAAGCTTTTTAGAATCCCTTGAAAAAAAAGGTAAAGATGAGGAACAAAAAGCAAAAGATGAGATTAAAAAAGTTTTAAAAGAAGTAATCAACGAACTAGGCCTTGCCACCAAAGAGGACTTAGAAAAATTAAAAGAGGATTTAAAATAAATAATTATTCACCAAAAAGAGTATTAAACGTATTTTTCTTTTTATTAACTATTTATTTGGTGATAAAAAGAAAAGAGAGTTTTTTATTTTTAAAACCACTTAAACCAAAACGGTTGAAAAATAGTATTGTTAACTTAGGAGCAAGCTTTATCAAACTAGCTCAAGTACTAGCTACTAGGTCTGATTTCTTTTCACAAGATTATCTTGATGAATTAAAAAACCTTCATGACCAAATTCCTGCTATGCGTGAAAAAAGTTATGAAAAGATTTACAATAAAGCCTTTGAAAATCTTACTTTTAAAAGTTTTGACAAAAAAGCCATAGCTTCAGCTTCTATTGGACAAGTTCATGTTGCATATTTAAATAGCGGCGAAAAAGTAGCTGTAAAATTAAGAAGAGATGGCATAAAAAATCAAATTTTAGCTGATATAAAAATCATCAACTTTTTTAACTTATTATTTAAACCTCTATTTTCTCACTACACAAAAAACTCTATAGAAGCTGTTATTGTAGAATTCTCAAAAATGATCAAAGAAGAAGTTTCACTAAATAAAGAGTTATCAAACCTAAAGAAATTTTCCCATGTATATGAGAATAGTGATATAAAATTTCCTAAACCATATGAAGAATATTGTAGCGATGATGCTATTGTTATGAGTTATGAAGAAGGATTTAGATTTGATGATAAAGAAAATATATTCAAGCATAAAATTGATTTCAAAAATATAATTGCCAACTTGGTTGATTTTTATACTACTCAAATGCTTATAAATGGATATTTTCATGCAGACCCACATCCTGGAAATCTACTTGTAAATAAAAAAGGTGAGCTTATTTTACTTGATTTTGGCATGGTCAAAACTGTGCCAAATGATAAAAGAATCGCAATAATTGAGTTAATTAAAGCAGCCAATGAACAAAATTATGAACTATATATTAATGCCAGCAAAAAGTTAGGTACTATCTCTTATGAAGCCCCTACTTCTGAGCTTGCAGAATTTACTTCAAATATGTTTGATATATTTTCAAATGAGAACTTAAGCAGTGAATCTATGCAAAAACTTGCCTTTGAAGTTTTAGAGACCACAAGAAACATGCCCTTTAAACTTCCAAGCGATGCTATTTATATCTTAAGAGTTAGTGCTATTATTGAAGGATTGGGAACTACATACATAGAAAACTTCAATGGAATAAAAGATATCTTGCCAATATTACAAAAAAATCTTCCAAAAGCCCTTGGTGCAAAAGATACTATTACTGAAACAATTATCGATGAAGTAAAAGATTTACCATTTTTTGTAAAAGATTTAAAAAATGTAGTCAAAAAAGCCAGTGAAGGAAATCTTGAAATTGAAATTTCAAATAACCAATTGGAATATATAACCAAAGAATTAAAAAGTTATCTAAAAGGTATCACAAACTCTTTAATCCTTGTGCTATCTAGTTTTTTTATTCTTTTATATGACAAAGATTTAAAAAGCTTTGCCTTAGTATTATTTTTGGCAGGTATAATAAAACTTTTTTATAAGTAGTTTATACTGCCTGTTCAAAAAGCTCACTTAATGCTTCCATAAATAATGGATGGTGATTTGGAGCACGTGCAACTCTATAATCTTTTATTCCAGCCTCATTGGCTATTTCTTTATACTCCATCACAAGTTCAAACTCTGTTTCTGAATTATCCACTGTAAAAGATATGGGATAAACTAAAACTTTATCACCAAGCTCTCTTAACTTGTCATCCATATAAGGTCTAAGCCACTCCATAGGTCCAAGTCTTGATTGATAAGCTACGTGGATATCTTTGAACTTTATTCCTTGTTTTTCTAACTCTTTTTTTGCACACTCCACATTTGCTAAAATATGTTTTTGATAAGAGTCACCTTTATCAATAACTTTTTGTGTAAGCCCATGTGCTGAGAAGACCAGCTCAAACTCTTCTGAAGCATCTCCATTTAGTTTTTCTTTTATTCTCTCTACTATTGCTTTATTATACTTTTCATTATCATAGTAGCTATGTATTGTTTTTACTTTAGCTTTTATTCCTGCTTTTTTTATAGCCTTTTCAAAGTCTTCAATTGAAGACTTTGTAGTTGTACTAGAGTAGTGTGGATACATGGGAAAGGCAATGATTTCATCATAATTTTTTAGTTCTTGTACAACTTCGCTTGAGAAAGGTGGAGTGTATCTCATAGAATAAAAAACATCACTATCTTCAATACTAGCATTTAATCTTCTAACAAGTCTTTTTGTATGTCCAACTATTGGAGATACTCCGCCAAGTAAGGCATAGTTTTTTTGGGACTCTTTTGTTCTTAAACTTGTAATTAAAAATCCAATCATAGCTCTTATTGGCTGGGGAGCACCTATTATATATTTGTCATTGAACATATTTGTCAAAAAAACTTTTACTTCATCTAAATTATTTGGTCCACCCATATTCATTAATACTATGGCTTTTTTCAAGCTTTATCCTTTTTTTCTAATATAATTTTTGTCTGTTTATGTCTATATGTAAACATATTATCAAGCTGTTTTTCTATAAGGCTATAAAAAATATTTCCTATAACTCCAAAGGGTAATTCATATTCAACCACATCTTTTAGTTCACACACATTTCCCTTTTTTGTAAAAATGTGTGAATGTCTCCAAAAATCAAAAGGAGAACTAAGTGCGGTATCAACTAACATATTTGGTTTTTTTATCAAGCTTATCTCAACAGCCCAAAAAATTGGTAAACAAAACTTTGTAGTCTTTATCTCTAAAATCTCACCCTCTTCTGGTACAAAATCTTTATTTAATAACTCTACTTTTGTATCTTGAGGCGTGATTTTTTTTATATTATTTGAATCTAAATGAAATTCAAACAACTCTTCAACACTACAAGAGACAAGTGAGGTTTTTACATACTTTTTCATAATAACTCTTTTATATCATTTTTAATTTCACTAGGATTTGTTGAAGGTGAGTATCTTTTTACTACTTCTCCATCTTTATTGACTAAAAACTTAGTAAAATTCCATTTTATAACACCCATTCCCAATAGACCTGATTTTGTTGATTTTAAATATTTATATAAAGGATGTGCATCATCTCCATTTACATCTATTTTAGAAAACATATCAAACTCTACACCGTAAGTTAGTGAACAAAACTCTTTTATCTCTTTTTGGGTTCCTGGTTCTTGATTTAAAAACTGATTACAAGGAAAGCCCAATACACTTAAGCCCTTTGAAGCGTATTTATCATGTAGCTTTTCTAAGCCTTCATATTGATAGGTAAAGCCACATTTACTTGCCACATTGACTATTAACATAACTCTGTTTTTATATTTAGATAATGAGATTTCTTCATTGTCTATTGTTTTAACTTTTATATCATAAATTGAAGTTTGTGCAAATCCCAGTAGGGGTAAAAGTAAAATTGTTAGTAATTTTTTCATGATAATCCTTCTATTTTGAAAATTTTATCATCAAAATAGAAGTTTTAGTAGTAGTTTTTTGTAGGTTTAAAGGCTTCTTCTATCTAAATACTCTCTAAACTCTTTAGCTCCATCTTTTGAACTTGTAACAACAGAATCAATATCTTCAAAACTAATAGTTAGTTTTGATTGTTCTACACTTTCCATAGACTTTATTTTTTCTACATTTACAATGATTGAACGGTGTATTCTAAAAAATTTCTTTTTATCTAAAAGCTTTTCTAGGTCGCCTATTTTTCTTTTAACATAAACATCTGCATCTTTTATACGAACAAGTACTTCATCAAGATCTGCTTTTATAAAATATATATCATCTAATTTTATTAGATAAATTTTATTTCCTCTTTTTCCTAAAAGTTTTTCATCACTTGTTTGGCTTGATTGTTTGAAACTTTTTATTTTTTCTAATACTCTTTTTATATCAGCACTCTCTATTGGCTTCATCAAATAATCAATTCCACCTATTTTAAAAGCATCTAGGGCATATTCACTATATGCTGTTTGAAATACAATAAAAGTCTTTGGCTCGAGGGCTAAAATAGTATTTGCAAGTTCCAAGCCACTCATTTGGGGCATGGATATATCTAAAAATATCACATCAAATTTTGTTTTTGTAGCTTCTACTAAAGCAAGACTAGGTGAACTAAAACTTTTAATATCTTCAATTCCTTCATCATTGAGAAGTCTTGTAAGCCTACTAAGAGCTAGTGTCTCATCATCTACTATCATTACTTTCATTTATCACTCCTATAAATTGTAAACTTCATTTTGTCATCTTCAATAGAACTTTCCAAATACCCAATCTTCAACATTTGCAATCTTTTTTGTAAATTACTTAATCCTACTCCAAAGATTACTTCTGAAGTTGTTTTTCCACTATTTGTCACTTCTATTTTATTATCATAAACTTTTACATCTATGTATAAAATTTCACCTGTAAAGCCATGTTTTATTGCATTTTCTACTAGAAGTTGTATTGAAAACTTAGGCAAAAGCATCTCATAATATTTTTCTTCACATTCTAAATTAAAAACTATTTTTTCATCAAATCTTATATTTTCTATATGTAAATATGTATTTAACATATCAATTTCACTTTTAAGGTCGATTAATCCTTTTTTTGTGATTGCATTTCTTAAAAATCTTGATAGCTTTAAAACAGACTCTTCTGCTTTTTTTTGATCTTGGTAGATTAGTTCTGATATAGAATTTAAGGCATTAAATAAAAAATGAGGATTTAACTCACTTTCCAAGGCTTCTAGTTTTGTCTGTAAGATTTCACTATGAGCTAACTCATTTTTATATTTCATAGAAATAAATTGATGTAAAATCAATCCAATTAAAAAGGTTAAAAGACCAATAGTAATACTAATAGCAAGCCAATAACCAAATATAAGGCTCACAATAGGATAAGACTTATCAAACAAAAGGAAAGTTAAAGAAAACCCACACCAACCTGCTAAAAAAGAGAAGACAAAACTAATCAGATACCAATACTTTTTTTTAGTATTTGGCAATATATAAAAATTTGAAACGGTAATAAAGAAAAATGAGAAAAATGAGATAAAGAAAGCACAAACAGTACTAAAAACTATAGTTGAAAAATACCTAATTTCATCATTTATATAATAAAAAATCAATGAAATCAAAAATCCAAAAAACATCCCTATGATAATAATATAAAACCAATCTTTATAGGAGATTTGTAGCTCAAAACTCTTCATTTAATTCCTTATTTAATATACTAGCACCTAAGGCAACACCTGGCCAACCTTGTCCTGCAAAGATTGTATCTCCCACGTTATATAGACCCTTAAAAGGTGTTTTACATGAGGGAGTTTGCAAGATTGATTTCACATTTATAGCTTTTCCACCACAGTTTTGTCTTCCTATAAATCTTTGAAAAGTCATACTAGTTGCAGAAAATATCTTTATTATTTGTTCTTGTTTTATATTATCAAAATAATCTAAAAAGTGCTCTAATATAAACTTTTGAGTAAGCTCTTTTTGCTTTTTGTACTCTTCTTTTGATAAAGCTTTCCAAGTTGAGGCTTTTGAGTGAGTTGAAATAGTTACACTGTAACCATTTTGACTCATCTTTTCATCTTGGAGTTTTGAAAAGGAGATAAAAAAAGAGTTAGATATACAGTTTGGTATATTTTGTTTTAATATAATTTGGTAATGTTCTAAAAACACTTTTTTACTATTTATTGTAAGATAAGTTGTAAAAGCACTTTGGTCACTAAAATCAAACTTTTCATAATATGCTTTTATTTTTTCATCAAAAAGATTTTTACTATCATAAATTGTTGTATTTAATACAATATCTTTTGCTTTATACTCATCTTTAGATGACTTTATCAAAAAATGATTTTTTAATTTTCTGATTTTAATTATCTCTTCATTTTTATGTATATTTACCTCTTTTAGTATATTTTCTATAATTGTTCCCATTCCATTATTTACATAAAATACTTTATGAAAAGGATAAGATAAACCTAAGGCCATAGATAATAAAGATACATCTTTTGCCTTACTTTGAACAGTAATAAGAAGTTGCGCATCTATAAAACTTTGATACTCAAGTGAAATATCTCCTAAAGTCTCTTTTATAAAAGAGTCTGCACTTTTAAATAAATCCATCTCAAATGTTTTAAGTATATCTTTAAAAGTAAGCAAAGATTTCAAGTAAGACTTTAGACTATATTTTGCAAAATGTATGTTTTTTATTTGCCAAAATTTTTTATCTATTTTTTTTATCTTTTCCCAAAAAATCCTATTGTTTGGATTTGGATAATTCTCTTGCATTTGAGATAAAAACTCTTCAAAATCTCTTACTCTATCTACTATTTTTTTATTTTGTATTGTTCTTATTGCTATTTTTGATTCGATTATATTAGGAACATAGCCTATTTTATCAAATATATCTTTTATAATGTGATTATCTTCATAACCCACAAATGTAGTTGCACCTGTATTATAATAGTTTCCAAATCTTTTAAAAGTACTAGCACATCCCCCAAGGTTTGAATCTTTTTCAAAAAGAATATGCTTTTTATCTTTGTTTAGTCCTGCTATTAATGACCCACCTATTCCTGAGCCAATTATTGCTAAATCATACTCTTGCATTTTTTGCCTCTTTAAATACATTTATAGCTCTTTGTCTTGAGTATTTTATATCTACCATTGGTTTTAGATATTTATCTTTTAAAGCACCTTCTATATGCATAAGTTTTGGATTTACCTCTTTTAACTCTGGTATTACACTTTTTATAAAAATAGCCTCTTTATCAAATTTTACTGATTGTAAATAGGGATTAAAAATCCTAAAATATGGCACACTATCTGCCCCTGTACTAGCAGCCCATTGCCATGAACCTATGTTTGAACTAGCCTCATAGTCAAGCAGCTTTTTTGCAAAATATTGCTCACCTTTTTTCCAATCAATAAGTAAGTTTTTAGATAAAAAAGATGAAACTATCATTCTAAGTCTATTATGCATCATTCCTGTTTTATTAAAGTGTCTCATAGCTGCATCAATTAAGACAACTCCGGTTTTACCCTCGCACCATCTTTTAAAATCTTCTTCATCTTCATTCCACTTTACCTCTATGCCGTTCCAATTTTCCTGTTCACTTTTTGGAAAATGAAACAAAATATAGTTATAAAACTCTCTCCAAAAAAGCTGTCTTATAAATACTTCACTGTTTTTTTTATCTAATTTTCTTATTTCATTAAAAATTATTCGAGCAGATAAAGTTCCAAATCTTAAATCAACTCCTAGATTAGAAGTTCCTTCTTTATAAAATATATCTCTATTGTTTTCATACTCTTCAACTTTTTCTTTAAAGTCATCTAATCTATTCTCAGCAGTTTTTTTTAAAAACTCTGGCAATTCAACACTTTTAAATCCTAACTCTTCTAAAGTAGGAGTTTTACTTTTGTATTTGTATAGTTTTAATTTGGAGTTTGTAGTAGACTCTCCTATTTGGTATGAAGAACTTAACCAAAAGAGTGATTTGTAAAAAGGGGTAAATACTTTATATGGTGTTCCATCTTTTTTTAAATTTTTTCTTGGATTAATTAAAAATGAATCCAAATATCTTTTCAAAGGTAATATTTTTGATATATCTTTATCTCTTTTTATGGAATAAGAGTCAAAGTCACTTGAGCATAATACTTCATCAAAATCTAACTTTTTAAGTTCTGTAAATACATTTTTAGGAGTATCATAAAAGATATATAAATCTAAGCCAAGAGCTTGAAGTGATTTTTTTAAACTTATCACTGCATCATAAATAAAAGTAACTCTTTTATCATCCATATCTAGTTTTTCTAAAATATTTTTATCAAAAATAAATATGGGCATTACTTCATTGGATGCTTTTTCTAAGATTTTATTATCTCTTATTCTTAAATCACGTCTAAACCAAAGTATCTGTTTCACGAGCTTTTTCCTAGTTTTTTGTTTATATTACTAATAAAAATACTCTTTTAATAGTATATTTTTGTAGGTTTATATTTAAAAATTTAAGAAAATGAGAAAAATAAGAAAATTATAACAATAATAATCCCTGTTAACATAAGAGATAAACCTCTTTTTTTAAATCCATACTTACCTTTTACCATTACCATAGCTGATAATGCAAAAAAAGCTAAAACAACACTATAAACCATAGCTAAATAGTACCATGCTCTATTATTTGTTGATAAATGAGAGCTAATAAATATCTGTAAAAATGCGGGATAAGATTTGTAATCTATATTTGTCTCACCAGAGTTTTTATTGTAAATTACATGCATATATTTATAATCAAAATACAAGGTGCTATTTTCTTCTTTTGAAAGAGTTAATCTTTTTATATTTTTCTCAACAACACTTTTTGCTCCAAGATTATAAATATAATCAAATTTTCCACTCTTTGCTTCGTCTATTAACTTCTCTTTAAAATTTTCACTTGAAATGTTTTTTGAGATATTTGTTTGAAAGTTATAATCATATTTAAACCACCCTAAACCTCGCGCAGATAATATAAAGCCCGTAATCGCATATATAAGAGTGATACCTATAAAAAAATAACCAAGATCCCTATGAAGAGACCTTGATATATTACTCAATGACTTCTTTTTTGACATAATATTTAAAATGTTCTTTTAATATTGATTGTTAATTTTCTAGGCTCACCAGAATAAATTCTATTATCAGCTCTTCCTGATTCATAATATTTTTTATCTGCTAAATTTTCTATATTTAAGGAAAAATCCCAATCGTTTATAGAGTAATATGCACCAATATCAACTCTTGTATATGATGGTAATTGTACTCTAGTTGATTCAGATGAACTTGTATAAATTTCATCTCTATATGTTAGTCCAGTAGATAATCCTAATCTACCATCATATATTTTTTGAGGAATATTATATCTTGTAAATAGATATGCAGTTACTTCTGGAGTAAGAGCTTGTGTATTTCCAACAGATTTCCCAGATACATATTCTGCTTTATTATAGGCATACCCTGATTTAAATTGCCAATTAGATGTAGGTAACCATTGAACTTCCAATTCTATACCTTTACTTTCAACCTCACCAGTTAGTTCATAATTTCCACCGGCACTACTTTCAGCTACATTTTCTTTATTTATTTTATATAATGAAATTCCTGTATTAAACTCTTTACTTAGATTAATTTTAGTACCTATTTCATACTGTTTTGATTTTTCAGTATCTAAAGGATTCCCAAAGTCATCGACTCTTTCAGCACTACTAGGGTCATAACTTTGTCCAAAACTACCATATATAGAAAAGATATCATTAATATTATAGATTGTTCCAATTGAACCAACAAAATCTGTTGATGTTTTTGTAGTATTTTCTATGCAAGGTCCTCTTAAACATTCAAAATCAATCTTTGTTTTATCTACTCTTGATGAACCTACAAAAGTAAGTTTATCTGTAATACTTATCTTATCTTGTAAATATACCCCCGAACTAAAATACTCTGTTTTTCTTCTATTTTTTTGAGTATTAACAGAAGTTCCACCATGAACTGGATTATAAATACCTATATTTGGTGTAACATCACCGCCCATAGTAATTCTATCAAAATCAGTTTTTCTGTAAGTTCCAGCTAAACCAAGGGTCAAATTATGTTTCATGTCTGCAATAATAGTATCAAGATTTAAATTTGTATCAAAACTATGCCAATCTCTTTTATTAAACTGATGTCTACTTCTTCTAGTTAATGTAGTATCTGAAACAGTTGCTCCTTGATTAACACTTTTATTCTCAAATAGCTTTCTATCATCGGTATGAAATACACTTCTCCAGTCAAAATTAACAAAAAGGTTATCATCTATAAAGTGGTCCAAGTTAATATCTAATCCTATTCCCTCATCATTGTCAAAATCACCCTCTTCTTGATAAACAATATCTAAATTAGCTGCTGTAGAAATATCATGATTTGCAACAAAAAGTCCATCATCAGCACTACCATCTTCATGTCCATATTCTAGTGCTACTAATAAAGAAGTGTTATCACTTGCATTCCAAAGTATACTTGGATATATATGAATGTTTTCAAAATCTACATTTTCTCTATATGAGTTTAACTTCTCACCAACTGCAATAAACCTATAAAATAGATTTTCTGTAATTGGACCTGTAGTATCTAATGTCGTTGTAACTCCATTATCTTCTCCAAATCCTGAAACCCCATTAGACATGTATGTTTGGAGTGATGTTTCAAAAGTTGTTTTTTGTTTTGATTGAGGACGTTTAGTTACTATATTTACTAATCCTCCAGGTTCCATTAATCCATATAATACAGAGGTAGGACCTTTTACCACTTCTATTCTTTCAACATTTGCTGTTGAAGGTGAACCCATACGACTTATCAATCCAGGCATTCCATTTACTTTGATATTTTCTAAATCTATATCAAAACCACGAATCATTATTGCATCTGCATTTTTACCAACTTTAGTAACTCCAGTCGTATAATCAAATGTATCTTCTATTTTTTGGGCTTGTAAATCCTCAATCAATCTTCCTTTTGTAACAGAAACAGTATAAGGTATTTCTCTATCACTTGATTCAACTTTCATACTAGAAGAACTCTCTTCAAAATATGATTCTTGTGCTCCCTCAACTACTACTGTATTTAATTCTTCTGCACAAAGTGTATTTGCCAGCAAAAGAGCTGCAAGAGATCTTGCAATCTTTATTTTCATGTTTTTCCTTTTGTTTTAGCTGGCTACTTGTTAAAAACTTTGCTTGCTTTATTTAATTTTATTTTGTCAAGATTAATTTATTTGCTTTTGTAATTTTTAAATAATATATTTGCCTATTATGATAAATCTTTATACTTTTTAGATTTTTAAAAAGAGATGTAGAATCAATATTTTTCTTCTCTTCTTCATTCATATTGTGCACCTTTTCGTCTCTAACAAAATTTTGCCCGAATATTAACTTAAGAAATCTTAATTTTAAATAAAAATGATAATCGGTATTAATATTAAGTTGATAATCAGAAATATTCTATTAAACTTCCATCATGGAAAAAAAGAAAAGTTTACTAACCATTTTTATAATTGTTATTTGTACTCACATTTATTTATTTGCACAACTACATATTGAGGAGAAAAAAAATATTGTAGCACCAAAAACTACAAATTCAAATATGCAAATAAAATTAAATAATGTAATACTAAAAAAACAAAAGATTAAAAAAGTTGAAGTTAAAAAGAAAAAAAAGCTTATTAGAAAAAAACTAGCTAAAACAAGAAGTAAAAATATTATCAAACATACTCATAAAAAGAGATTTACAAAAAAAGTTTTAAAGAAAGAAGCACCTAAGAGAACTTTTAAAGAAAAAATCGTTAAACAGAAAATTCAACAAAAAACAAAACAAAAAACAAAAAATGTTGATCTATCTAAAATAGAAGCAATAGAAAATGCCTATTTATTAAAATTGAAAAAAAGAATTGAAAAAAATAAAGTTTATCCCAGTAGTGCAAAAAGGCTAAATCAAACGGGAAAAGTATATTTAAACTTTACTATTTCAAAAAATGGGGCTATAAAAAATATCATCATAAATGAAAAGTCAAAATACAGAAGGCTAAACAAAGCAGCTGTTGAAATTATAAACAAAATAAAACAATTTGAACCAATTCCAGAAGAACTACATAAAAATTCTTGGAATATTACGGTTCCAATTTTATATCAAATTATTAGGAGTTAAAAAAGATGGAAATAGATTTAATGAGTTACATACATAGAGGTGGTTTTATAGTTTATATTCTAATTTTTTTAAATGTTATTGGATTTACAATAATGTTATGGAAATTGCTTGTTATTCTCTCTTCAAGAGTTGGAAAAGAAAAGATTGTACAAGATATATTGGCTTTTGTTAAAACTACAAATAGCACATTTGAAAAAGAATCAGTTCAAAATATTATTAATAGAAGAATAAGAAAACTAGAGTTTGGATTAAATACAATAAAAATAATAGCTTCAGTTGCACCACTATTAGGTCTTTTAGGAACAGTTATTGGGGTTTTAAACTCTTTTGATTCTATTACAAAAAGTGGTTTGGGTGATCCTTCAATATTCTCTAATGGAATTTCAATTGCTCTAATTACAACAGTTGCAGGATTAATTGTGGCGATTCCACATTATATTGGATATAACTATATTGTTGGTATTTTAGATGATATAGAGTTGAAAATTCAAAAAGAGGTTTTAAAAAGAATATGAAAAAAAGAGAGATTTTAACTCCTGATATTACACCTCTTATTGATGTTGTTTTTATCTTGTTGATATTCTTTATCGTATCCTCTGTATTTAAAAAAGATGAGCTTGCCTTAGTTTTAAACTTACCAACATCAAGTGCTAAAGAGATTGAACTAAAACAAAAAGAGATAATTATAGAACTTGACAAAGAAAAATTAGCAATCTACGGAAAAGAGACCACAATTGAACAACTTGATAAAAAAATCAATAATATACAAGACAAACAGAGAAATATTATATTTAGAATAGATAAAGAAGTTACATATAAAAAAGTTGTAAAAGTATTAGACCTTTTACAGAAAAATGGTCTTTTTAACATATCTTTACTCACTGATAAAAAAGAGCCTTAAATAATTTCTAGTATTTTTCTACAATTATGATAATAATTCTCATATTTATTAATATTTAAGTTTTCTTCCTGTAAGATTCTGAGAATTATTATCATAAAGGATTAATTTATGTCTGATTTACTTTTAAAAAGAGAAATTAGAAAAATGGTTAGAGAATCTGGATTTGAGAAAAATTCAAAAATGGTATGTTCTATATTAAAAGTTTTAAACATGAAACATAAAAATATAGATACAAACAAGGCACATAAAATTGCAAGCGAAGTGCTTGCGTAAACTAAATTTAGGAGAAGAAGAATGAAAAAAATAAGTATAGTAGTATCATTATTGCTATTAGGAAGTTCTGTTGCATTAGCAGATTCAGGAACAGTAAAAGAAGCATTTGCAAATGGTAAGGCTTCAGGTGATATTACAGTTTATAGTGAGAGTAAAGATTTAGCAGTTGGAACTGATTCAGGTTTTACTGCAGGTTCAATTGGTTTATCTTATGAAACTGATTCAGTAAAAGGTTTTAGTGCAAAAGTTGGTTTTAGAGGTAATACTGAAATAACAGAAAAAAATGATGGAAATTATAAGGCAGCTATGGTAAATAGCTCTGCATTAACAGAAGCAAACATTAAATATACATATGACAAAGCTACTATTATCGCTGGTCGTCAAGAGATTGGATTAGAGTGGTTAGGTGATTACAATGATGCAATTGTTGCTGTATTAGATTATATTCCTAATACTTCAGTAGTTATGGGTTACACAAATAGACAAGCTGAAATTGATTTAGATACAAATAATAGTTTTACTGAAACAACTAAAGATGGTGCATATGTAGTTGATGCAAAATTTACTGGTCTTGATAATATTGAATTAAATCCATATTATTATTCTGCTCCTAAAGTAGCTGACTTTTATGGTTTTAAAGCTTCTTATGATGTAGATATGTTTGGACTAACTGCTCATTATGCAGCTTCAAATGAAGATGTTGCTACTACTAAAGATGGAGATATTTATAATCTTGAAGGAAGACTAAATATATCAGATATTTCATTTGCTCTTGGATATGTTGCAACTGACAAAGATGGTGGTGTTGGAAGTATTTCTGCTTGGGGTGATAGTATAAATCCTATGGATGATGGAACAAATATATATGGAACAGATGCTAAAACTACTTATGCTTCTATTGGATATACAATTAGTTCTTTAGGATTAAGTGCACTTTATAGTGATACAGATTATGGAACTAATTCTGATACTGATGAGTTAAACCTAATTGCTAATTATAGTTTCACTGATGAGTTATCTGCAAACATTACTTATGTTGATTATGATGATACTGCTACTGCTAATGACTATGACAAAGTTTTTGCTAGCGTTACTTATGCGTTTTAAGAAAGGAATTTTATGAATTATACAAAAAAACTATTACTAGGTGCATCTGTTGTTACTGCACTTGCACTAAGTGGTTGTGTTATGGACACAACAAGTACTTCAAAACAAGAGATGAGTAAATCAAATACAATATTAGAAGCATATTCTAATATTGCACTTGACAGTTATGCAAGCGCACTTACTGATGCAAAAGACTTAGAAAAATCAATTGCACAATTTGCTTCAAACCCAAATGAAACAACTTTTGCAAATGCAAAGAATGCTTGGTTAGTCTCTAGAGACTCATATGGTAAAACTGAAGCATTTAGATTAGCAAATGGTCCAATTGATGCTGAAGATGGCTGGGTTGCAGATGCTTATGGTTCACTTGAAGGTCAAATAAATGCTTGGCCACTAGATGAAAATATGATTGATTATACAATTGATGCCAATGGAGCTAAAACATCTGGGAATATTATTGATACTTCTGGAAAATTTAACCCAGGTGGAGAAGATGCAAAAGTTGTTGATGTTACAACTATTACAGCAGATGCAATTTCTGCTTTAAATGAAAATGGTGGTGATGCAAATGTAGCTAGTGGATACCATGCAGTTGAGTTTTTATTATGGGGACAAGATCAAGATTATTCTAACTTCTTAAAAGATTCAATTACAAATGGAGCTTTAACAGCAGGGCAGAGACCATTAAGTGATTTTACAAGTGAAGTAAATGCACCAAGAAGATTAGCATATTTAAAAGCTGCATCTACAAAAATTGTAAGTGATTTAGAGATAGTAACTTCTGCTTGGGAAAAAGGTATTAAAGGAACACAAGGATTATATAGTGCTGCTTTATTAGGTAAATTATCAGCAGATAAAGCTTCAAAAAATATTACACAAAATGAAGCACTTAAACAAATTATTTCAGGTCTTGGGGTATTTATAAAATCTGAACTTGCAAATGAAAGAATTGCAGTTGCCGTTTTAACACCATCTGAAGAAGATGAACACTCTTGTTTCTCTGATAATACACATAGAGATATAGCTATGAATTATCAAGGTTTCAAAAATATTTTAACTTCTACATATGATGGAAAGAATTATGGTCCGGCTCTATTAGATAAGGTTGATGGTGACTCAAAAGCAAAGATTGAAAAACTTATGAATTCAATTGAAGAAAAAATAGCTTTAATAGACCAAACAGCAAAAACAAAAGAGCATTTTGATTATCAAATCAAGCCATCAAGTCCTATGTCAAAAGTTATTGTAAAACTTAAAAATGAGATGAGAAAACTTGGTGATATGATGGTACCAGTTGCAAACGCAAATGGTATAAGTCTTACAGAAGATGACGTAACTGACGCCGATGAAACAAAAATCTAGTCTTATACTTTTAATCTTACTCTTTGTAACAAATCTATATTCATCAAATAAGATGAATGATGAAGAGTATGATAAATTTATATTAGGCAGAAGCTTTTTTACTATTCCTTGGGTTGAAGCACCTAGTGCAACAACTGCAAGGGATGGCTTAGGCCCACTGTTTAATGCAAATACCTGTATTGGCTGTCACCCTAATCTTGGTAGGGGAACTTTATATAATACATCAAATAATGCCTCAAAATCTCTTATTCCTAAACTATCAATTAAATCAAATAATACAAACTTACACAAAGGTATATTAGCCCATGAAGGTTCAATTGCCAACCCAATTTATGGAGGACAGATTGCAATAAGTAGCATAAACAATGTTCCCTATGAAGCAAAAGTTAATATTGATTTTAAAAAAATCAAACTCTTATTTGATGAAGAAGAACACTTTATTTATAAACCAAAATATTCTTTAATCAATCTAAATTATGGAGAACTTCATAAAGATACAAACATCACATATAGACTAGCTCCCACACTATATGGTCTTGGCTTAATATCTCAAGTTGATGAAAATGAAATTCTTAAAAATGTTGATGAATATGATGTAAACCACGATGGAATAAGCGGAAAAGCAAATTTTGTTTACTCTAAAATCACTCAAAAAAAAGAGCTAGGAAGATATACATATAAAGCAAGTGTTGCCTTTTTAAAAGAGCAAGTTGCAAATGCAGCTTTTAATGATATGGGATTATCAAGCTCTATACATCAAGGTGAGAATTGTACCTCTTTTCAAAAAGAGTGTAATGATGCTCCAAAATCTAAAGATGCACTAGACATAACTGATGAAAGATTAGATGCAATAACTTTTTACTTAGAAAATCTTCCAAGTTATGACCCTACAAAAGGCAAACTTTATGAAAAAGGTATAGCTGTTTTTTCTAAAGCTTCTTGTACCTCTTGTCATATACCATCTTTGAAAAATAAATCAGGAGAAGAAATATATACTTTTTCGGATCTATTATTACATGATATGGGAGAAGGTTTAAGTGATGGAAGAAGTGAATTTATGGCCCTTGAAAGTGAATTTAGGACTGCTCCATTGTGGGGATTTAAAACAGAAAAAAAGGAGTATAGACTTCTACATGATGGTAGAGCTAAAACCTTTGAAGAGGCAATTCTCTGGCATGGTGGAGAAGCTAACAGTGCCAAGGAGAGTTATATAGCTTTAAATAAAAAAGATAAAAAACTCTTATTAGAGTTTTTAAAAGGATTATAATGAAAAAAATCATTTTACTAGTTGCTTTTAGTTTTATGACACTATTTGCAAAAGAGACTCTATTGGACTCTATACTAAAAAATGTCTCAATTGTAAATGTAAATAACACAATTGAAAATGCCAAAAATCTACAAAAAGATTACAATGCAGAAAACTTTAAAAACTTTATTATCTCATGGAAGAAAGTTGAAGCATTTTATTTTGCAGGAGATATAAACGAAGACTATCTTGATACTCCAAGATATATTGATGTTTTTCATAATTTAAAAGAGAATTTAAATGAACAAATGCAGCGAGTTATAAACTCAAATGATAAGCCTCAAATAGCGCTTTTTAAACACTCATTTAAAACAGTAAATGCCTTAGAGTATGTTTTATTTAATGACAAGACACTCACAAAAAGAGAAAAAGAGTTGGCAGATGAAATCACAAGTACTATTATCTCTAATTTGGAAGATATAAAAAGTGCTTATGAAGAGTATTTAAGCCGTGATAAAAAAGATCTACAATGGGAAAATGGCTTGGTTATGAATGCTCTTATCTCTAGTACGTATAAATTAAAAGAGTGGAGAATAAATGTACCTAAAAAAGAGCAAGAGTATATTTTAAGCAATAACACTTATTTTGCAATTGCGGCTATATTAGAAGCAAACAAAGAGATAATTGGAGATAAAAGTTATAAAAACTTTGCAAATATGGCAAAAAACAGTGGTGCAAAAAAAGAGACTTTAGAAGCACAAACTTTGTTAAACAACGCAATTAAATCTTTGCAGAGCAATCCAAAAGATTTATATAATGCTGTAAATAAACTTCATGTTTCTTACTTCTTATCTTTAATTGAACAATTAAGTATCACAGCAAAAATATTAGACGCTGATGGAGACTAATTTGAACGATTTGATGGTATTTGAATATTTTATAAATCCAAATAAAAGAGTCTTTTGGATTTATATTATTTCATCTATATTTTTAGCATTTATATATTTTTTATATACTAAAAAAAGTCATAGGGCTATATTTTCTTCAAAGCTATGGTTACACCCAAGTGCAAAACTTGACTATAGCTACTTTTTTTTAGGATATATGATAAATGCATTTTTACTAATACCATTAATAATTAGTGCAAAAACTATAGCTTATAGCATAACTAAGTTTTTGTATTTACACTTTGGAATGATTGAAAATAGTATCTTTTCATATAAAGAGATTTTGTTTTTATATACTTTATCACTTTTTATTTTTAGTGATTTTACAAGATATATTTTACATAGAGTTTTGCATGAAGTTCCTTTTTTGTGGGAGTTTCACAAGGTACATCATAGTGCAAAAGTTCTAAATCCACTCACCTTTTATAGAGTACATCCTGTGGAAAATATACTATTTGGACTAAGATATAGCCTAAGTGTTGGTTTTATAACAGGGATATTTTTGTACTTTTTTGGTGCAATGATTGATATATATATGATTTTTGGTGCAAATATTTTTATAGTTGTTTTTTCTATACTTGGGTCAAACTTACGGCATAGCCATATTCCCTTTTCCTATGGGAAATATTTAGAAAAAATATTTATCTCACCAAAACAACATCAAATACACCATAGTAAAAAACATTTTGATAAAAACTATGGTGGATACTTAGCAGTATGGGATTATCTATTTGGAAGTTTAAAACTTTCAAAAGATGTAAAAGTTTTAAAGTTTGGACTAAAAAAAGAACAAATGAAAGAGTATAAAACTATTTTATCTCTTTTGATTTTTCCTTTCAAAAACTTATTTAATAGGAGACAATATGACAAAAATAATTATGATAGCTAGTTTACTTTTTGTAAACATCTATGCAAACCAGTTAACACAAGAACAGATTCTAGGGAAAACTCTATTTTTTGATAAAAACTTATCACATAATAGAACACAAGCCTGTGCCACATGCCACAATCCTGACAGTGGATTTGCTGATGATAGGGATAATGGTGTAGCAAAAATGGCATCTATGGGAGATAATGGTACTTCCATTGGAGATAGAAGTGCACCAACGGCATCTTATGCAAAGTTTTCACCACTATTTCATTATGACAAAGATAAAAAAGCCTATGTTGGTGGGCAGTTTTGGGATGGAAGAGCTAGCACACTAGAAGACCAAGCAGGAGGACCGCCTTTAAATCCAGATGAAATGGGAATGATGGGGAAAAAAGAAGTTATGAATAGACTTTTAGAAAATCCATATTATGTAAGTACTTTTAAAAAATTATATGGGGAAGAAATTTTTAATAATCCAACAAAAGCCTTTGAAGCCCTAACAAAATCTATTGCAAGTTTTGAAAGAAGTGATGAAGTTTCACCATTTGATTCTAAGTATGATAGATTTTTAAAAGATGAGTATGACTTGAGTGCTTTAGAAGACTTAGGTAAAGCACTATTTTTCTCAAACAACAATAACTCTTGTTCATCTTGCCATGTTTTAAAGGGTGAAGATAAAAAGGGTGAAACATTTACAAATTATCAGTACCATAATATTGGGACACCTATAAATGAAAACTTAAGAGCAAAAAATGGTGCAAAGAAACTTGATGATGGATTATTGGCAAATCCTGCTGTAACAGACATGGCACAAAGAGGAAAATACAAAGTTCCAACACTAAGAAATGTAGCAGTTACTGCTCCATATATGCATAATGGTGTTTTTAGTGATTTAAAAACTGTTGTTGAGTTTTATGATAAATACAATAATCCCCAACGTACTATAAATCCTGAGACTGGTGAAAAATGGGCTGAACCTGAGATAGCTGAAACTATTTCAAAAGAAGAGTTAAAAGCTAAAAAGCTCACAGATAGAAAAGTTGAAGCACTTGTAGCTTTTATGAAACTTCTTACTGATAAAAAATATGAACATTTAATTAAAGAGTAATCTTTTAGGGAAGCTTTGTGAACTCTTCATAAAGCTCATCCCCAACTCCTTTTTCAAGTTCTAGGATGATATTTATAGGTTTATTACCTTCATATGATTTACTATTACAAAGTCCAAGATAAATAAAAGGCTGAACCTTCTTATCTTCATGGGAAATCTTTCTTACAAATAGATGTAGTCTTGTTTTGTATTTGATATTTTGAGCAAGTCTTAATCCATCACTTTTATCACTACTCATATTTGGTTTACTAACATAAGTGATTAAATTTTTATCTAAGAAGTTGTTTTTATATTTTGATGACTTTGATATCTTATCTTTTTGCAGAGTTATAAATAAAAAGAACTCATCTTTATGCTTTAAAAAACCACTTCCCCTAAAAGAAGTATGGATTTTATCAAGATTACACATCAAGGCGATATTTAGCATATTGTATCTCTCATATAGTTTTAAAAATGGTAAGCCATAATTTGTATCTTTGAAAGTTCGTTTGTAAGTTATGATTCCATAGTTTAAACTATGTTCTATAAAAATTTTAGCTGCATTATTTTCTAATATCTTTTCAAACTCCTTTGCAATAAAAAGTTTGTTATCTTTTAAATCTACAAGTTTTAAGTATCTTTGCACTTGTAACTTATCAAAGAACTCTTGATTTAGATACTTAAAAGAGTGTTTAATAGTATCTTTACATACAAAATCTAACTCTTTATTTAGTAGATTGTAAATCTGCTTTTCATCACAAGAAATATGAGTCAATAAATACTTTATTATCTCAAATTCATACACTCTTTTTATAGGTAATAAAAACTCACAAAATCTTATTGCTTTTATAAAGTTCTCATCTTGGCATAAAGTTTTAAATTCATCTTTATCTTCTACTTTTTGTAAAAACTCTATATAAGACTTTGACTCTGATATAAAATCAAGTGGTGATATATGGTCACTAAAAGCAATATAATCTTCAAGCATAGGAATTTTATTTAAAAGTAAAGTTTTAAATTCATAATACTTTTGTTTTAAATACCTCATCGAGTAGAAGTTTTCTTTTTCTATTTGCTCTAAAACTCTTTTTTTAGATATCTCATCCATACTAATAAAAGCATGAGCAATATTTGCAAAATCATTTGAAAGGGCAATTTTAAGACTCTCTTTATCTATAATCTTATCACCAAGTAATCCAAAGGCTACCATATAAGCTCTGTTATGATTACCAATAAAATCTAAAATCGTCACAAACTCTTTGTTTTTATGTTTTCTCAAACCCCTACCTAACTGTTGCACAAAAACTATTGAAGAGTTTGTTGGTCTTAAAAAAAGTACACTATTGATTGAGGGGATATCAATACCTTCATTAAAAATGTCAACACTACAAATCACTTCCAAATCATGATTATCATCTTCTAGGTTTTTTATATATTTTTCTCTTTTTTCTATGGAGTCACCACTTGTTAAAGCAAGAGATTTTATACCTTTCTTACTAAACTCTTCAGCCATAAAGTTTGCATGCTCTTTTGAAGCACAAAAAGCTAAAGCTTTTCTCTTTTTACCATCAAAGGAATAAAAGTCCATCTTCTCAATAATATAATCAACCCTTTTATTAACCATCAAGGCTTTGGATAGCTGTGATATATTTAAAATATCAATATTTTCATAATCAATTGATTCAATATCGCATATTCCATAATAATGAAAAGGTGAGATTAAACTATGCTCCAAAGCATCATTAAGTCTTATATCACAAGCAATATTTTCATCAAAGACTTCATAAACATTACCTTCATCACTTCTATTTGGAGTAGCTGTTAATCCAAGTAAAAACTTTGGATTAAAATAAGAACAAACCTTTTCATAACTTGGACTTGTGATATGGTGGGCTTCATCAACTATAATATAATCAAACTCGTCTCTTAAAAAGTTTTCATAATTGGAACTGATGGTTTGAATAGTTGTAAAGATGTATTCACAATCGAGCTCTTTTTTATTTCCAGTATATAAACCCATAGTTTTACTTGGAATTATTTTTTGAAAACTATCTTTTGCTTTTATAAGGATATTTTCCCTATGTACTATAAAAAGAACTCTCTTAGCTTCATATGCTTTTACATCAAAAGCTGCTAGATATGTTTTCCCTGTTCCTGTTGCTGCAAGAGCTAAAGCCTTGGTTTGTTGTTTATCTCTTAGATGTTGTAAGTTTTTTATTGCTTCTTCTTGCATACTATTTAGTGTAAAACTACTTTTATAGGAAAACTCTTTTATTATATTTTTTTCATAAAAACGTTCATACTCACTTATAAAGGAATCATTTACTTCAAAACTTTGTTTAAATAAAAACTCAAACTCATTTAATATCTCACTTGTAAAAACATCATCTTTTTTTGAGATAGTTTTTATGTTCCATTCCACACTGCTTTTAAAAGCACTTGCTGTTATATTTGAAGAACCAAGTAATATCTTATAATCATCTTCAAACTCAAAGATATATGCTTTTGTATGAAATCCTTTTTGGTGATGATTTGTATCATAGATTCTTAACTCTATATTTTCATATTCAAGTAATTTTTCTAAAGCTTTTGGTTGAGTAAAGTTTAAATATGTGGAAGTGAGGATTTTACCTTTTATTTGATTTTTTTGGCAAAATTCCAAACTATCAAGTAAAAGTTGAACGCCTGAGAAGTTTATAAAAGCTACTGAAAAATAGTAACTTTTACATGTTCTTAAAAGTTTTGTTAAATGGGTATAAAAATTACTATTAGACCCATTTATAATAAGAGTGTTCACCTTATTTTAGTTTTTCTTTTAAGATAATTTTTCCAGCTTCAACACCTGGCTGGTCATATGTATTTATTTGTACAAATTTACCTACAGTTGAAGTTAATAATTCATATGAAAACATTAATTTACCTATGTTATATTCATCTTGGGCTTGTATTGTAATAACATCGCAAGGTATATCATCTAAACCTTCTATTGCTTCAATAGTTGCATCGGCTTGTTTATTAATAAGGTCTTTAAATTTAATATCATTTAAATAGTCCAACTCTTCTAATCCTTCTAGTGATAAATTAGGAATAGTCATCTCATCTTTAAAATCTTCTATTTTTATAAAGGTAACCGTTTTATCTCTTTTCCCTTCAACAATCAATTGTAAAAAAGAATGTTGGTCTATTGGTCCAACAAGTCCAATTGGAGTTAAAGCTTGTTTGGTACCATTTATATTTATCTTTCCTAAACTTTCACCCCAAAGTTGCACATACCATTTATTAAAACCTTCAAGTAAAAGTGAGTACGAAAAAACAACATTTATGTTAAATCTATTTTTATTCTCAACTAAAAACCTTGCTTTTTCCATAAGTAAGTCATAATATTCATCTTTAGAAAAAAAACTATCACTTACTTCTTTACACCCTTTTAATAACTCATCAATATCTAGCCCCATAATTGCAAGTGGTACTAGTCCAACACTTGAAAATACAGAAAACCTACCACCTACATCTTTAGGAATATCAAAAGTTCTAATACCTCTAACTTTAGCAAAACTGTTTAGTTTGCTATCATTTTCTGTTATGCATATTGTATTTTTTGAATCAATAGTTGTAAGAGTATGTAAGTATTTTAAAATACTTACAGTCTCCACTGTAGTTCCTGATTTACTTATGATTATAAAAAGTGCTTCATTAAGATTTATTTTACTAATTCTTCTTTGTAAATCTAAAGGATCCGTTGATTCTAAAAAGTGAAGTTTTTTACTATTTTCTTTATGTTGTAAGAATTTATGAATAGCAAAAGTTCCTAAGGAACTTCCTCCAATACCTACAACTACTATATCTTTTTGAGTAACTGTTTTTGCAAACTCTTTTATATCACTTGTATCTTGGTAGGGAAGATTATAATAGCCAATATAACTCTTCTCTTTTACTATTCTTTCAAATATCTCATTATTTGATTTTATTTGATAAAAGTTCTTATTATATTTCATCTGATTTTGCTTTATTATAAAAATGATTTGTAGCTTCTACAAAGCCATCTATCCTTCCACAATCAAACCTTTTACCCTTAAACTTGTATCCTATTACCATATTCTCTTTTGCTTGTATCATAAGTGAATCAGTAATTTGAAGTTCACCATTTTTACCTGGCTTTGTGTTTTTTATTATCTCATAAATATCAGGTGTTAAGATATATCTTCCTATGATTGCTAGATTTGAGGGAGCATCCTTTGGGTCTGGTTTTTCAACCATATTATTTATCATAAAAATACCCTCTTCTATCTCTTTTCCTTCTATTACACCATACTTATATGTTTCATCTTTAGGCACTTCTTCGATGGCTACAATGGAACACTTATACTTTTCATAAAGCTCTACCATTTGAGATAAAACTCCCTTTCCTTCATCATCACATAAATCATCTGCAAGAATAACTGCAAAAGGTTCGTTTCCTATTAAAGTCTCCCCACCAGTTAAAATCGCATGTCCAAGACCTTTCATCTCTATTTGTCTTGTATATGAAAAAGTACATTTTTCAATTACATTTCTAATTTCAGTTAAATAGTGCTCTTTACTTGTACCTTTTATTTGATGTTCTAATTCATAGGATATATCAAAGTGGTCCTCAATAGCTCTTTTACCTCGCCCTGTTACTATTGCCATTGTGCTCATACCAGAAGCAATTGCTTCTTCTACTCCATATTGAATAAGTGGTTTAGTTAAAACGGGTAACATCTCTTTGGGTGTAGCTTTTGTGGCAGGTAAAAATCTAGTCCCATAACCAGCTGCTGGGAAAAGACACTTTTTAATAAGTTTGTGTTTCATATATTATCTCATTTGATTATTTATTTTAAGATTGTAACAAAAAAGGATTTACAAGATTCTTGAAATAGCCCGCTTTTAAACCATCTTCATAAATAAATTATTTTATTTCTAAGAATCAAATTGTATAATTTGGAAAATTTATACAATAGGATTTCCAATGAACAAAGTTACCTTAAAACCAAAAGAAAATAAAAAGTTTAGTTTATATTGTCCTTTTACAAATGAAAAACTCGATAATGATAATAACTCTTTTGAAATATATGAAGGTGCAGGAAACTATCTGTTTTCATTATGTGAAGATTGTCTGTTTTTTGATGCAGGAAACAATGATGAAATTGAAAAATATTGGATAAACTCAGCAGTAGAAGCTGTAGAAAAATTTATAAAGAATCACTCTGATGAAAATATCTTAGTAATTGAAGTGTCTGATAAAAATGATACTTATTTTTATGGTTTTATAAATGAAGAAAACATTGAACTAAGTAATGAAGATATAGAGAAAAGATTTATTAAATAAGCATAAAATTGCTAAATAGCTTAAGGATATGGTAGAATAATATTTAAATAAGTCAAAACTCTAAACATACATAAAAAAAGTGAATATTAATAATGAAAAGCTATAAATTTATAATTAGTGGAAAAGTACAAGGTGTATACTACAGAAAAAGTATAGCTGACAATGCCAATAGAGCAAAACTTAGTGGATATATTAAAAACTTACCAGATGGTAAAGTAGAGGCAGTTGTTACTTGTCATGAAAAAAGAGTAAATGACTTTATTACTATTTTAAAAAGTGGTAGTCCAACTAGTAAAGTAACTGATATAAAACAGTCTTCTTTGGGCTCTTTACACACTAATGGATTTGAAGTAAGATAAAAAGCTTATGGCAGACAGGATGGGATTCGAACCCACGGTAGTTTGACCTACACTTCGCTTCCAACGAAGTACCTTCGACCTCTCAGACACCTGTCTTTATATTAATAAGACGCAAGTATACTTTTAAAAAGATTAATAAGATTTTAAATTGATAGTTTTGTGAACTTATTTTGAGTTAAAAAATAGCATAATTAGAAGAGCCTTCTAACTATTGCTATTATTTGCAGTACAAACCGATTTTGTAGATACTTTTATACCAGCTTTGCTACAAGCATCTTTTAGATTTTCATTATTTTGAATTAATCTAATAAATACTTCAACTTTTTGAGTTAATTTAATATTTGTAATTGACATATATATCCTTTCTAATTTTCTAACTAGGATAATCATTTAAATTGAGGAGTAAATAAATTCATATTGTAGTAATTGGTTGCGGAAACAGGATTTGAACCTATGACCTTCGGGTTATGAGCCCGACGAGCTACCGTACTGCTCTATTCCGCGGTTATTTGAAGTAAACATAAATTAAAATAAATTGATTAGATAAATTAAAAAATGATTTTAAAAAGATGGTGCGGATGAAAGGACTTGAACCTTCACACCTTGCGGCACCAGATCCTAAGTCTGGCGTGTATACCAATTTCACCACATCCGCGTATACAAGTCTTAAAATAAGACAGAAAAGTGGTACTCCCTATACGATTCGAACGTATGACCTACGCCTTAGAAGGGCGTTGCTCTATCCAGCTGAGCTAAGGAAGCACTTAAAAATAAATGGGGTAAGATATGGGAATCGAACCCACGACCTTCTGAACCACAACCAGACGCTCTAACCGACTGAGCTAATCCTACCATCTAACTTTTTATATATATTCTAAAAAAATGGTCGGGGCGAGAGGATTCGAACCTCCGGCCCCCTGGTCCCAAACCAGGTGCGCTAACCAGACTGCGCTACGCCCCGAAACATACTAATCTTACGAAAAGTGGACGGAATTATATTAAGTTTTTTACTATTTGTCAAGGGTAAAATTGGAAAAGATATATAAATTTTCCAATTTTAGCTAACTTTTAGTTTATAGTCCTAAAACTGAATTAATCCATCTATTGGTGAACTAGCTGTTGCATAGGGTTTTTTAGGAATTCTTCCTGCTTTATAACCCATTCGTCCAGCTATTACTGCATACTTCATAGCCTCTGCCATTGCTATTGGATTTTGTGCTTGTGCAATTGCTGTATTTGTTAAAACTGCTTCTGCTCCTAATTCCATAGCAATAGCTGCATCACTAGCACATCCAACACCTGCATCAACTATCACAGGAACTTTTACTGCATCTTTGATAAATGCCACATTATATCTGTTTTGAATCCCTAGACCACTTCCTATTGGTGCAGCTAGTGGCATAATAGCATCAGCTCCCGCTTCTTCTAATCTTTTTGCAATGATTGGGTCATCATTTGTATATGCCATAATTGTAAAACCCTCTTTTTTTAAGATTTCACAAGCTTTAATTGTCTCTATTACATCTGGATATAGAGTTTTTTGTGCATCTCCTATAACTTCAAGTTTAATCAAATCTATTCCTGTAGCTTCTCTCATAAGTCTAAAAGTTGTTATTGCTTCATCTGCTGTAAAACATCCTGCACTATTTGGTAAAAGTTTTACATTTGTATCTTTAAAATAATCTAATAAATTCTCTTCATTTGGGTTTGTAATATTTACTCTTCTAATTGCAACTGTTATAAGCTCACTTCCACTTACAAGTGTTGCATCTTTTGTCGTTTGGAAGTCTTTATATTTACCACTTCCTACTATTAATCTACTATTAAACTCATAATTACCAACTTTTAAAATATCACTCATTCTTTTTCCTCCAATTTTGTTTTACATATAATTTCCGGTTTCAAGCTTAAAGAAGTGAAGCAGTTCACTTCTTATTTACAGCTTTCACCTATAAATTTTTTATATTCTTTACTAGCATCTTCAATATCTATTGATATAATTTCGGGCAAATCATAGCTATGATTTTCTTTGATTTTCCTTTGTATTTTTTTAAAGTTTTTCTTTTTAGTTTTGATTGAGAGAAGCTTTTCCTTATCATTACAAAGATTATCTTTCCATATATATAAAGACTCAACATCTGTAATTTGTATACAAGCCGCAAGTTTTTCTTCAAGTAAAATCTTTGCTATTTTTTTAGCTTCATTTATATCTTCACAAGTTGTTTGGACAATAGATAGCTTCATAATTTTGTTACCTCATCAATAATATCTTGTGGAGACAGGGAATAAGAGTTCTTAGTAAAATTTCTTGCAGCAAAACTATGGGCTAAAGATGCAGTTATTGTTGCATCTAAAGAGTTATATCCTTGTGCTAAAAGAGAAGCTACAAGTCCAGATAAAACATCTCCACTTCCACCCTTGCTTAGGTTTGGAGTACCAAAATTATTTATAAATCTTTTTTCACCTTTTGCAATAATTGTATTTGCTCCTTTTAAAAGCAAAGTTACTTCTGGATATTTACTTGTAAACATTTCAAGGTATTTAAACCTATCATTTTGTAAAGCCTCAACGTTAATATCTGCAATATTGCAAAGCTTTAAAAGTGAACAAAACTCTTTTGGATGTGGAGTCAAGACAAACTCTTTATTTAAAGTCTCCAATATTAGCTCTTCATAAAATAAATCTGCATCTATTACCTTTGGTATTTTAAGAGCTAAAATATTTCTAATCTCTTCAATCTCATAATTACCAAGTCCCATTCCAATAGCAATAGAGGTACAATTATTGGGTATAAAGTGGCTTTGCATAATATGATAGGGTAAATCTAATTCCTTGTGGCAAACAGCAGTAACTAAACCTGCCCCAAATTTAAAAGCAGCATCACAGGCTATTCTACCTGCTCCACATTTCTCACCCATGATAATACTCACATGACCAAAAGTTCCTTTGTGAGAGTTTTTATCTTTTCTAAAAGGAAGTTTCATATCAGTTTTTTCTAAAAGAAAAGTATTACTGCTACTTTCATAAACATCTCTTTGAACTCCTAAGTTAGCAACTATTATCTCACCCACATAGTTTTTAGCACTATCACTAAACAGAGACTTTTTATATGCTCCCATAGTAATAGTTGTATCTGCTTTAAAAGCCACGCTATAAATTTGTCCTAAGGTATTAATTCCACTTGGAATATCACAAGCTATTTTATAGGCTTCTAGATAATTTACTCTTTTTAAAAGCTCTATTGAACTCTCATCTAAGTCTTTATTTAAACCACTTCCAAAAAGACAATCTACAACTACATCACAACTACATACAAAACTTATCTCTTCTATTCCTAAAAGTTTTACTCTTTTTAGTTGAAGTTGTGCCATTTGAGACTTTACTCCAAAAGGAATATAAAGTTTCACATCAAATTTTTTATATAAAAGTCTAGCTAATGCTATACCATCAGCTCCATTATTTCCAAGTCCACAAACAATAAGAATTACACTTTTTTCTTCAAACTTATCTTCACAAAATTTTGCCATGCTAGATGCGGCGTGTTCCATAAGTATATCTTCACTTAAGGCAAACTCTTCGTAACATCTTCTATCTAAAGTTCCAACTTCATCAAATACTTTTTTCATGGCATACTTCTTTATTTGTTTTTAAATTTCCATCCATCTTTTGATAAGATTTCTATTATTTTTTGTTTTACATCACCTTGCAGTTCTATCCACTCTTCTTTTATAGCTCCACCACAGGCAAGCTTTTTCTTTAGAAGTTTTAAAACCTCTTTTTTTTCATCATCACTTACATTAAATCTACCCACCAAAGTTACGGGCTTACCTTTTCTTTTCTCATAGGTAAATACTAACTGATGTGAGTTTTTTGGTTCTATTTTATTTGATGACTTTTTTTTCTTATCTTCTTTTTTTGTATCAAAACTATCGCCATCTAATTTTGCACCCATTTCAAATATCATTGTCTCACCTTTAAAATACTTTCACTCTTGTTTGAACATCAAGTTCACTTATAGATATAAAATCATTTACTTTATACTGCTCAACAGCAACTCTTCCTATCATAGCAGCATTGTCACTACAATATTTAAGTTCACTTAACATTAAAGCTGTCCCATGTTTTTCACAAAGCTTTTCAACTTCTCCTCTTAAACATATGTTAGCACTTGCCCCTCCAACTATTGCAAAGTTTTTAGGAGCTTTTTGTTTAAAAAGTTTTTTTAGTTTTTGCATAATATGTTCAACTGCTGTTTTTTGAAAAGAGGCACAAATATCTGCTTTTGTTTCATCACTTAGAGTTCCTTGTTTTTCTATCTCAACTCTAACTGCATTTTTTAAGCCTGAATATGAAAACTCTATTTTAGGACTTTGTCTTAAAGGTACTGGAAAATCAAATTTCTCCTTATCTCCTTTATATGACAATTCTTGAATAATAGGGCCACCTGGATAACCAAGTTCTAACATCTTGGCAACTTTATCAAAGCTCTCTCCAAAACTATCATCCATTGTGCTTGCTATTATTTTCATATCACTTAAAGAGTTTACTTCTATTATTTGAGTATGTCCACCAGAAACCAATAAAACACTTAAAGGCAATATTGCCTTGCTTTCTATAAATAAAGAGTAAATATGCCCTTTTAAATGATTTACAGCTATAAGAGGAATACCTAAAGAGAGTGCTAAGGCTTTTGCCATAGTTACACCTTCCATAAGAGTAACAGAAAGTCCAGGAGCGTTTGTAACTGCTATTGCTTTTAGTTGAGAAAAATACTCTTTGCACTCTTCAAGTATTTTAGGTAAAGCTTCCACATGAAGTCTTGCGGCAAGTTCAGGTACAACTCCACCATAAACACTATGTTGCAGTTCTTGAGATATTTTTTTGTGATAAACAAGCCTATTCGTAGCTATTTCTGTTATAGCAATAGAGCTATCATCACAAGAAGATTCAATACTTAAAATCAACGATTTTCCTCACACTCTTCAACTCTATTTATCCAATCTAAGGCACAATCAAGTTTCCCAAATCCAGAAGCTGCATTTATATGTCCTGCATCTTCCATAATTTTCATACCAATATTTAGTTTTGATTGAAGTTCAATTGCCTCTTCTATTTCCATATATGGGTCATTGGTTGAGGCTGCCATTATTATCTCACGGGATTTTAAATCTTTTGCTATTGGATATGGATAAAAGCTTTGAGCCTCTTTTACAACTCTATTTCTACTAACTGGTGCTACTAACATAAGCTTATCTAACTTGATATCAAGTTCATCACAAGTATGAAACCAAAGTATATTTGCTAAAGAGTGACAAACTACAATATCAGGATTGAAGTGTTTTATCTCTTTTTTCAAAAACTCTTTCCACTCATTTAAATCAGGACTTTCTCTTTTTGGAAAAGCTGGAAAAGAGACAACATAATCCTCTTTTATCAAATCCCTTGCTAAGTGAGCCTGCCAATGAGGAAAATCACTTCCACCTAAACCATGTAATATTAAAACTCTTTTATTCACTTTTACTTTCCTGTCCTTACGCATCTAACTAATTTTTGCTTATGTCTACTATCAAAATATGGAGTACCACTTACAAAATGCATATAATCAGCATAAAACCATAGCGTTCTCCAATGAGCAGTACTAGCCCAATATCCTTCATTTAAGCTATATCTAAAAGCTCTATTTATATTTCTTGGGGGATTATTTTTATCTACAATTAATTCTAATTCTTCAATTTCTGGTAAACGCCAATTGCTATATGTCCCATGAAGCAAATCTTCACAATATTTTTCAGCTTCTTCGTGGGTAAAATAAAGTTTTACATTGGCTTCACTATCCATCCAAACAAGAGGGTGCTCTTTATCAATTACGATTTGTAGTTGAGTATCTCTTTGAAAAGAGGCTGCATTTAAAATTGCGACTAACGATATAATTAGTATAAAATATCTCATTGTCTTATCTTTGAATTAAATTTTCCTTTTTGAATTCTATCATTACTAAACTCATCAAAAAGTTCTATATCTATTTTACCATTTTTTTTGAACACAAGTCCAACTAACTCTTTTTTTGTCTCTTTAACTTCTTTTTCTTCTGGTTTTGCATGAACTTTCCAATTTTCAAACTTCTCTTCAAACTCTTTTATTGTTTGTTTTTCAAAGTTAGTTCTACTTGCTATTAAATATATTACTAAAACAAGTAATATCCCAAAAGGTATAAATAAATCAAGACTCACAATAAGCCCTCACTTCTTTATCCCAAGCAAAAATTTCTTCAAGTGAACTTGGCTTTACATTATGAAAATAATTTACTGCATCAAGTGTTATTTTCGAGATATCTAAAAAACCTATTTTTTCATTTAAAAACTTTGCAACGGCAACTTCATTTGCAGCATTAACAACCACTCCTAAATTTGGATTTTTTAAAATCTCATCTTTTATACCCCAGATTGGATATCTTTGTTCTTCTATTTTTTTAAACTCTAAAGTTCCAACTTCTACTAAATCTATATGTTTGAGTATATTTTCATCAACTTTACCTAAAACAGCATATGAAATAGGAAGTTGCATATTTGCATTTGCAATATGTGCTGTTGTACTTCCATCGGAAAAATTAATAAGTGCATGAATAAGTGATTTTGTCTCTATTATGGCATCAAGTTTTGTTGTGTCAAAAAGCCATTTTGCTTCTAAAAGTTCAAAAAGTTTATTTGTCATGCTTGCACTATCTATTGTGATTTTGTTTCCCATTGACCAGTTTGGATGATTTAAAGCCTCTTTGATAGAAACATTTTTTAACTCTTCCAAAGGATAATCTCTAAAAGAGCCTCCACTTGCAGTTATAGTCATAGAGTCCATTTTTTTATCTTGAAGTAAATACCAAAGTCCAAAGTGTTCACTATCTATTGGCATAAGATTTTTTTGATCTATGAAAGCCCCTGCAACAACCAAGGACTCTTTATTTGCTAAAGCTACTTTTTTACCACACTCTATGGCTTTTAGTGTTGGTTTAAGTCCTAAAAATCCTACAAGAGAATTCACTACAGTTTTAGCATCTGACTCTTCTATAGCTTTTAAAATTGCCTCTTCACCATAAGTTACATTAGGATGATTTACTTTTGAGATATCCTTTTTTAAAGCTATTACTACTTTTTTAGGATTGAACTGTTTTATTTGAGAATTAAGCAGTTCTATACTTCTTCCTGCAACCAAAACATCAATATTTAGATTAAACTTTTTTGCAATATTAAGAGTATTAACCCCAATAGAACCCGTACTTCCTAAGATTATCAAATTATAGCTCTCAATAAGACTAGCATTATAATTGATGCAAATAGGAATCCATCAGTTCTATCCAATACACCGCCATGTCCTGGCAAAATATCTCCACTGTCTTTTACATCAGCTTCTCTTTTTAAATAACTTTCAAATAAATCACCAAAAATAGATGCGATTGCAACAATTATAGAAATAACCAAAGTACCCCAATATGTTATCCCATCAATAGCAAATATTGGACCTAAAATTGCTGCTAATACAATACCACCGGCAACACCTTCTAAAGTCTTATTTGGACTTGTTTCACAAAATTTAGTTTTACCAAAAGCTCGACCTACATAATAAGCTCCAACATCAGCAGATGCTACAACAAATAACATCCACCAAAAAACTTCTATTCCATATTCTGTGTATAAAGCTAAAAGAGTTAAAAATGAGACTAAAGGATAAAGAAGTGGTAAAAATATTTTTTTGTCCATATCTCTTTTATAGGCTAAATTTCCACCAAAAATTACAAGTGCTACTAAAACCAATATTTCAGGATTTGGATAAAAGTATGCAATAATCCAAGAAATCAATGCATATTGGTATACTCTTGAATCTTCTACTTTAAATAAATTCATTGCTTCATGAACACCAACAATCATAAAAACACCAAGAAATATCCAAGTTACAAACATAGTATCAATATAACTAACTAATATAAACAGTGCAAATAAAGCAAGTGCTGTTTTTATTCTTGTTGAACTTGAGGTGAGTAACTCATTCATAAATAACCTTTGATTTTTTGATATTTTATCTTAAGTTTTCTTTCTATTTTGTAAATAGAGTTTTAAGGGAATATTCTTGCTACTTTTTCTGCTATTTTATTTTCTAAAATATCTATAGTTATTTCACTAGACTCATCAATAAGTGTAGACTCTGCAATTACTTGTGTAATAGTCTCATTTGTTATAATATTATCTTTAAATTCTCTAATTGTTATATCCATAATTATTTGATAAGATTTTGTATCCAAGCTATCACCCAATATAGAACCAATTTTTGAGCCAATAGTTCCACTAACACCTACATTTCCAAAAACTTGTCCTATGGTAATATTTAGGTTTGTATTACTTAAAATATCTTTTGTAGTACTTCTTTTACCTATTTCATTGGCAAAAATAGTGTTTATATCAAGGGAGTATTCTCTTGCATACTCATTTGAAACTACTTCATAACCATGTTTTTTTAATTCACTACTAAGTTTTTTATAAAGTTGGATTTTTTTATCTGTACTGTTGTTATACAATATTGAAATTGTTTTATTTTCACTTTTACTTACTACTATCTCATTTGTAATTTCAATTTTTGAAATATCTTTTGAACTACACGAAGAGAGTATAAATATAATAAAAAAAGATAAAAATAGTGTTTTCAAAATATCTCCTTAGATGTGTACGTCAATTGTATCATATGGATTATACAAAACATTTGCACCATTTTGAACTTTTACGTTTCTTCTTTGGGTAAAATCTACTAAATATTTTCCCGCAAAGTCTGTTGAAAACTTCACACATAGTTCTGCTGCTTTATATATTACATCTATTGGCAAACTCTTTTTTGTGTTTTGAACTATCACATGTGAAGAGTTTGTACTTTGCATATGAAACCAAAAATCACTTGCTTTTGAGTTCTGAAGCAAATATATATTTGAGCGTTCATCAGTTCCAAGTAATATTCTATATCCATCAAAAAAGAAGCTTTCATAGGGCTCTTGTTTTTTTGTTTTTGTTTGATTTTTCTGTTTTTTAGGAAGTAAAAACTCAACCTCATCTATAGACTTACAAAGTTTTATATTTGATACCATTCTATTTAGAAACTCAACTTTTTTTGATAAATTATCTTTTTCAATTGAGATATATTGACTTTTTTGTTTAAGTTTTTTTGCTTTTTTAAAAAGCTCATTGGCAAAAACAGAAAGACTACTACAATCACTTAAATCTATATCTATAATTGTTCCATCATAATTAGTTAATTTAGCACTTTTATCATAGGGCTTTATAAGATGTAAATTACTTAGAATTAAGTTTGCTTTTTCATACAACAAAACTGACTCTTTTTCTAAGTCATCTTTTTGTGGTAATGTTTTTAATACCTTTATTAATTTATTACTATTTTTTTCTATTTGTGATATTTTTTGTTTTTTTAAACTTGTTAAGAGACTCTGCTCTTTTTGAAGATAGTTGTTTAATAAAAACTTTTCTGTATCAGCTATCTCTTCCATCTTAGGAATAAAGGTCTGTTTTGGAATTTCATCTAATTTTTCACCAACTTTTACAACTCTAGATGAACTAAATTCATCTATATGCCTTAAAGCTTCCAAAACTATCTCTTTTTCGTCCAAGATTATGATATTTGTATGCTTTCCTGTAAACTCTAACTGTAAAATTGTGGTTAATTCTTTGTATGAAGATTTAGAATTAACATAAAATCTTATAATTTTATCATCATTGTGCATCGTTATATTTTTTATTTTTGAATTATTAAATCTTTTTTGTAATATGGTATCAAAGGGTGCAATAAAATCTTTTTTTAAAGAGGTTTTTTCCTCTTTTTTATAAATAAGACTATTGCTTTTTGACATATCAAAATAGATAACATTTCTTTCATTAAACTCCATGAATATCGTATTATTTTCTACTCTTTTTATATTTCTAATAGCATGACAGTTTTCATTTAAATAGTTAACAATATTTTTTATTGCATAATATTTCATTTTTTTCCAATTATAAGTTTTTTTTATATTATATTTTGTAGTTTCATTATACTTTTTATTACAATTTTAATAAAGTTTTTAATTTTATAAGTTATAATTGTAATAAATTTAAGGAGACATATAATGAATAAATTACTAAAAATTGCTTTAGCTTCTGCTTTAGTGTTAGGTGTTGCGTCAACAAGCGTATCTGCAGACCCCGTAAAAGGTCAAAAACTTTTTATTAAAAAGTTAAAAAGTTCATGTGGATTTAATGGTGCAAAATTTGCTTCAAAACATACTCAAGATGAGTGGGCAGAAATAAATAATAAAGGAATGTTTAAAGAAGAGATTGGGAAAATCTGTCCCGATGCAGATCTTAGTAAAATAAAAGATTCTTGGATTAAACACTTTTATGATTTTTCTCATGAGTATGCAAGTGATTCAGGAAATGTTCCATCTTGTTAATTTTTAAGTAAAGAGGAGTATCATCCTCTTTACAACTCCCTTTATATATTACCTACAGTATATTAATCATAAGAAAAAGTTATATCATATTAAGTATTCATTAACCCTTTTAAGTGTAAACTTCGTGCAATTGTGGAGACAATAATTATAAGGAGAATTAATGAAAATAACAAGTATTGCTTTATCTTTAGTAGTGGCTTTAAGTACGTCATGTTTTGGAGCAAAGCTATCTAACGATGAACTTCAAGCACAAATTGAAGCTTTAAAAGCACAACTTTCTTTACTTGAAGCAAAAGTAAACGAAGCTACAAAAAAAACTACTGAGTTAAAACTTCCTGCAAATACGGAAAAAAGATTATCAATAGTTGAGAAAAAAGTAGCAAAAAACTATACAAAAATCAATGATGTCAAAACTCATGATGCTAATGATAATATCAAATGGGATATTGACTTTAGAACACAAGTTGATAATATAAACTATAAATTATCAAATGGAACAACAGCTAAAAATAGTGCTCTTATGACAAATAGGTTATGGCTAGGTATGGCTTATATGCCAAATGATAATACTATATTTAAAGGTACTCTATCTTACAACAAAGCATATGGAGATTCAGCAAATCATTCTCAAGCTAATACAAGTCCTGGATATGCAAACTTTGACTGGGTTACAAATGAAAATGCAAATGACAATACTTTAAAAGTAAAAGAAGCGTACTGGTTATATAAAGACGACTCATTTATGGGGAATAAAGATTTACCATGGGCAGTTTCAGTAGGACGTCGTCCATCAACTGATGGTTTAGGTATAAACCTAAGAGCTGACCAATCAAGAAAATCTGCACTTTCACATACTGTAAATGTTGAATTTGACGGCCTTTCTGCAAAATTTGATTTAGATAAAATCACAGGTGTTCAAGGTATGTGGTGGAAATTTTGTGCAGGTCGTGGTCTAACTAATGCAAAACCAAGATTTAGTTCAGATGGACTTGATTATGCTAATGATAATACAAAAAACCCAAATATTGATATGGCAGGGTTTATTTTCGTTCCATACGACAATGGACAATACTCAGTTCACACAAACTATGCAAAAGCATGGAATATGATTGGTTTTACACAAACAGATATGTTTGATGGGAATAATTCAAATAATACCTTTAAAGATTTTGGTGATTTAGAACTTGCAACTATCATGTTTAAAGCCGATGGTATAGGAGAAGAGATTTCAGATTATCTTGATAATACAATAGCTTTTGCTTCTTTTGCAGCATCTAAAACACATCCAAACTCTTTGGGAATGTTAGGTTCAACTGATTCTAAAACTGGTAGTTCTATTTGGCTAGGAGTTAATGCTCCATGTCCAATTGACCAAGAAGATTCAAGAATTGGAGTTGAGTGGAATAAAGGTAGTAAATATTGGAGACCTATGACCTATGGTGAAGATACTATGGTTGGTTCTAAAATAGCAACAAGAGGTACTGCTTGGGAAGTTTATAGAAACTCTAAAATTAACAATGCCCTAAGCTGGTCATTAAGATATACAAAAATAAATTATGATTATTATGGAAGTAATGGTTTCTTTGGATATGATGGGAATCCTGACTTAGGTTCTGTAAGTCCTTATGTAACGCAAGCTCAAAATATAACAGCAAATGTAAGATATAGATTCTAAATAAAAAGAGGAATTTCCCCTCTTTTTATTTTAATACATATTTATCATATTTTAAAATTACTCTCTCAGCTATCTCTATCATTTTGATATTTAAAATCTTAAATTTTTCATCTTTTATATTAAGAAGTAACTTATCATAAACATTTGAGTAAGGATAAATCAAAAAATAAATATACTCTTTTGCTTTGGATTCTTTTCCTAGCTCTTTAAACCACATAGCAAGTAATGAAATATAAAGCATAGAAGGATTAAACTCTAAACTATCTTGAAATTCACGGGACAACTCTTTATTTATAAAATTGTATGCTTTTAGTATTGTATTAATCCTAGAAGAGCTTTTATTCTTTATATAAAAGTCGTTGTCTCTTGTTACTTTTTTTAGCTCTATTAAAATATCTGTTGAAATATCATCTATATACTTTTTTATATTTTCATCTATTGAAAAATCTATATCTTCACTATTTTCATATGATGAAATTAGATCTTTACATAAAAGTAATAAGGCTTCAGTCTTTATTTTAGATAGGTTTATAATCATGTCTAATTTTATCTAAACAATTCTAAATAAGCATAACTCTAAAGTTTTTTAAGTCTAATTAAGTTAAAATATAAAAATTTTTATAAAAAACTCAAAAAAAGGAAATTATTGGAACCAATTGGTGTATTTATGGACGGTCAGATTTTCGACCTTCAAACTGCAGAAGCTTTAAATATTCAAGGAGAGGTGATAAAAGCCGATAACTCTAAAGAATCTTTAGAGATTTTACGACACTCATGTGCCCATCTTATGGCACAAGCTATCAAAGAGTTATATCCAGAAGCTAAATTTTTTGTAGGACCTGTAGTAAGTGAAGGTTTTTATTATGACTTCAAAGTTGAATCAAAGATTACAGATGAAGACTTACCTAAAATTGAAAAGAAAATGAAAGAGTTAGCTAATGCTAAACTACCCATTGAAAGATATGAAACTTCAAGAGAAGAGATTCTAAATAAATTTGAAAATGATGAGTTAAAACAAGCGGTTTTATCAAGAATTGAAGATGATACCTTAACTATCTATAAACAAGGTGATTTTGAAGACTTATGTAGAGGTCCTCACTTACCAAATACTAGAATGATTAGAAGTTATAAACTTACACGAGTAGCTGGTGCTTATCTAGGTGGTGATGAAAAAAATGAAATGATCACTAGAATTTATGGTATTGCATTTTTTGACAAAAAAGAGTTACATGATTATGTAAGAATGCTTGAAGAGGCTAAAAAAAGAGATCATAGAAAACTAGGGAACGAACTTCAACTTTTTACATTTAATGATGAAATAGGAGCAGGTCTTCCTTTATGGTTACCAAATGGAGCAAGACTAAGATCAAAATTAGAGCATATCTTATACAAAGCACATAGAGTAAGAGGTTATGAACCAGTTCGAGGACCTGAGATTTTAAAAGCTCAACAATGGATTACTTCAGGTCACTATGAAAACTATAAAGAAAATATGTATTTTACAACTATTGATGAACAAGAGTATGGTATCAAACCAATGAACTGTGTTGGTCATATTCAAATCTTCAAAGATGACTTGGTTTCATATAAAGACTTACCACTTAAACTTTTTGAGTATGGTGTAGTTCATAGACATGAGATGAGTGGAGCAATGCATGGCTTATTTAGAGTTAGAGAGTTTACTCAAGATGATGCACATATTTTCTGTACTCAAAGTCAAATCAAAACAGTAATTTTTGAAGTCCTAGAGTTTGTAGATTCTTTATTAAAATTATTTGATTTTAAATATGAAATTGAAGTTTCAACAAAACCAGAAAAAGCAATTGGTGATGATATTTTTTGGGAAAAAACTACAAAAGGTATCATGAATGCACTAGATGAAAACAATATCTCTTATGGTATTGATGAAGGTGGAGGAGCATTTTATGGTCCTAAAATTGATATTAAAATTCTAGATGCTATTGGAAGAAAGTGGCAATGTGGAACTGTGCAAGTAGATATGAACTTACCATCTAGATTCAATGTTGAATTTATCAATGATAAAGGTGAAAAAGAGCAGCCAGTTATGATTCACAGAGCTATTTTAGGTTCTTTTGAGAGATTTATTGGTATATTAACAGAACACTGTGCGGGAGAGTTTCCATTTGCAATTGCACCAACACAAGTTATTTTTGTGCCTATTGCAGATACACATAATGACTATGCAAAAGAGTTACAAAAAGAACTTCTACAAAATGATATGGATTCTAAGATTTTCAATATGAACGAAAGTTTAAACAAAAGAATTAGAATGGCAGAGAAACAAAGAGTTCCAATGATTGTTGTAGTTGGAGATGAAGAAGTTGAAAATAAAACTGTAGCACTAAGAGATAGAAGAAAAAGAGAACAATCAAACATGGGTAAAGTTGAATTTATCCAAATGTTAAATGAAATCAAAAAAGGAAGTGAAATTTGAGTCGAGGTAATAAAAAAGACGACGTAATAATGAATGACGATATTACAGCTAGAGAAGTTAGATGTATGGGTGATGATGGTACTAATTATGGTATTATCTCAACAACTGATGCCTTAAGTACTGCTGATGAGTTAGGTCTTGATTTGGTTCTTATTGCGCCAGATGGTAAACCACCTGTTGCTAAAATAATGGATTATAGTAAATTCAAGTATCAACAAGAAAAAAAGAAAAAAGAAGCTAGAAAAAATCAAAAAGTGATTGTTCTAAAAGAAGTTAAATTTTCTGTTAAAATTGCTGATAATGATATTAACTATAAAGTTAAACATGCAATTGAATTCCTTCAAAAAGGTTATCATGTAAAATGTAGAGTTTTCCTAAAAGGTAGAGAAATGGCTCATCCTGAAGCAGGTGCTGCTGTTTTAGAAAGAGTTTGGCCAATGCTTGAAGAGTATGGTGAAAGAGATGCTCTACCTAAACTTGAAGGAAGATTTGTAAACATGATGGTTCTTCCTAAAAAAGACTAAATTATACTAAAGTAGAAGAGATATTCTCTTTTACTTAAAAAACTTCAAACTAACTTAAACTTATTCAAAGCTTTTTTTAAATATAATCACAGACTTTTTCTAATATCGAAGAAGAATGCAAATTTAAGAAAGGAGAAATCCATGCCTAAAATGAAATCAGTAAGTGGAGCTTTAAAGAGATTTAAAGTGAAAAAAAATGGTTCAATTAAATGTGGTTCAGCATTTAGAAGTCACATCTTAACAAAAATGTCAAGAAAAAGAAAAGTGGCATTAAGAGGACCTCAAACTGTTGATAGCACTGATGCTACAAGAGTTAAAAGAATGTTGTGTAAAGCGTAATTAAATATATTTAATTACAAGTCCCTCCACAAATATGTGGACAAGTTCGGCAATAGCCGACACCAATATTTAAACAAATATATGGTTAAGAAAGGAATAAAATGCCTAGAGTTAAAACTGGTATAGTTAGAAGAAAAAGACATAAAAAGGTTTTAAAAGCCGCTAGAGGTTTCTTTGCAGGTCGAAGCAAACACTTTAGAAAAGCGAAAGAACAATTAGAAAGATCTTTAGTATATGCATACAGAGATAGAAGACAGAAAAAAAGAGATATTAGAAAGCTATGGATTATCAGAATTAATGCAGCTTGTAGATTAAATGATATCAACTATTCAAGATTCATGAACGGTGTAAAATTAGCTGGAATTGAACTAGATAGAAAAATATTAGCTGATATGGCAATGAATGATGCAGCAGCATTTACTTCAATCGTAACAGCAGCGAAAGCAGCATTGGCAAAGTAATTTTAAATTTGCAAAATAAAAAAGGGGTTTGAATAATCAAACCCCTTTTTTTATGCATTTATTATATGTATAACCCTACTCAATAGGTTCATTAACCTCAATCTTACAATCAGTACCTTTACAATCTACATTTGCATCAAAATAGAATATTTCAGATATATCTATACCTGCATCTTTTAATTTTGTCCATGCGTCAATAGAACGTCCACCTGCTGTACAATTAAATACTATAGTTTTATCTTTTGGTAATTTTGCATATAACTCTTTTGCTTTTAAAGGTTCAGCTGGTATATTTATTGACCCTTTTATATGACCAGATTTATACTCTTCAGGAGCAGTTACATCAACAATTTGAATAAATGATGGCACATTTCCTTTTTTAATAAAAGAGTACAACCATTCACCATCAATACTTCCTTCATCACTTCCTATTTTAGCGCCATTTTTAGTCATAGTTGGTTTTTTTGGAGCATCTTTTTTAGTAGCTATTTTTGAAGCACTTTTTGTTGTTGCTAATCCAGTCTCAATCCATACTGGCATCCCACCTGCAAATACAGAAACATCTCTATATCCTAAAGATAAAAGTTTTTTTGCAAGTTTATGTGATTTTCCACATTTATATCCTCCACAAAAAGTAATGATTTTTTGACCTTGGTGTACAGGGAATCTTCCTTTTAATTCACTCATTTTAGTATCAGGAATTGAAATTGCTCCAGGAATAGTCTCCTTTAAGTACATTTTATATGGTCGTGCATCCATAATAACTGCTGCATTTTTTGCTTGTGCACCTTTTACAACTGCAATATCAACTTCTTTATAGTTTCTCTTTGTCCACTCAGGTTCACCCGCTTGATAAAGTTTTACATTTGTAAATCCGTCTTTTTTAAGCATATTTCCAACTTTTGGTGATTTACCACATTTCCATCCACCACAAAATACAATTATCTCTTTGTTTTTTGACACATCTTTTAATTGTGTAACATATTTTGAATACTCAGTATCTGGAATATTCAAGGCAGAAGGAATAGTTCCTGCCTTATATTTTTTATTTGGTCTTGCATCAATAAACAAAGCTTTCGCACTATTTCTAGTTCCTTTAGCAACTTTTGCCTTTGCATAGTTATAATCAACTACTTGTAACTTATACTTATCAATCATTGATTGAACTTTTGCACTTGGTTTTGTTAAATTTGTTTGAGCAAATAAATTAGCTCCAAAAAGAAGCGAACATGTAATTGCAATTGAGATTAAAGTTTTTTTATTCATTTTTTATCCTTTTTTTTATTATAATTTGCCAGATAGCATTCCGTATTGTGTCATTGGTTTTAAAATATAATATTTTAAAACCCACCAAATATATCTCTCTTGTGTTGGGTCTAATGGAAAAGAGGGTGTTGGTTTCATACTATAATCAAACTCTGCTAACATTACTTTTCCAATATCAGTGATTATTGGACAAACAGTGTATCCACCATATTTAGCCTCTAATTCTTTTCCTTCCATAAGTGAGATAAGATTATCTACTACCACTTTATACTGTTTCCTTACACTTCCACCTGTTTTACCTAGGGGAACTGCTGCAATATCTCCAAGGGAGAAGATATTTGGATATTTTACATGTTGCAGAGTCTCTTTATTTACGGGAACCCAACCTCTTGCTGATCCAATTTCAGAGTCTGCAATTTCTGGTGCTGCTTTCATAGGAGGTGCTATATGTAAAAAATCATAAGGAACTTCTACAAACTTATTTTTTTTAATCATAGTGTGCTCTTCTATATCTGGGTCATATTCACCTTTTTCATACCAAAACTTATCAAATGTAGCAGTTTTTTCTTTCAAATTCACTTCTATTAAATTATGATTTAAATTATATTTCATATTTCTAGCTTTGTATTGTTTTATAATTGCCTCTTCGTACTCTTTAACAGAAAACATTTTTGAACTATTTGCATAAAATGTCATATCTACATTTTCTCTAGCTTTTTTTGAAACTTCATTTAATCTTGTATTCATTAAATACATGATTTTTTTTGGAGCTCCACCACATTTTACTGCTGTGTTTGGATGAGAAAATATTGCATTTTGTTTTTTTCCATTTTTTGCATTTTCCATTGTTTTTTGCATATTTTCCCAAGTAATAACAGCTCCATCAACATTATAAATTGAACTTGCACCACTATTTCTAAATATTTCATTTAACTTTGTATTATCTTTAGCTGTATAAACATCCCCTATTTCTTCCAAACCTTTTATTTTAGCAAAGTCTAAAACTACACCCGCAGTTACAATCAAATAATCATAAGATATTTTTTCACCACTTGATATAGTTAAGTTGTTATTTGTTGGGTCAAACTCTACAGCTTTGTCTGCTATAAAATTTACCCCACTTGGAACAAAATCTTTTGTATCATATATAACATCATCTTTGGAATAAATACCTGCACCTATAAAAGTGTTACCTGGCTGGTAAGTTACAGATTTTGAATTTGGTTCTATTACAGTAATATCTGGATTTGATAATCTATCTGTAAGTCTTGCAGCAGTTGATATTCCTGCTAATCCACCCCCAACAATTACAATTTTTGCTTTAACATCACTAGCTTCTAGTTTACTTGCAGCCTTTAGTTCGTCTTTAGTTAGAAAAAATGCTCCCCCAACACCTAAAAGCTTTAAAGCATCTCTTCTTGAAATTCCACTACTTTTTAGCTCTTTTTCTAACTCATTTAAAACATCATCATTCATAAGAGTCTCCTTTATTAGTCTATCTCTTATTTAAAGTATATAACAATTAACTATAATCTTCAATGAATGAATATTTGTAAAATGAGTATATTTTAGTTAGTATATATATAAGTTATAATAATTTTATTTTTATAAATTTGATAATAAATCTTAGAATAAGAAGTAGTAAATAGACTACAAAAGTAATAATTATAGGGTGTAAAAATCCAAGCCCATATGTAGTACTTTGAGGCAAGGATTGAATATGTTCAATAGGGTGAGTAAAAAAGTCATTAAAATGAGAAAATAGTGAAAGTATTAGCAGTATAAATAAAAATATAATTAATTCTTTTTTCACATCTTTTCCTCAAAAAACCTAAGCTAAGTGCTTAGATTTTGAATTATGCTTTTCCAGAAAGCATTCCATACATTGTCATTGGTTTAAGTAGATATACTTTAAGTAACCACCAAACATATCTTTCTTGTGTTGGATCTAAAGGAAATGATGGCGTTGGCTTTTTACTCCAGTTAAATTCTGCAAGCATTACTTTACCAATATCAGTAATTAAAGGACATACTGTATATCCAGCATACTTAGAAGTTAGTTTTTTCCCTTCCATTGCAGAGATTAAATTGTCAACTACAACTTTATATTGTTTTCTTGCACTTCCACCTGTTTTTCCCATAGGAACAGCAGCAATATCACCCAAAGAAAAGATATTTTCATATTTTACATGTTGGAGAGTCTCTTTATTAACTGGAACCCAGCCTTTTTCAGATCCAACTGCAGAGTTTCCAATTTCATCAGGTGCTTTCATAGGAGGAGTAATATGAATAAAATCATAATCTCTTTCTATCATTTTACTCTTTTTAACAACTGAATACTCTTCTAAATCCTCATCCCAATCACCTTTTTCTTCCCATGACTTTTCAAAAGTTGCTCTTTTTGCATCTACATCAATTTCAACTAAATTATTATGATATTCCCATTTCATATCTCTAGCTTCAAACTGCTTTACAATTGCATCATGGTACTCTTTAACTCCAAACATAGCTCCACCATTTGGATAAAAATACATCTCAACGTTATCTCTTACACCTGCTTCTTTTAATCTAGCATTTGTAAGATACATGATTTTTTTAGGAGCTCCTCCACATTTTATTGAAGTATTTGGATGAGTAAATAAAGCTTTTACTTTCTTACCACTTTTTGCTTGATCAATTAAATCTTGCATACCTTTCCAAGTATTTTCAGCACCATCTGCATAATAAATTGAGTGAACCCCATTTTTACCAATTTTATTTGATACCTCAGGATTTTCTTGTGATGAATACCCTACTCCATCTAAACCTTTTATTGCCCCATAATTAAGAGCAAGTCCAGCTGCTACAATTAAAAAATCATATGAGATAGTTTCTCCACCTTTAGTAATAACCTTGTTATTATCTGGGTCAAAATCAACTACCTTATCATTGATTAATTTTACACTTTTTGGTAAGAAATCTTTTGTCTTATAAACAATATCTTCTTTTTTCCAAATACCTGAAGCTACTAATGTTTGTCCTGGTTGATATGATACAGAGACAGAATTAGGTTCAATTATAGTAATATCTGGATTTGACAAAGAGTTAGTAAGTCTTGCTGCTGTTGATATTCCAGCTAATCCACCCCCAACTATTACAATTTTACCTTTTGCTTCACTTGCATTTAAAGTTGTTGCAGCTTCTGCTTCGCTTGGATTCATTAAAAATGCAGCAGAACTTAAGCCTGCTAATTTAAGTGCATCTCGTCTTGAAAGACCTTGTTTTTTTAATTCTCTATCTAAAATTTCAAGAGAATTTTTTAATTCTTCATTCATAAAATTACCTTTTTAATTTTCGTTTATGAAGAATATCAAAGTTGAAGTAATATAAAACTTAAATTTAACTTAAATTATTTTATAATAAATATTAGTTTATCTTATAATAGAAAGTGCTTTTTTATAATCTTCAATTTTGTTAAGATTTAAAAATTCATTTTCATCATAAAATTTAATTTTTGAAGAAGTTGTATTATTGATTAGATTCCCTATTTTATGATTGTTATCTAGTATCATAGTATCAATTAAAGATAAGCAAGACTTATTATAGATTCCACATAAATTATGCTCTTTTGATGTTACAGCAATAGTAATATTACTTATAGTTGAGTTCGTTATTAATCTTTGTATACTAGAGATTTTTACAAAAGGAGTATCTACTGTTATAATAAAAGCTTTAGTTAAGTTTATAAATTCAAGAATACTTTTTAAAGCAATTAAAGGTGAACTTTCATCACTAATATTATCATATATTATATCTGTATTCTTGTGATTCTCACTATCTTTGAGAAAATCAAATTTGTTAGTTTTTGAGGATAAATATATCTCTTTAAAGTAGGGTTTTAATCTTTCATACTGATATTGAGCTAGAGAGTTGTAGTTTGAAAAAGGAAGAAGAGCTTTGTCTTCTCCCATACGTGAGCTTTTTCCACCACAAAGGATTACACAAGGTATATCAAATTGTGGTTTAATCATTTATAGACCTCTGGGGTCTGTAATATATCCACTAATTGCACTTGCTGCTGCAACTGCACTATTTGCTAAATAAATTTTTGAGCTTCTTGAACCCATTCTTCCAACAAAGTTTCTATTAGTTGTAGAGATACAAACTTCTCCATCACCCAAAATTCCCATGTATCCACCTAAACATGCTCCACAAGTAGGATTTGAAACAACAGCTCCCGCATCAACTAAAGTATCAATATATCCTGCTTTTGTTGCATCTCTCAATATTTTTTGTGTTCCTGGAGTTAAAATAAGTCTTACATGTCGTGCAACTTTTTTACCTTCCAAAATTTCTGCTGCCACTTTAAAGTCAGACAATCTTCCATTTGTACAGCTTCCAATAAATACTTGATCAACTCTTATATCATCAATAACAGCTTGATTAACACTATGTCCATTTGATGGTAAAAATGGATATGCAATAACAGGATTTAAAGAAGCAACATCTATTTCAATTACTTGACAATAGTTTGCATCTTCATCACTATAATGAATCTTTGGTTCAGCTCTTAGGCTATCTCTGCTATCTAAAAACTCTTTTGTAACTTCATCATATGCAACTATACCATTTTTAGCACCTGCTTCTATAGCCATATTACATAAAGAGAATCTATCATCCATACTTAAGTACTGAATTGTATCACCTGTAAATTCTAAAGCTTTATATAAAGCTCCATCAACACCTAAGATTCTAATAATCTCTAAAATTAAATCTTTTCCAGTTACATATGGACCTGGTTTTCCAGAAAATACCACTTTTATAGACTCAGGAACTTTAAACCAGTTTCCACCAGTAATCATCCCAAAAGAGATATCTGTGCTTCCCATACCAGTAGAAAATGCACCTAGTGCTCCATGTGTACAAGTATGTGAATCAGCACCAATAATAACATCACCTGGTAACACTAAACCTTTTTCAGGTAAAAGTGCATGCTCAATTCCCATATCTTTTTCATCAAAGAAATATTTTAAATCATGTTTCAGTGCAAAATCTCTTGAGATTTTTGCTTGATTTGCACTTGCAATATCTTTTGCAGGGATAAAGTGATCAAGTACAATTGCAAAACCTTCTGGGTTTGCAAGTTTTTCAAAACCACCCTCTTCAAATGCTCTAATTGAAATTGGAGTTGTAATATCATTTCCAATAACCATATCAATTGGACTTCTTACAATCTCACCTGCCAAAACTTCACGTCCCACATGTTCACTAAATATTTTTTCTGTAATAGTTTGACCCATATTTTCTCTCTTTTTTTAACTTATCTTTTTTAATTTGCCCGATTATAGCTAAAATCTGTTTAGCTTTCAAAAAGAGTTTATGCTCTTTTTTTATCTTCTTTATACTCTTTATACTGCATATATAAAATTATAACAATAGCCAAATCAATAATTACATCTGCAAAATTGAATATGGCAAAATCAAATCCACAATGCCAATAAACATAATCAACAACTGCACCATAAGTAAATCTATCTAAAATATTTGATAAACCACCTGCAAGAAGTAGTGATATTGCTATATTATATTTTAAAAACACCTCTTTATTAAAATATAAATATGTAAAAATAGCTACTATTAACCCCAATTGTATAAACTTTAAATACTCTTTTAAAAACTCAAACATAGAAAAAGCAACACCATAGTTATAGGCAAGAACTAAAGATATACAATCACTTTCAAAACCAAAATCTAAAAATACAAAACCATATTTTATATATTGATCAATACATACAAGCAATAAAAAAATCACTATTGAAATAGTTAATTTTTGTTTCATAATGCTTTTGATAAAAACTCTACTAGTTTGTCCATATATTCATTTACTAACTTTTTATCTCGACCTTCAAGTAGTACTCTTAACTTATTTTCTGTTCCAGAGTATCTGATTAAATCTCTCATTCCTTTTGATTTAATCTCTTCTTGAAGCTCTTTTAAACCCTCTATTTTATCTAGTGGGATTTTTTCACTTACTTTCATATTTTTTAAAACTTGTGGATACAACTCAAAACCATTTAAAGCATCACTTGCTTTTTTACCACTTTCAATCAAATATGATAAAACTTGTAAAGCAGTTGCTAATCCATCCCCTGTTTTTGAAACATCTGAGAAAATAACATGTCCACTTTGCTCTCCACCAAAGTTTATATTATTATTTTTCATATTTTCTAAAACATGTTTATCACCAACATCTGTTCTATTCAATTTCAAATCAAAAGAGTCTAAGTAATCTTCTAAGGCTTTATTACTCATAACTGTAGCAACACAAGCTTCACCTTTTAAAATGCCTTTATCACTTAGATATACACATAAAGCACCTAATAGTTTATCTCCATCAATTACATCACCATTTTCATCTATTACAACCAGCCTATCTGCATCACCATCAAGTGCTAAACCAATATCTGCTCTTACTTTTTTTACTATTTTCCCTACATTTTCAGGATACATTGCACCACTATTTTCATTTATATTAAACCCATTTGGTGTTGCATTTATTGTAAAAACTTCAGCACCAAGTTCTTCTAATATAGTAGGGGCAACTTTATAGGCAGCTCCATTTGCACAATCTAAAACAATTCTTAGTCCACTTAAAGTTAACTCTTTTGGAAAAGAGCTTTTTATTGATACAATATATCTTCCAATTACATCATCGATTCTTTTAGATGAACCAATTTCTTTACCAGTTTTTTGTCCATTTATTCTAGCCTCTTCATTAAAAAAGAGTTCTTCTATGGCTTTTTCACACTCACTACCTAACTTATTTCCATGTTGGTCAAAGAATTTTATTCCATTATCTTCATAAGGATTATGAGAAGCTGATATCATAATTCCAGCATCACATCTCATTGATTCTGTTAAAAATGCAATAGCAGGAGTTGGCATAGGACCTATTTGAATAACATCATATCCAACAGCAGTTAACCCAGAAACCAATGCATTTTCAATCATATAGCCACTTCGTCTTGTATCTTTTCCTACTAAAATCTTGTTTGTATATGAATGTTTTCTAAAATAAATTCCCGCAGCCATTGCTATCTTCATCACGGTCATAGCGTCCAAAAATGAACCAGCTTGACCTCTTACACCATCTGTACCAAATAGTTTCATTGAAAAATCCTAAAATTAAACTTAATTTAAACTCACTTTAAAGTTAATTGGCTAGTATTCTAGCCTTAAAAAAATTATAAAGAGGTTAAAAATGGCAAACCATAAATCTTCGGCTAAAAGAGCTAAACAGACGATAGTAAAAACTGAGAGAAACAGATTTTACAAAACAAGAATCAAGAACGTAACGAAAGATGTATTATCAGCAGTTGAAGCTAATGATAAAGAAAAAGCAACAGAAGCTATGAAAACTGCAAATAAATACGTGCACCACTGTATTGCAAAAGGTATCCTTAAAAAAGGAACTGCAGCTAGAAAAGTTAGTAGACTACAAGTAAAAGTTAACGCTCTGTAATAAAAGTTTACTATCATATCAATAGTATGGTAGTTAATTTTATTTATTTGCAAATAATACTATAAAATATGTTACAAGATAAATTACAACTATTTATTGATAGATATGAGGAGATTAATGGATTATTAGCTTCTCCAGATATCTCTTCAGACATTAAAAGAATGACTGCACTTTCAAAAGAGCAGTCATCGATTGAACCAATCGTAAACAAAGCTAAAGAATATATAAGTGTATTAGATGATATTCAAGATAACAAAGCGTTACTTGATGATCCAGATTTAGGTGAACTAGCAAAAGACGAACTTAGAGATTTAGAGGTTAGAAAACCTGCTATTGAAGAAGAGATAAAAGTTCTTATGATTCCTAAAGATCCTAATGATGATAAAAATATATTTATAGAATTAAGAGCTGGTGCAGGTGGTGATGAAGCAGGAATATTTGTAGGAAACCTATTTAGAGCATACTTGAGATATGCAGAACAAAAAGGGTGGAAAGTTGAGATAATGAACCAAAATGAGAATGAAGCAGGTGGTTATAAAGAAATCGTTGCTTTATTTAAAGGTGAACAGGTTTATTCAAGACTAAAATATGAAAGTGGAACACATAGAGTTCAAAGAGTTCCAGCGACTGAATCTCAAGGAAGAGTTCATACATCAGCTATTACTGTTGCAGTTATGCCAGAAGTTGATGATGTAGAAGTTGAAATCGATCCAGGTGATTTAAAAATTGATGTTATGAGAGCTAGTGGAAATGGTGGACAATCAGTAAATACTACTGACTCTGCTGTTAGAATTACACATATTCCTTCGGGATTAGTTGTAACTAACCAAGACCAAAAGTCTCAACATAAAAATAAAGATAAAGCAATGAAAGTTCTTAAAGCTAGACTTTATGACATTCAAATGCAAGAGAAAATGGACTCAGAAGGTGCCAGCAGAAAAGAGCAAGTTGGAACTGGAGATCGAAGTGGAAGAATTAGAACATATAATTATCCACAAGGTCGAATAAGTGACCATAGAATTAACCTTACATTATATAGACTTGAAGCAGTAATGAATGACGGAGTTTTTGATGAAATCATTGACCCATTAATTACTGATGCTCAATCAAAAGCAATTGAGGCTAATGGATTATAATCCATTAGCTTTTTTACTCCCCTTAACTTAAATTAGTAACCAAAATGTAATCGTTTGCAATTATAATTTCTCCGTCAAAAAAAAATATTGGAGAAAAAATATGAAAAAAACTGCAATCGCGTTATTAGCATCTGCTGCTTTAACTGTTACACTAAGTGCTAGAGACCAAATCAAAATAGTTGGTTCTTCTACTGTTTATCCTTTCTCATCTTCTGTTGCTGAAGAATTAGGAGCTACTACTAAATTCCCAACTCCTGTTGTTGAATCAACTGGTTCAGGTGGTGGTATGAAATTATTTTGTGCTGGAAACGAAATGAATACTCCAGATATCACAAATGCTTCAAGAAGAATGAAAACTAAAGAATTTAAACTATGTGAAAAAAATGGTGTTACTGATATCACTGAAGCTGTAATTGGTTATGATGGTATTGCGTTTGCACAAGCTAAATCAAATGGTAAATTTGATGTTTCAAGAAAAAACTTAGCTTTAGCAGTTGCTAAAGAAGTTCCTTCAAAAGATGGTAAATCATTAATTGCAAATCCTTATAAAAAGTGGTCAGATATTGATGCAACTTTGCCAAATAGAGAAATCATTGTTTACGGACCACCAAAATCTTCAGGTACAAGAGATGCATTCGAAGAATTAGTTATGCAAAAAGTTTTCAAAAAAATGCCACTATATACTGATTTATATAAAGCAGATAAAAAAGCTAACAAAAAATATAAAAAGTATTCTATAATTAGAACAGACGGTGTTTATGTAGAATCAGGTGAAAATGATAACTTAATCGTTCAAAAATTATCTAAAAATAAAGATGCCTTTGGTGTGTTTGGTTTCTCTTTCTTAGAAGAAAATAGCGACAAAGTTCAAGGTTCTACAATCAATAAAGTTGAACCAACTCCAGATACAATCTCTTCAGGAGAATACCCAGTATCTAGATCATTATTCTTCTATATCAAAAATTCTCATTCAAAAGATATTCCAGCTATGGAAAAATATGTTGAATTATTCATGAGTGAAAAAATGATTGGTGAAGATAGTATATTAGGTGAAATTGGATTAATTCCTCTTCCAGATGCTGATAGAACAGCAATTAGATCAAGTGTTGCTAAAAGAGCTAAACTTACTTTAGCTGATTTAAAACACTAATTAAAAAGAGGTTTATTCCTCTTTTTGATTCTATTTATAGCTCTTTATCTGTTGTATGCGAACGAAGAGATAAAGGGCTATAAATAGGATTAAATATGAAACTAAAATGGCTCTCTATAGTTGAAAAACTCGATTACGCTTTTCAGCCTATTATACATTCTCATTCAGGTAAAATTTTTGCAGTTGAAGCATTAATTAGAAATGTTGAGGAAATACCCAATCTAGAACAAATTCATGATTTGTTTGATATGGCATATAAAGAAGACTTTCTATATCAGCTTGACCTACTCTTACGAGATAAAGCAATTGAAAAGTTTTCACAAATTGACATTGAAAACCTTCAACTTTTTTATAATTTGGATAATAGAATAATCTATACAAAAAGCTATTCAAAAGGCAATACAAAAAAAATCCTAAATAAATATGGTTTAGATAAAAATATTATTTGTTATGAATTGAGTGAAAAAGGAACTTTAGCAGAACAAGATGCCTTAATTAAAATGATACAAACCTATAAAAATAGTGATTTTTGTATAGCTATTGATGATTTTGGTGTGGGAGTTTCAGGATTAAAACTTCTATATTTCTCACAAGCAAATATAATTAAAATAGATAGATTTTTCATTGATAATATAGATAAAGACTCTAAAAAAAGACTTTTTTGTACATCAATAATAAATATGGCACATACAATGGGAATGAAAGTTGTAGCAGAAGGAGTTGAGACCTTAAATGAATTTTACACTTGTAAAAATATCGGTGCAGATTTTATGCAAGGTTATTTTATACAAAAGCCTACACTAAATGTCAATAAGTTAAAAAATGTTTATAAAGAGATAATAAAATATAGTATAAATGAAAAAAGAGCAGAAGATACTACTCCAATAGAACAAGAGTTTATTCAAGGTATTGTTCCTTTAAATATCAATTCTTCTTTGCACTCTCTGTTTTTATATTTTAAAAACTATAGTCATAACCATTTTGTTCCTATTATTGACGATTATGATAATTTTATGGGTGTGATTTATGAAGTTGATATAAAAAAAATCTCATATTCTCAATATGGTTTATCTTTAGCACAAAATAAATCATATAACTCAAAAATAAGTAAATATGTAAAACAATCAATTTCTGTTGAGTCTTCATGGGGCATAGATAAGGCATTGGAAATCTTTAACCACGACCCCAATTCATCAGGTATTTTTATTACAAAAGCAAATAAATATGCTGGTTTTATAGATCTTCGTGCACTTTTACAACTCTCCCACAAAAGAAATTTGGAGATTGCAGAAAATCAAAATCCTCTTACTAGACTTCCTGGAAATAAACAAATAGAACTGTTTATTTATAAAAGTTTAAAGAGTAGAGATAAAATCACATCTCATATATTATATTTTGATTTTGATAATTTTAAACCCTTTAATGACTATTATGGCTTTAGACAAGGAGATAGAGCAATACTTTTATTTTCTGAACTTTTACAAAAAAAATATCCAAATGATAGTTTTGTAGCTCATATTGGTGGTGATGATTTTTTTATTGGAATACAAAAAAGTACCATTGAAAAAGTTTATGCCATAACAAATGAAGCCTTATGTGAATTCAAAGAGTCTGTCAAAAATTTATACAAAGAAGATGATAAACAAAATGGTTACATTAAAGGAAAAGATAGATTTGGAGAAGAAAGAGTGTTTAAATTACTCTCATGCTCATGTGCAATTATTGAGATATCTTCAAACTCAAGAAAATCAAATTTTGACCACACTCTAAACATCATGAAAAAATACTCAAAGAACTTAGATAAGCCTATTTGTGCCTCTTTTTAAAACATGTAATCGTCTTGTAATTTTTCTTAAATATAATTCCTAATAAAAAATAGGAAGGTTAAATTTGAATACATTTGAATCTAAAAGTAAAAAAACTTTATTAATAGAAAAATTGATTAAATTTTTCTTGATTTTAGCTGCAACAATTTCAATTCTTACAACATTTGGAATCCTATTTTCAATACTATTTGAATCAATAGAGTTTTTCAAACTAAGAAGTTTTTGGTATTTTTTAACAGGAACAGTATGGTCACCTGGTGTTATTGGTAGTAAATTTGGTGCTTTACCAATTTTTGCAGGAACTTTTGTTATTACCATTATAGCACTTTCAGTTGCTATTCCTATTGGTTTAGGAAGTGCTGTTTATATGAGTGAATATGCCAGTCCAAAACTAAGAGATTATCTAAAACCCTTATTAGAAATACTTGCAGGTATTCCAACTGTTGTTTATGGTTTCTTTGCAGCTATTACAGTAGCTCCACTTATTGTAAAAATGGCAGATGCTGTTGGCTTAGAAGCTACCTTTAACTCTGCATTAGCTTCAGGGGTTGTAATGGGGATTATGATTATTCCTGTAATTTCATCACTTTCAGATGATGTAATTCGTGCAGTTCCTGATTCTCAGAGAAAAGCTGCATTTGGACTAGGTATGACACATGGTGAAATCATTAAGAATATTGTTTTACCATCTGCTCTTCCAGGTATTATTTCAGCCTCACTTTTAGGACTATCAAAAGCTTTGGGAGAGACAATGATTGTTGTTATGGCAGCAGGACTTCGTCCAAATCTTTCATGGAATCCCTTAGAAGATATGACAACTGTAACGGTTACAATCGTAAACTCTTTAGTAGGTGATTTTGAATTTAATTCTCCAGAAACATTATCTGCTTTTGCCTTAGGTTTAGTTCTTTTTGTTATCACATTGATTTTAAATATGATTTCATTAAGTTTAATTAGAAAATTCAAAGAAAAATATAAAGTGAATACATTATGATTATGAGAAAAAGAAAAAAAAAAAAAACACAATCCTTTTTATGATCCAACACTTACAAAAAGACATGCAAGTTCAAAAAGATTTAAAAGATTTACACTAACGTCTTTGATATTTTCAATTGCATTTTTAGCATTCTTTTTAATTGATATTACGGTAAAAGGACTTCCAGCATTTAAAGTTGCTTATGTTCAAACAGAAGTAGTATATAATGAACAAACCATCCGTGATTCTAGAAAAGCTGTTTCAAGAGAGTATAGAAAAATTGTATCAAGAGCATGGCTAAGAGATATTCCAAATGCAGTTAGAGCAAATCCTGCACTTATGAATACAACACAAATGCAGTGGATTTTAGCAGATGACCAAGTTGATCAATATATGAAAGAACATCATTATAAGTTAAAAAGAAAAGATAGACATTTAGTAGATGAACTAATTGCACAAAATAAAATTGAGATGAAATTTAATACTGTGTTTTTCACAAATGGTGACTCAAAAATCCCAGAATATGCAGGTATATATTCAGCAATAATTGGTTCTATTTTAACTCTAATTGTTACTATGCTTGTAGCATTTCCTATTGGTGTTATGACAGCGATTTATCTTGAAGAGTTTGCAGATGATAATAAATTTACAAGATTTATTGAAGTAAATATTAACAATCTTGCAGCTATTCCTTCAATCTTATTTGGTCTTTTGGGTCTATCTATTTTTATTAACCTTTTTGGACTTCCTCGTTCTTCACCACTAGTAGGTGGTTTAACTTTAGCACTTATGACCTTACCAATTATAATTGTAAGTTCAAGAGCAGCGCTAAGAGCTGTACCTGATACAATTAGACAAGCGGCATATGGTTTGGGTCTAAATAAAATTGAAGTAACAAAAGACCATGTTTTACCATTAGCATTTCCTGGTGTTTTAACAGGTTCTATTATTGGATTAGCACAAGCGATGGGGGAAACAGCACCTTTAATTATTATAGGAATGATTGCATTTATACCAGATGCTCCATCTATGGTAACAGATGCAGCAACTGTTATGCCTGCACAACTTTTTACATGGGCTGGTATGCCAGAGAGAATGTATATTGAAAAAACTGCTGCTGGGATTATGGTACTACTTTCAGTACTTATTTCACTAAATGCAATAGCAATTTATTTAAGAAAAAAATTCGAAGTTAAATGGTAACAAGGAAAATTATGAGTAATACAGAAAATAAAACAAAAGTAAAAGTTGAAGACCTTAACCTTTGGTATGGAGACAATCATGCCCTACATAATATAAGCGTTGATTTATTTGAAAATAAAATTACAGCACTAATTGGCCCATCAGGTTGTGGAAAATCTACATTTTTAAGATGTGTAAATAGAATGAATGACCTAATTAACTCAGTAAGAATAGATGGTGAAATAATTATTGATAATAAAAACATTTATGATAAAGATGTTGATGAAGTAAGTGTTAGAAAAAGAGTTGGAATGGTATTTCAACAACCAAACCCTTTTCCAAAAACTATTTATGATAATGTTGCTTATGCACCACTAAAACATGGAATAACAAAAAAAGGTAAAGAGTGTAATGAGTTAGTTGAATCCTCACTAATAAAAGCTGGTCTTTGGGATGAAGTTAAAGATAAATTAGGACAGCCTGGAACTTCACTTTCAGGTGGACAACAACAAAGACTATGTATTGCTAGAACCATCGCTATTAAACCAGAAGTTATTTTAATGGATGAGCCAACAAGTGCACTTGATCCTATTAGTACAGAAAAAATCGAAGCTTTAATGCTTGATCTTAAAAATGATTACACAATTGTAACAGTAACACACAATATGCAACAAGCAGCAAGAGTTGCTGATTATACAGCATTTTTTCACCTTGGTAAGCTAATTGAGTATGATAAAACAGATATTATATTTGTAAATCCAGGTAACAAAAAAACAGAAGATTATATTACAGGAAGGTTTGGTTAATGTTAAAAGTATACGATACAAAAAGAGAACTAATTCAAAATGAATTGTTAGAAATTGGAGAAGTTGTAGTTGAATCATTAAATGCAGCATTAAAAGCATTAAAAGATGATGATATCAAAGCACTTAAAGATGCAGATTTATCACTAAAAAAACTTACAAGTAAATCAAATAATATTGATAACTCTATTGTTACAGCCCTTGCTTTATATCAACCAGAAGCAAAAGACTTAAGAGAGTTAGTATCTTATTTAAAAATTACAAATGAATTAGTAAGAGCTGGGGGAAATACAAAAGATTTTATTAAAATTTTTAGAACATCATATACTGATGACTTAAATACAAAAACAATATTAGAATTTGCTGTTCCTTTATTAAAATCAACTATTCTTTCTCTTCAAACTTCAATGTCAGTAATAAAAGAGACTAGCTCAAAACATGTTGAAGAAAAATTTCAAAGAGTTGTAGTAGAAGAGAGTAAAACAGATGATTTATATGCAATGATTGAAAAAAATATTTTAAAACTTATTTCTAAAAACTTAGACTTATCAAAAGAGTATTTTAATATTTTGACTTCTTTAAGAAAACTAGAAAAGATATCAGATAGATCAGTTGCAATTGCACACTTACTACTTTTTGCAGATAAAGGCGGAGAACTAGAAAGAAAATAGCTCTTTATGCTATAATCTGATTTATGAAAAAAGCCCTACTCAAAATACGAAAATACTTCGAATATAATTATGAAGTCCTAATAGCAATGATTCTATTTATTGCTATTATGATTTCAGGTTTAGAATTCTTCAAAGCCATAATCTACATGCTTGAATTTATTGTTATTATGGAAGTTGTAAAGATGATTTCTGACTTTATTAAAAAAGAGAAATTAAGGCTTCGATTTGTTATTGATATTTTTATTATATTTCTTATTCGAGATGTTATTATTCAGGCCTCACACAAAAACATGGACTATTTTGACATACTATTTTTACTAATTGTTATATTTGTATTTTTTATTTTTAGGATAATGTCAATAAAATACTCTCCAGGAAGTAATAAAATAAACAATAAAGGTAATAATTCAAGTGAATAATCATACCCTACTAATAATTGAAGATGAAGTTGATATCTTAGAACTTTTAGAATACACCTTACAAAAAGAGGGATTTGAGACTATTGGATTTTTAACTGTATCTAAAAAAGCTTATGAAGTTTTAGATGAAGAAGACATAGACTTAATACTTATGGATAGAAATTTACCAGGTATGGAAGGTACAACTTTTATTAATGATATAAAATCAAAAGGTTATACTACACCTGTGATTTATGTAAGTGCAAAAGATAAAGATGAAGATATTTTAGAAGGCTTTGATAAACATGCAGATGATTATATAACTAAACCATTTAATCTAAAAGAGTTAACCGCAAGAGTAAAAGCAGTTATAAAAAGAACTAAAAAAGATGTAGAAGTAGAAAAAATAAAAGATATTACATATAAAAGATCTAGTAAAAGTTTTTATATAGAAGATTGCAAAATTGAACTTACAACTTTAGAACACGATTTACTTCTAGAGTTTTTCAAAAATAAAGATATTCTTTTAAGTAGAGAACACCTTTTAAATACTGTATGGGAAGACTCTTTTGAAAAAAAATTAAAAACTGTTAATGTTGCAGTAAAAAGACTGAAAAGTAAAATAGACTCTACAGGAGATAAAAAATATATAAAATCTGTTCGTGGTGAAGGTTATATGTTTTGTTAAAAATCCACCAGCTATTTCTTCGAAGTTTTATATTTATCTTTTTATCAATACTACTACTTATTTCTATAGTAGTATATTTTTGGTCAAAATCAATATATCTAGATCAAATTGAGAAAAATATTTTATCAAATATTGATACCCTTTCTATCTCTCTACCAAATTTAAAAAATATAGACCAAAAAGTATTAGAGATAAAAAAAGCCACTAATCTTAGAGTTACAATTATAGACAAAAATGGAATAGTAGTAGCAGAAAGCGATGAAGATAAAACCTTGATGGAAAACCATGGAAATAGAGAAGAGATAATTGATGCAAAGTATAAGGCTTATGGAGAAATAGAAAGACATTCAAATACTGTAGATAAAGATCTTTTATATATAGCAAAAGAAGTTACTATTGATGAAAAAGTCTATTATATAAGAATGTCAAGTGAAATAACTACAATAAAAGAGTATTTTATAAAACTAACTCTTCAACTTATAGGTATATTTTCTATATTTTTACTTTTAGCATTTATAGTTTCCTATTATATCTCTGATAAAATCCGCCATGAAACTGAAAATATTTTGAACTTTTTGATTAATCTTACAAAGAAAAAAGATCCTACAAATATGTCATCATTTTATACCCAAGAGTTTTTTACAATAAATAAACTCTTAAATAAAGTGGCAATAAAACTTCAAAAAAAAGAGAAATCAAAAGCAAAACATACAGCAAAATTAAAACTTGCCAATAAACAAAAAGATGAAATAATAAGTGCCATTTCCCACGAATTTAAAAATCCAATTGCAATTATTACAGGGTATGTACAAACTTTACAAAATGATAAAGATTTACCCATACAAATGAGAGATAAATTTCTTACAAAAATAGATTCAAACGCAAATAAAATGACTCAAATAATTGATAAATTAAGACTTGCCTTAAAACTTGAAGAGGGCAGAGAAAATATTGAAAAAAGAGAGTTGGATTTAAAAAACTTATGTGAAATAATATCAATAGATTTAAAAGACAAGTACCCAAATAGAACTATAGAAATAAGTGGAGAAAAGAAGAGTATTCAAGGTGATGACACTTTAATAAGTATGGCAATATCAAATTTGATTGAAAATGCTTTAAAATATTCAGAAGGTACAGTAAAAGTTGAAATTACAAATGAGTATTTAAAAGTAATTGATACAGGTATTGGAATAAGTGAAACTGATCTATTAAAAATCACAAGAAAGTTTTACAGAGTATCACAAAATGGATGGAATAACTCTTTAGGACTTGGATTATTTATTGTAAATTCTATTTTAAATCTTCATAATTTTAAACTTCAAATAGGCTCTGTTTATGGTAAGGGTTCTGAATTTATCATTAAATATTAAAAAATACTTAATTTAAGCTATACATAAGTATTACTACACTATTATTCCAGCTCATTAATTAAATCGGAGAACGTAGATGAAATTCACTCAAATGGCAAAAGCCAATGAAATCGAAAGAGATTGGGTTATTATAGATGCAACTGATAAAGTATTTGGTAGAATCATTACTGAAGTTGCTACAATCTTAAGAGGTAAAAATAAGACTAATTATACTCCTCATGTTGACTGTGGAGATAACGTAATTATCATAAATGCAACAAAAGCAAAATTTTCTGGTACTAAACTAGAAACTAAAAATTACTACACACACTCAGGTTATTTTGGTAGTACAAAAACTCACAAAATGTCTGATATGTTTGAACAAAACCCTGAGAAGCTATATAAATTAGCTACAAGAGGTATGTTACCAAAAACAAAACTTGGTAAAACAATGTTAAAAAAATTAAAAGTATACGCAGGTAGCGAACACCCTCACACTGCGCAAATTAAAGGATAAGACTAATGGCAAAAGTATACGCAACTGGAAGAAGAAAATCTTCTATCGCAAAAGTATGGTTAGAAGCTGGTAATGGGCAACTTATTATTAATGGTCAATCTTTAGATGCATGGTTAGGTGGACACGAAGCTATTAAAAAAAGAGTAATGAGACCTTTAGAAGTATCTAAACAAGCATCTTCTGTAAATGTTATCGTTAAAACTTTAGGTGGAGGTTACTCTGCACAAGCTGATGCTGCTAAGCATGGTATTTCAAGAGCATTAGTTGCTTTTGATGAACAATTTAGAGCTATTTTAAAACCATATGGTTTACTAACTAGAGATGCAAGATCTGTAGAGAGAAAAAAATACGGAAAGAAAAAAGCAAGAAAATCTACTCAGTTCTCAAAGAGATAATTGGTATTTTTACTATATTCAAAGGAGCGACATTTGTTGCTCCTTTTTTTATGCACTTTTTTACAAAAAGATATTACAATACATCCATGAAACGATTCCTTTTATTATTCATCATTCACTTTTCATTATTCACTTATTTAAGTGCAAGTACTTTAAACTTATCAATTTCATCTAGTCCTAGTAGACTAAATCCAATCCTAGCAAGTGATAGTGCAAGTAGCGAGATAACTCAATGGCTTTTTAATGGACTTTTTAAATATGATAAAAATGGAAATATTATCCCAGAGCTTGCCTCTTCATATAAGTTTGTTTCAAATACTCATTTAATAATAAATCTAAGAGATGATGTTTTATGGCATGATGGAGAAAAATTTAGTGCAGATGATGTTATTTTTACATTTAATAAAATTCATGACCCAAAAGTTTTCACTGCTATTAAGTCCAATTATAAAGAAGTGAAAAGTATCTCAAAAATTGATGATTTTACTTTAGAAGTTATTTACAAAAAGCCATACTTCAAAGCTTTAGAGATATGGATGACAGGGATATTGCCAAAACATCTTCTAAAAGATGAAAAAGATTTAATGAAAAGTGATTTTAATAAACACCCCATTGGAACTGGTTCATATAAACTAGATAGTTTTAAAGTTGGAAGTGATATAAGACTATTTGCTTTTGATAAATACTTTGAAGGCAGACCTAAAATTGATGAAATAAATTATAAGTTTTTACCAGACCCTACAACTTCATTTTTGTTTTTAAAACAAAACAAACTTGATGTTGGAGGATTAACTCCCCTACAAATTGATAGACAAATAGATAAAGAATTTTTAAAAAACTTTCAAATAGTAGAACAGCCTGCTTTTGCTTACTCATATCTTGGCTTTAATTTAAACAATAAAAAGTTTAAAGATATAAATGTAAGAAAAGCCCTCTCTTTAGCCATAGATAGAAAAGAGATTGTGGATATACTTTTCTTTGGTCATGGACAAGTTTGTAATGGCCCTTTTTTGCCGGGAACTTTTGCTTATGACAAAGATGTCAAAGCAATAAAACAAGATTTAAAAGAGGCAAAACGTTTACTTAAACTTGCAGGTTATGATGAAAACAAGCCTTTAAGTTTTGAAGTCATAACAAACACAGGAAATGAAACTAGACTCAATGCTACGCAAATCATTCAATATCAGCTTGCAAAAATTGGTGTTAAAATGAGTATAAGAGTTATGGAATGGCAAGCTTTTTTAAATACAGTTGTTCATCCAAGAAAGTTTGAAGCGATTGTTCTTGGTTGGAGTTTAGCTCTTATGCCAGATGCATATCCATTGTGGCATAGTGATTCTAGAAGAACTGGTGCTTTTAATTTGGTAGGCTACTCAAATAAAAAGGTTGATGAACTTATTGTTAAAGGTTCAACAACTGTAGACAAAGAAGAATTGGGTAAAATATATAGAAAGATATTTAATATCATTGCAAATGATACTCCCTATCTGTTTTTATATATTCCTAACTCAATTACAGCAGTTAGCAAAAAAATACAAAATATAGAACCAACATTTTTGGGTATTATGCATAATCAAAAAGATTGGATAAAAAAAGATGATTAAAAAGGAAAAATATTGGAGAACATAATACTATTTGATTTGGATGGTACCCTAATTGACTCAACAGATGCAATTGTATCAACTTTTCATCACTCATTTGAAAAAATGAATTTTGATTTTCAAGGAGATGATGAAGATATAAAATCACTCATTGGTTACCCTTTAGAAATTATGTTTATGGAACTAGGTGTTGAGCAAGAACTTGCTTGGGATTTTGTGGATACTTATAAACAAAGATATAAAACAATATCAACAACAAAAACTTTGCTATTAGAAAATGCTATAGAATCCTTAGAAGCGGCAAGTAAATTTGCTAGGCTATCTATTGTTACAACTAAAACAGGTAAATATACTATTCCAATACTTGAGCACTTTGGCATACTTAAATACTTTGAAATTGTTACAGGGCGAGAGCATGTTGAAAATCCCAAACCACACCCAGAACCAATTTTAAATACTTTAGAACAAATGAACTTAAGTAAAACCTCAAATATTTGGATGATAGGTGACACTCATCTTGATATCTTATGTGCAAATAGTGCTGGTGTGAACTCTGTTGCTGTTTTATGTGGTTATGGCAAAGAAGAAGAGTTAAAAGAACTTACTAGTTTTATCTCAAAGAATTCACTTGAAGCAGTAAAACTTATTGAAAAAGTATCTGCAAATAACTTTCATATTTAATATAGTTTTAAATTCTTTAATCTTAAAATAAATTAATATCAAGAAATTAGTTATAATTATTAATTATAATTATCTAAACATAGATTGATAGTATGATTAAAAAGACTAAGGGGTTTGTATGTCAAAAAAATTCGCAACGATGGATGGGAATGAAGCAGCAGCATATGTGTCATATGCTTTTACTGAAGTAGCTGGAGTTTATCCAATTACACCTTCTTCTCAAATGGGGGATAATACTGAGAAATGGGCAACTCAGGGTAAAAAGAACTTATTTGGTGGAATTCCAAAAGTAATTGAAATGCAAAGTGAAGCGGGGGCAGCGGGTACATTTCATGGTTCATTACAAGCAGGTGCATTAACAACTACATATACAGCATCACAAGGTTTATTATTAAAAATTCCTAATATGTATAAAGTTGCTGGACAATTATTGCCAGGTGTTATTCATGTAAGTGCTAGAGCATTAGCTGCTCATGCTCTTTCAATATTTGGAGATCACCAAGATGTTATGAGTGCAAGAGCAACAGGGTTTGCTATGCTTGCAACTGGTTCAGTTCAAGAAGTTATGGATTTAGGGGGAGTTGCTCATTTAGCTGCGGTTAAAGGTAGAGTTCCATTTTTACATTTTTTTGATGGATTTAGAACATCACATGAAATCAACAAAGTTGAAGTTATGGATTATGATGTATTTGATAAACTTTTAGATAAAAAAGCAGTTCAGACATTTAGAGACACTTCTTTAAATCCAGAATCTCCAATTACAAGAGGTACTGCACAAAATGATGATATCTACTTCCAAGGAAGAGAAGCATCAAATAAATTTTATAACGCGGTTCCAGATATAGTAAATGAGTATATGCAAGAGATTTCAAAAGTAACAGGAAGAGAGTATGCTCCATTTACTTACTATGGAGATGAAAATGCAACTGATATTATTATTGCCATGGGTTCTGTAACAGAGACTATCAAAGAGACTATTGATTACTTAACTACACAAGGAAGAAAAGTTGGTTTATTAACTGTTCATTTATATAGACCTTTCTCAACTAAGTATTTTATGAATGTATTACCAAAATCAGTTGAAAGAATTTGTGTTATTGATAGAACAAAAGAACCAGGTAGTTTAGGTGAACCTTTATACTTAGATATTAAATCAGTATTCTATAATGAAAAAAAACAACCTAAAATTATCGGTGGTAGATATGGATTATCTTCTAAAGATGTTCCTCCTGCACAAATCATTGCTTTATATGATAACTTAGCATCTGATAACTCAAAAGATAACTTCACTGTTGGTATTAATGATGATGTTACCTTTACTTCAATAGAAGTTGGTAAAAATGTTGCTGTGGTTGAAGATGTAAATGAGTGTCTATTTTATGGATTAGGTGCAGATGGTACAGTTGGGGCAAATAAAAACTCAGTGAAAATTATTGGGGATAAAACTGATTTATATGCCCAAGCATACTTTGCATATGATTCAAAAAAATCTGGTGGTTACACAAGATCACATCTAAGATTTAGTAAAAGTCCAATTAGGTCTACATATCTTGTATCAACTCCTGGATTTATTGCCTGTTCAAAAGAGGTTTATTTAGAGCAGTATGAAGTAATCGATAATATTAGAGAAGGTGGGATATTCTTACTTAACTCAATCAACAGTGCAGAAGATATCGTTGCTAAAATACCAGACAGAGTTAAAAAAATCTTAGCTGATAAAAAAGTTAAATTCTACATAATCAATGCTACTAAATTAGCTAGAGATATTGGGCTAGGAAATAGAACAAATACTATTATGCAAGCTGCATTTTTTAAACTTGCTAAAGTTATTGATTATGAAACTGCAAAAGAGTATATGAAAGAGTATGCTGAAAAAGCCTATGGAAACAAAGGTGAAGAAATCGTTAAGATGAACTATGCAGCAATTGACGCAGGAGAAGGTGGAATTGAAGAAGTTGAAGTTGATCCATCATGGACAAATATTCAAGCAGGGCCATTAGTTCTTAACTCAAACTATAAAGGCTCAGATTTTGTAGAAAACTTTGCAAAAGTTGTAAATGCAGCAAAAGGTGATACTCTTCCTGTATCAATTTTCTCAGATAGAGAAGACGGTACATTTGAAAATGGTTCTACAAAATACGAAAAAAGAGGAATTGCAACAATGGTTCCTGAGTGGAATGAAGATACCTGTATCCAATGTAACCAATGTGCATTTGAGTGTCCACATGCTGTTATTCGTCCATTCTTGATGGATGAAGATGAGTTTGAAAATGCTCCTGAAGGTGTTAAAAAATACTCTATTGATGCAACAGGAAAAGGTCTAAAAGACCAAAACCTAAAATACAAAATCCAAGTATCAATTTTAGATTGTACAGGATGTAATGTTTGTGTTGATATCTGTCCAACAGCAGAAAAATCTCTTAAAATGGTTCCATATGCTCAAGAAGCAGATGATGGGGAACAAGAAAATGCAGATTATTTATTTAACGATGTTACATACAAAGATTATTTAGTATCTAAAGATTCCTTAAAAGGTTCACAGTTTGCTAAACCTTTATTTGAGTTCCATTCAGCATGTCCAGGATGTGGTGAGACTCCATATATAAAACTAGCTACTCAAATGTTTGGTGATAGAATGATGATTGCAAATGCTACAGGATGTACTTCAATTTATTCTGCTTCTGCACCATCAACTCCATATACTAAAAATGAAAAAGGTGAAGGTCCAGCATGGGCAAACTCACTATTTGAAGATACTGCTGAATTTGGATATGGTATGCACCATGCAAATGAAGCTATTAGAAATAGAATGAATAGAATTATGGAAGATACGATGGAAGAAGTTTCTAATCCATTGAAAGTTCTATATAAAGAGTGGATTGAAAATAGAAATGATGGTATAAAAACTCAAGAGATTAGAGATAAACTAGTTCCACAATTAGAACAAAATCAAGATGCACCTGGTGTTGCTGATTTATTAAGTCTAAAAAAATACATTGTAAGAAAATCTCAATGGATTATCGGTGGAGATGGTTGGGCATATGACATTGGTTATGGTGGACTTGACCATGTACTTGCAACTGGTGAAAATGTAAATGTACTTGTAGTTGATACAGAAGTTTACTCAAATACAGGTGGACAATCTTCAAAATCAGCACGTGCTGGTTCTATTGCAGACTTTACAAATGATGGAAAACCAAGTGCTAAAAAAGACTTAGGTTATATTTCTATGACATATGGAAATATCTATGTGGCACAAATCAACTCAAGAGCTAGTCAAAAACAGACAGCTCAAGCTATGAAAGAGGCTGAAGAGTATAATGGTCCTTCTTTAGTGATTGCCTACTCTCCTTGTATTGCCCATGGTATTAAAGGTGGATTGATGAAATCAGTTGACCAAGGACAGTTAGCAACAGATTGTGGTTACTGGCCAATTTATACATTTGACCCTAGAAAAATTGATGAAGGTAAAAACCCAATCAAAATTTCTGGTAAAAAACCAGACTGGGATAAATATGAGCAGTTCTTAATGCAAGAGAATAGATATATTTCATTAAAAAAATTAAATCCTAAATTTGCAGATGAATTATTGGCTAAAAATAAATCTGATGCACAATATAGATTTAGACAACTAACAAGAATGGCAGCAGCTGATTACTCAGATGAAATAGAATAATATTAGTGGGTTTTCCCACTAATATAAACTTGTTAGAAACTTAAATTTTATATCTTATTTATTTACTAAACATATCTCATTTATTCATCATTTTTATCAAAAAAATATATGCAATTCTTATAAAAATCACATTTTAAGTAAAGTAAACGTGCAAATTCCTTTAGATTTTAATAGCATAAACATAGCATACTATAAAAATCTAGCCAATTTAAGCTTAGATTTATTTTCAAATCAATTTTTTTTCAAAATTTGTAAATAATCAACTTTTTATTATAAATAAAGACGATAATTAGGGGATTTGTAAAATTTATCATCCAGATTTGATATGCTTTTTATATTAATATAATCTTATTTATCACTTAATGGTCATTTGCTCTTATTAAAATTACACAAAAACATAGGATAAACCATACTATTCTTAATATTAAATAATAAAAAAATATTACTATTTTTACTTTAAAATTCACCTAAGATTTATACAGATAGAATGTTTGCAATTTTTATGATGTTTGCAAAATATCATTCATGAAATATAAGTATAGTTAATAATTAGGAGCTAAAACATGCTAGAGATTAGATGGCACAGCCGAGCGGGACAAGGGGCAGTAACCGGGGCAAAAGGTTTAGGTTCAGTTGTAGCTGAAACAGGAAAAGAGGTGCAAGCTTTTGCATTTTATGGTTCTGCAAAAAGAGGTGCATCAATGACTGCATATAACAGAATTGATGATAAACAAATCATAAATCACGAAAAATTTATGAGACCTAATTTTGTATTTATTCTAGACCCAGCTTTAGTATTTACTGATGATTTTACAGCTAATGAAACTGAAGATACTAAGTACATAATTACAACACACCTAAACAAAGATGAGCTAATAGAAGCAGTTCCAGCTTTAAGTGGTAGAGAAGAGAGAACATTTATATTGGACTGTTTACAAATTTCACAAGAGACTATTGGAAGACCTATTCCAAATACTCCAATGCTTGGTGCATTTATGAAAATAAGTGGTATGTTTGAATTAGACTATTTCCAAAATGCAATGAAAGCAGTTCTAAAAAAACTTCCTCAAAAAGTAATCGATGCAAATATGATTGCTATTGAGAGAGCATATAACGAAGTACATTAAGGAGCAAAGAATGAGTAAATCAATAAAAGATATGGGTTGGGATGAATTAGTACCTGGGGCGGCACTATTTTCATTTGACCAGACAGTTGATGGGATGATTGCTGAAGTACAACCAGAAAATAGAACTTATGCAGAGACAAATTCTAAAAATCTTTATGTAGGAGATTGGAGAGTAATCAAACCAGTATGGAATACAGAGCTATGTATTGACTGTCAAAACTGTTGGTTATATTGTCCAGATACAGCTATTATCTCAAGAGATAAAGAGATGAAGGGTATTGATTATGACCACTGTAAAGGTTGTGGGATTTGTGTTGAAGTATGTCCAACAAATCCAAAATCACTGCTTATGTTTAATGAAACAGAAAAAAACGAAATTGCACTAACAAAGTGGCCAGAGAAAAAAGAAAAAGGTGAGAAATAATGAATAGCAAAGAAATGGAACTAAACAAAGTAGAAGTTTGGGATGGAAATACATGTAACGCACAAGCATTTAGACAAGCTGCTGTTGATGTAGTTGCTGCATATCCTATTACTCCTTCAACTAATACTGTTGAAAACTATGCTGCCTTACATTCAAATGGTTATGTTGATGGTGAAATCATTATGGTTGAATCAGAACATGCTGCTATGTCAGGATGTGTAGGTGCAGGTGCTGCAGGAGGAAGAGTTGCAACTGCTACTTCATCTCAAGGTTGTGCACTTATGGTTGAAGTTTTATACCAATGTTCTGGTATGAGAATCCCTGCTGTTTTATGTTTAGTAAATAGAGCCTTAGCAGCACCACTAAATGTAAATGGTGACCACTCTGATATGTATTTAACAAGAGACTGTGGATGGATTCAATTAGATTCATTTAATGCTCAAGAAGCTTATGACTTAACATTATGTGCCTTTAGAATAGGAGAACATAAAGATGTAAGACTTCCAGTTATCTCTAATCAAGATGGATTTTTGACTTCTCATACAGCTCAAACAGTAAGACCTTTATCTGATAAAGTTGCTTATGATTTTGTTGGTGATTATGTACAAGTAAATGCCATGCTTGATTTTACAAAACCAGTTACTCATGGTGTTCAAACTGAACATGACTGGCACTTTGAACATAAAGCAAAACAACACGCAGCACTTATGGGTTCACTTCCAGTTGTTGAAGAGGTTTTTGCAGAGTTTGAAAAAGTAAGTGGCAGAAAATATAATATCGTTGAAACTTATAAAGTAGACGATGCTGATGTTGTAATTGTATGTTTAGGTACAACTTATGAGACAGCTATGATTGCAGTTGATGCAATTAGAGAAGAGAGTGGTATAAAAGCTGGTGTTATTGCACCAAGACTATTTAGACCATTTCCACTTACTCAATTAGCTTCAAAATTACAAAATGTAAAAGCTATAGCATGTATGGATAGATCTGCACCTGGTGGAACTGTTGGAACTTTATACAATGAAGTTGCGGGAGCCTTGTTTAATACACCAGCAAGACCAATTCTTAAAAACTTAGTTTATGGTTTAGGTGGAAGAGATATTATTGTAAATGAATTAAAAGATATCTTCGTTTCTTTAAATGAAGAAGCAAAAAATGGAAAACTTAACGGGAAAATTCAAACACTTCATGGTGTTAGAGGTCCTGAATTAAGTTTTTATGAACACTAAGGAAAAAATATGAGTAATCAAAAAGTAATCAAAAACTTAAAAACGTTTTCAACTGCGGCTGAAAGATTTGAGGGTTCTCACGTTTTATGTCCAGGTTGTGCACACTCAATTATTGTAAGAGAAGTATTAAATGCAACAAATGACAACTTAGTAGTATCTGCTGCAACTGGATGTTTAGAAGTTTGTACAGCTATTTATCCACATACGTCATGGGATTGTTCTTGGATTCATATTGGCTTTGAAAATGCCTCAACTGCAATTGCTGGTGCTGAGACTATGAACAAAGTGTTAAGAAAAAAAGGAAGAATCGACCCATCAACTCCTGAACCAAAATTTGTGGCATTTGGTGGGGATGGTGCAACTTATGATATTGGTTTTCAATGGATTTCTGGATGTTTTGAAAGAGGTCATGACATGATGTATGTTTGTTTAGACAATGAAGTTTACGCAAATACAGGAGGTCAAAGATCATCTTCAACTCCTATTGGTTCATCTACAACAACAGCACCAGCAGGAAGTGACTCTTATGGAGAAAAAAGAAACAAAAAAGATATGCTTTCAATCATGGCAGCGCATGGTTCTCCATATGTAGCACAAGTGGCACCAAACAAATGGAAAGATATGGTTAAAAAAATCCAAACAGGATTTGCAACAAAAGGACCAGTGTTTATAAACGCGATGAGTGCCTGTACAACAGAGTGGAAGTTCCAACCACATGAAACTATCGAAGCATCTGATTTAGCAGTTGATTCTTTAGTTTTCCCACTATATGAAATCATTGATGGAACAGAGTTAAATATCACATATAGACCAAAAAATATAGTACCTGTAAGAGATTACTTAGGTTTTCAACCAAGATTTAAGCACTTGTTTAAGCCAGAAAATGAGCATATCATTGAAGAATGGCAAAAAAGAGTAGACGAAAAATGGCTATACCTACAAAAAAGAGAAGAAGCCAGAGTTTAGAGGTCAATCTTTTTGCCCTACTCTGCGTCAGAAACACATTTTAAGCACTCACATAGGAGCCTATGCTCCTTTGCTTAAAATGTCCCTCTTCCTTGATTAGAACAAAAATATTAACCTCTAATCAGAATTATAATTTTTTTCACCATAAAAATCTAACTTATTTAAAATATTTTTTGATAAACTAATTAACTAATTCTATTTTCATAAAGGTAAACCTTTAAATGGATAATCATAAATATATAGAAATTTATATAGATAATAAATATTTAGAACTTATTAACGAAGAAATAAAATCAATGATAATTAAATATTTACCATTCTATGATAATATTGAAAATGTAAAAATAAAATATCTGTTTGCATATTTTCATTTTAATTTTAATACATTATTTAATTTTTTAAATCAAAAAATTTACAATTCACATTATAATGCACATGAAAGTAGAGAATTAATAAATTCAATAAATGAAATTAATAATTTGCTCAACGAATTAGAAAACTACAAATATTCTTACACTATGAAAGAATATTATAAAAATACATTAAATACTTGCTCTACATTTCTATCACCAAGTGGAGGAAGTCAAATTCCAGAAGATTTTGAACAAATTAAAATAATTGAATCAAAACCAATTTTTGAATTAACTACGTCAATAAATGTAAATATGAATAATTTTAAATTAAAATTAATAGGAGAAGGCTCTTATGCAAAAGTTTTCAAATATAAAGATAATTTTTATAATAAACATTTTGCATTAAAAAAAGCAAAAACAAATTTAAACTTAAAAGAATTAGAAAGATTTAAATTGGAATATAATTCAATGAAACAAATGAATTCTCCTTATATTCTAGAAGTCTACAATTACGATGAAAATGAAAATTCATACAGTATGGAATATGCTGATATTACACTTCTTGAATACATTAATAAAAATAATACAAAGTTAATAATATCTCAAAGAAAGAATATTATAAATCAAGTTTTTAAAGCTTTTAACTATATTAATGAAGATTTTGGATTGCATCGAGATATTAGTACTACAAATACTCTTTTGAAAATTTATGATAATAATTTAATTGTAGTAAAAATTTCAGATTTTGGACTTATCAAAATAAAAGAAAGTGTCTTAACTAGTGATAACACAGAATATAAAGGTTCTTTAAATGACCCAAAATTAGATATTGTAGGTGGGTTTAAAAACTATAAAATTTTTCATGAAACTTTTGCATTAACAAGATTAATATATTTTATTATGACAGGAAAACTTAGAATTGATAAAATCGATAATTTACATTTTAAAAGCTTTATAGAAAATGGTTTATCGGATAATACAAAATTAAGATATCATTCAATTAAAGACATGCAAAGTAAATTTAATTTAATTAATTTTAAATAGTCACAATTTTAACCGCATGGCACTAAATTCTGCCTTTGATGAAGCCGAGTGTTTGATTTACTCTTTTCGAAACAAGCCCGAAACTGTCTGAGCGTAAGAAGAGTGCTAAATGCACTCTTTAGCGAGTTTTACAGGGCAGAAAAGAGTAAATCAATAAGCGAGGGAAGCTTCGCCTTCATCAACTCGGCAGTTGCTTTCTTTGTTACTTTCTTTTCAACAAAAGAAAGTAAAGAGCGGAAACCTTTAGGTGTTCAAGAGCAAGATTCATATACCAGTTATCCATCCATTAACCATTGATTATTTATCCATTTATCATCACTTGTTATACTTTCTTTACAAGGCGAATACGAACGTCTTTTTTTTCATTTACTCCTAAAAGGAAAGAGGCCCGCGAAGCCTCTTTTTTTTTGCCTGAAAATCTCTCATTTTATATAAATTTATCAATTTTTTATCGGGTTGTCTTTTTGTTAACCTTTGGTTGTTTATTCATTTATCATCAGCTGTTATAATTTTCTTATAAGACGAATACGAACGTCTTCATTTGTTCTCCTAAGAAAGAGGCCCGCGAAGCCTCTTTTTTTTTGCCCTATAAAAGCCTCAAAAGAACCTTTACTCTTAACAAAATAATTAACAATCTAACCAAGAAATCAACTGCAAATTCAATATAAGAATAAATTATAAATGCTTATGTTACTATTTAAGATATATTTATTTATAAGGGGCAAGTATGAATGTGTATGAATATGCGATGAAGGTTGAAAAAGAAGGTGAAGCTTACTATCGAGAGATGGTATCAAAAGCTCAAAATCCAGGTTTAAAAAGAATTTTTACTATGTTGGCAGATGAAGAGGTAAAGCATTACAATATATTTAAAAATATGATGAAAAAAGAGGATATTGATTTAGAAAAATTAGATTTAATTACCGATACTAAAACAATTTTCCAAACACTAACTCAAGAAAAAGACAATATTGATTTAGACAAAGAACAAATCCAATTCTACAAAGATGCAATAGTAAGAGAAGAGAACTCTAAAAACTTTTATGCTCAAAAAGCAGAAGAATTAGAGAGTATTACTGAAAAGTCAATCTTTTTACAAATTGCAGCAGAAGAAGTAAAACATAAAAAGGTTTTAGAAGAGATAGTCTCTTTCTTAGAAGAACCAGCTGACTGGGTTGCAAGTGCCGAGTTTTAAAAAAAGATAGCAATTTTTGCTATCTTTAAAGTAACCTCCATATAAAAATTAAACTATTTTTTTATTTTCTTACATTCTTTTCAATTATCATCATCTAATATATAAAAAGTTCTATTAAGCCTTTTTTAGGATAACAAGCTCATTTTTAAATACCTCTAATAAATAAAACACATAAATTTGTAAAATAAATATTTATTTTACTTTTCTTACATTTTTTTCATTTACTATTAGAATAGTTAAAAAACAAAAGGACAAAAAATGAAATTACAAATCTCAAAAATCTGTAAAAATGTTGCACTTACTGGTTGTTTAATAGCTGGTATGGCTGTAACCTCTGCAGCATCAAGCGTTGAAAAGATTCACTTCTTAATCCCTGGTGGTGCTGGTGGGGGATGGGATGGAACGGCTAGGGGAGTTGGGGAAGCTCTTAAAAAGTCTGGTTTAGTTGAAGAAACTTCTTTTGAAAATATGTCAGGAGGTGGTGGGGGAAAAGCTATTGCTTACATTATTGAAACAGCAAGTAAGCAACAAAATACATTAATGGTTAACTCTACTCCTATTGTGATTAGATCATTACAAGGTGTATTTCCTCAATCATTTAGGGACTTATCTCTTGTATCTGCTGTTGTTGCAGATTATGGAGTTTTAGCTGTTAGTAAAGATTCTAAATATAAAACTTGGGCTGATATAAAAGCTGCTTTTGATAAAAATCCAAGAGATGTAAAAATTGCAGGTGGGAGTTCAAGAGGAAGTATGGACCATCTTGTAGCTGCACAAATTTTCAAAGCTGCTGGTGGAAACCCAACAAATGTAAGATATGTTCCTTATGATGCAGGAGGAAAAGCACTTGCAGGACTCTTAACAGGTGAAGTTGATATTTTATCAACAGGACTTGGAGAAGTTTTAGAAAAACATAAAAAAGGTGAATTAAGAATCATTGGTGTAACATCTGATGAATCAATAGATGGTATTCCTAGTTTCAAGAGTATGGGTGTTGATGCATTTTTTGCAAACTGGAGAGGTTTTTTTGGAGCACCAAACCTACCAGAAGAAAAAATCAATGCTTTCGCAAAAGTTATTGGTGAAATGTATAAAACAAAAGAGTGGGAAACAGTTAGAGTAAGAAATGGGTGGGGTAACTTATATAAACCAACAACTTTCTTCAAAAAATTTCTAGAAAAGCAAGAAACAAGTATCTCAATTTTAATGAAAGAAATGGGATTTCTATAAGATAAATAGGGCTTTTGCTCTATTTATATAAAGGACAATTAATGACAAAAAATACAATAGGTTCAATATTCTTTTTAGCTTTTTCAAGTTTCTATTTTTATTCTGTATTTAGTATAAAAAAAATGCCAATGGCACAGTTTGAAGTTATGACTGCTTCAACATTTCCTTACTATATTGGATTAACAGGAATTATAGTATCAATAATATTATTAATCTTATCACTATTAGAAAAAGAGAGAGATTATCTAACTTTATCATATTTAAAGAATCTAGATTTAAAAACAACATCGTTTTTCATTCTACTTATGATTTTTTATGGTTTCACAATAAGACCTTTAGGTTTTATTATCTCTACAGCAATATTTTTAGCAATAGGATTTATTATATTAAAAGAGAGAAATATAAAAAGAATATTTTTAATATCAGTTGGAGTATCTATAGGATTTTATCTATTACTAAATAATGTTTTAGGGGTATATATAGATGTAGGTGACTTTATCAATAATTTATTAGGAGTTCAATAATGTTAGATGGTATATTACAAGGAGCAGGAACTGCTCTAAGCTCATATAATATCCTAATGGTTGCAATTGGATGTTTTGCAGGTACTTTTATTGGTATGCTACCAGGTCTAGGACCAATATCAGCAATTGCTTTGATGATTCCTATTACTTATGGAATGGATCCTTCCTCTGGATTGATTTTGATTGCAGGGGTTTATTATGGTGCGATATTTGGAGGTTCTACTTCATCTATTTTGATTAATGCTCCAGGAGTTGCAGGAACGGTTGCCTCATCATTTGATGGTTACCCTATGGCAAAAAGTGGTCATGCGGGGAAAGCCTTAGCAATTGCTGCTTATTCTTCATTTTCAGGTGGAACAATTGCAGCTATTTTTTTACTTTTTGCAGCACCTGCTTTAGCATCTGTTAGTTTAAGTTTTCAATCATCTGATTATTTTGCTCTGATGGTTCTAGGACTTACCGCAGTTGCAGCATTTGCTGGAAAAGGAAAGTTTTTAAAAGCCGCTATTATGACTATATTTGGTCTTATGTTGGCAACTGTTGGAAGTGATTCTGACTCTGGTATTGCTAGATTTACATTTGGAAGATTGGACTTGATTGATGGTATTTCATTCTTACTTTTAGCTATGGCAGCCTTTGCTTTATCTGAAGCTTTAATGAATGTTTTAGAAAACCATAAGACTACAAAAGAGGAAGAAGAAGCTCTTAAAAAAGATATTGGAAGTCTAAAACTTTCACGTGAAGAAGTAAAAGAGATGGTTCCTACAATTGGTAGATCTTCTGTCCTTGGTTTCTTTATTGGAGTTCTTCCCGGAGCAGGTGCGACTATTGCTTCATTTTTAGCATATGGGATGGAAAGATCAATTGCAAATATAAAAGATAAACTAAACTTTGGAAAAGGAAGTGTAAAGGGTCTAGCAGCTCCTGAAAGTGCAAATAATGCCGCTTGTTCAGGTTCTTTTGTACCTTTACTTACTTTAGGTATACCAGGAAGTGGTACTACAGCTATTATTTTAGGTGCATTGATTTCTTATGGAATTCAGCCAGGACCTACTATGTATGTGGATAATCCAGAGCTATTTTGGTCAGTTATTATCTCTATGTATATTGGTAACATGGTATTATTGGTTTTAAATTTACCATTGATTCCATATATTGCAAAACTGTTGACATTGCCTAAACAATTGTTGTTGCCATTGATTATATTCTTTTCACTTATTGGTGTTTATTTGGTAACATTTAACAACTTTGATATCTATATGATGACTTTATTTGCTGTTGTTGCACTATTTTTACGAATCGTTGATTTCCCAATGGCTCCTATGATTTTAGGTTTTATTTTGGGAGGAATGATGGAGAGTAATTTAAGAAGAGCATTAACTATTAGTGATGGTTCTTTATCTTTTCTATGGGAGAGACCTATTACTTTATCAATATTAGTTATAACAATAATTTTATTGTTAGTGCCTTTAATTGGTGAATTTTCAGCTAAAATAAAAAAAGCAAAAGAGAGTTAATTTTCTCTTTTGCTTTAAAAAGAGGTAACATGGATGATTTTAAAAAATATACTATTTTATACATTGAAGATGATGAAGGCGTAAGAACAATCAATTCACGCTTTTTAAATCGTATGTTCAATGAACTTTATGAAGCAAAAGATGGAGAAGAGGGATACGAACTTTATACTAAATATCATCCTGATATTATTTTAACAGATATAAAGATGCCAAAAATAGATGGTATATCTTTAGCAAAAAAAATAAGAGAAAAAGACAAGAACACAAAAATTATAATCTCAACAGCCTTTAGTGAAAAAAACTATTTGATGGATGCCATCGAATTAAACTTAGAAAAATATATTATAAAACCTCTTACAAGTAGAAATCTTCTTCCGGCTCTTTCAAAAGCAGTTGAAGCATTAGAAAAAGAAAAAGACTTTAAAATTATTTTGGGTGATGAGTTTTATTTTGACAATAACACCTCTTTATTTTATAACAAAGGTCAAGTTATCAATCTAACAAAAAAAGAACTACTCTTTCTAAAACTTTTAGTTTTAAATAAAGATAGAGTTGTAGCCTATGAAGAGATTGAACAACATGTATGGAATGGAGAATATATGAGTTTAAATTCACTAAGAACTTCATTAGGATTTTTACGAAAAAAGATTCCATTTAATTGTATTAAAAATATTTCAAATATGGGATATAAACTAAATCTTGAAAAATAACTCCAATCAAACCGTAGAACAAGGTATTAAAAAAACCACCCTATTAAGTTCTACAATTATTATCTTGATAGTTGCTACTATTATTGGAATAGTTCTAATAAAAACTGAATATAGTAATTTTAAAACTCACATAAAAAGTTTCAAAAAAACCTTAATAGAAAGAGAGATGTTTTATGTACAAACATCAGTTGAAAATTTGAAAAATGATATAGAATTTGAAAAACTCTCAATACTAAATAGTAAAAAACAAAGAATAAAGAACCAATCTATCATTGCATATAACTTATCCTACTCCTTATATAAAAACTCAGATAAGCTTTCAAAAGACAAACAGATAAACCTTATAAAAAAATCTCTTAAAAAAATAGCTCAAGAGAAAAGTGACATAAACTATTTTATGTTAAAAACAGATGGAACACTACTTTTAAATACAGATAACCCTAGAAATGAAGGAGTCAATTTTTTAGACTTTGAAGATATACATGGTATAAAATTTATAAACAATATGATAAATGCAAATTCAACTACTCAAAACTATCTAGAATACTATTGGTATAAACCAAATAAAAGAATTACTTATACAAGACATCTAAAGGAGCTTGGAATAATAATTGGCTCTGCAAGTTTCTTGGAAAGTAGTAAAGAAGAACTCAAAAATAAACTTTTACAAAAAATTACTCTTCAAAACTTCAACAATGATGAGTTTTTATTTATTTATAAAATAAATAGCTTAAATGATATTACTAAAGAGAGTAAACTTCTAATAGAAAAAAACATCTCTACATCCAAAAAAGAGATAGAAACAGTAAAAAAACTCTTAATAAAAACGAACTACAAAGCAAATGAATCAATTTTTTATGATTATAATCAAAAACTTATTTATGGAACTTTTATAAAAGAGTATAGATATTTTATAGCAGTGGGTGTAAATCTATCAAATATCAATGAGATAGTAAAAAAAGAGACCAAAATCTCTTTAGATAATCTATATAAAAATATTATAAAGCTTATCATCATAATTGCAGTTATGACCATAATATTTTTCTTCTTCTCTTTAATATTTACAAGAAAGATTGAAGAACTTTTTAATCAATATAGAAAAGTAGTAAAACAAAATGAAGAAAAATATGCCTTACTTTTTAATTATAGTAATGATGGATTTATAATTTCTGAAATAAAAGAAGGAATTGCAAGTATATTAAGTCTAAATAGTATGGCACTTAAAATAGTAGGTTACAGCTCAAAAGAGATTTTATATGAGGACTTTTTCAAACTTTTTAAAGATTTGAGATTAGAAGAAATATTGGAGTCAAACTCTTTATTTAAAACAGTTAAACTCTTAACTAAGACAAATCAAATACTAACTATTGAATTAAATGTAATCATTTATTCTTATGAAAATCAAAATTTAATTTTTGCTTCTTTAAGAGATATTACAGAGAGAACACTTCTTAAGGAAGAAAAATCTAAACAACAAAATATATTAATACAAAAATCAAAAATGGCAGCTATGGGTGAAATGATTGGAAATATAGCTCACCAATGGAGACAACCGTTATCCCAAGTTTCAGGACTATTTTTAGATATTGAATCTGCATATGATTATAAAGAGTTAGATAAAAAATATCTTCAAAATAGAGTTAATGAAGCAAATGACTTACTTGAATATATGTCAAAAACTATTGATGACTTTAGAAACTTTTTTAATCCAAACTCTCAAAAAGAACTTTTTTATATAAAAGAGGCAATAAATAATGCAGTTAAAATTGTAAAACCAAACCTTGATTTTAATCATATTGAACTTCTGATTGATATAAAAGAGAACTATAAACTAGATGGGTATAAAAATGAATATTCTCAAGCTATTATGAATATAATATCAAATGCAAAAGATATCTTACTAGAAAAGAATATTAAAAATCCACAAATAAAAATATACATAGAAAAGAGTGATAAGTTATCTTTAAAAATAGAAGATAATGCAGGAGGAATAGACGAAAAGATTACAGATAAAATTTTTGACCCATATTTTACAACAAAGTATGAGTATGGCACTGGAATTGGACTATATATGACAAAAATGATTATTGAAGATAAAATGAATGGAAGTATTAGTGTTAAAAACTCAAATGCTGGTGCAATATTTTCAATTGAAATTTAAATAATTTCATTTTTCTTACATTATTTATTGCTATTATCTAACTATGCATCCAATTAAAAACCTAATACGAGGTAATAAACTATTTCGTAAATATCATTTTGATGAGTTTAAAGATGACCTACAAGAATTAATCATAAATGGACAAAAACCTAAAGTTTTATTTATCAGTTGCTGCGATAGTAGAATTACTACTGACTTTATGATTGGAAGTAAACCAGGTGACTTATTTACACTTAGAAATATAGGTAATTTTGTACCACCATATAGTACAGACGGAGAATTTCATGGTAATGCTTCAGCTATTGAATATGCCATATCTGTATTAAAGGTGTCCAATATAATAGTTTGTGGCCATTCACACTGTGGAGCATGTCAAAGCCTATATGAAGATATCCCAGATACAAATGATTATATAAATATAAGAAAATGGCTTGAATTAGGAGAAGAAGCAAAACAGATAACACTAAAAAACAAACATCTTTATAAAAACAAAGAAGAAATATATAAAGCAACAGAAAAGAATTCCATAATATGTCAATTAAAAAACCTTTTAACATACCCTGCAATTAAAAGAAAGGTTGATACAAAAGAAATTACTATTCATGGATGGTATTATGATTTAATGGATGGTTCAATTGAGTATTATAATGAAAAATCTAATTCATATGAAAATATCAATAACTATTTATAATACTAATTTATTCTTATATGTCTAAGGCTAATTCTTTTTTAATGTATATATCTTCATTTGTAATTTGGGATTGATATACTATTACCTCAACACCTTTTTTCATAGCTTCTTTTAAAGTTTCACTATACTTTTTATCTATCTCATTTGCTATTCTAAAGGGCAGATTATCAGTTCTTTGAATAACATATAGCATTACAGCTCTGTGTCCAAGTTCTACCATAGATACTAGTTCGTCCAAGTGTTTTTTACCTCTGGTGGTAACCGCATCTGGAAAAGCTAAGGTGTTATCTATTTTTAAACTTACACTTTTTACTTCAACATAACATTTCTCATTTTCATTTTCCAATAAAATATCTATTCGTGAATTTACTCCATACTTTTGTTCAGGCTTTAGTGAAGTGTATCCTTGAAGCTCTTTTATAGTTGCATTTTCTATGGCCTCAATTGCAATCTTATTTGCCACACCTGTATTTGTACAAATCAAAATATCATGCATCTTTGTTAATTCTAGTGTGTATTTTAGTTTTCTTTTTGGATTATCATGAAAACTTACCCATACAGGACAATTCTCTTCTATACAAGAGGTCATCGCTCCACTATTTGGCACATGGGCTGTTATCTCTTTCCCGTTTTCTAAAATAATATCAGCCAAAAATCTTTTGTATCTTTTTACTAACTTACCTTTATAGAGTTTGTCAAATTTCATATTTTTCCTTTAGAACTTTTTATCAAAATAACCCTTACAAAAAACTTGGAATAAAACTTGCATATAATTTTTAATGAAAACACTAAAAAAATTCGATGACGAAAAACATTTACTTAACTTTGTTCAAATGGATACTTTACATAAAGAGTTTTTAGATATTTACAATAGTGTAGATATAAACTCAGGGGAGAGTATCCTTGCAAAGTCAAAAGAGCTACTTGAGCATAGTAGAAAACACTTTTTTGAAGAAGAGACTTTGATGGAAAAATATAACTATCCCACAATAAGAGAACATAAAGATGAGCACTATAAAGTACTTGCTGAAATGGAGTATTTTATTAAAAATGCACACTCCCTTTTTGGAAAAAAAATGTTAAAGGCTTATTACCTTGAGAAACTGCCAGAGTGGTTTGATTTACATCTGCTAAGTATGGATAGTGATTTAGTTCACCACTTAAATAATCAGGAGATATAAAATGGGACTTTTTGAAGATGCAATAAAACAAGAAATCATGCAAAATATCTTTGCAGATAGTTTAAAAATGTATGAAACTATTGATAATAAATTTAAGCTAAATGCTCAACAAAAACAAAAAATCTTAGAAAAAATATCTTCATTAAACTCTGATTTAAACACACTAATAAAAGATATAAAACTCTCATAGGAATAAAAATGATAACCCCTGCAATTGGTACCCAAGAACTATACAAACAACTACAAACTCTAATTGATGCAGATATTCCAGTATTTATCCATGGAAGTCCAGGAATAGGAAAGTCATATATTGTAAATGATATAGCCAAACAAAATAATTTGGAGATAATTGATGTACGATTATCTCAACTTGATGCCATAGATTTAAGAGGAATTCCTACCATCTCAAATGAGCAAACAAAGTGGATGCCACCTATATTTTTGCCTTCTGATGAGAACTCTAAGGGAATACTCTTTTTAGATGAGTTAAACTCTGCACCACTTTCTGTTCAAGCTGCCATTTATCAACTAGTTCTTGATAGAAAAATAGGTGAATATTCCATGCCAAAGGGATGGAGAATAGTTTGTGCAGGAAATAAAATAGATGATAAAGGAATCGTTTTTAAACTGCCAAGTCCTTTAATAAATAGAATGGTGCATATTGTACTTGAAGCTAACTATGAGGATTTTAAAATCTGGGCAATCAAAAATGAAATTCACCCTTTTGTCATAGGATTTTTAGGATTTAGACCTGATTTACTTAGTAGTGAAGTTCCCGGTTCAACTGAAACCAATCCTGCTTTTTGTACCCCAAGAGCTTGGGATATGTTATCAAATATCATAAAGAAAAGTAATGATATAAAAACAATCAATCCAATCATATATGGAAGTGTGGGTTATGGTGCAGGTATTGAGTTCATCTCTTTTGTAAAAGTTTATAAAACACTACCAGATATTGATGCAATATTAGCAGGCTCATCTGATATTGTACCAGAAGAACCAAGTGCTTTATATGCCCTATGTGCAGCTATTATTGAAAAATACAAAGAGACAAAACAAGCTACAAATATTTTTGAGTATTGCAATAAACTGCCAGTTGAGTTTAATGTTATGCTAATAAAAGATTTAATCATCAAAGATGAAGATATAGCTGAGCTAGAAGCCTTTGATTCATGGATGGAGAAGTATGGACAATACATCATATGATGAGATTTTTCAAAAGATACGAATAAATTTTTTATTTAATCACCCTTTCTTATCAGTCTTAGCCCTTTCTATTCCTACAGATTATGCTCAAAATGAGTTTAGTGCCTTTCAAACAAATGGTATGAAAATAAAAGTTGACCTTGAAAAACTCTCAAAATATAGTGATGATGAGATAACTTATCTTTATGCTCACACCCTTTTACATATAGTACTCAAACACCCATATAGAAAAAAAACTAGAAAAAAAAGAGTTTGGAACCAAGCTTGTGATTTAGTTATCAATTTGGTTATGTCAAAGTTTTCAAATGTAGGAGAAGTTCCAAATGATGAGATTCTTGATTTAGATTTAGAAAATAAATGTGTGGAAGAAGTATATGAAATCCTATACAAAGAACAAGAAGAAAATAGCGAATCATCTACCCAAGAGAAAAAAGAAGATGAAGAGATAAAAACAAAACCCAATGAAAAAGGAAAATTAAAATCATGCATTTATGATGATTCAAAACTTGATATTGAAGAAGTAAATGATGACAAAACAGATCAAGGGGAGAGGGAGAAACTTGATGGTATCATTATCCAAGCTTTGTCCATCGCTAAAAAAACTTCAAAAGAGTATCTTCGATTGCAAGTAGAGATTGATACCCTAATAAAACCAGAAATTTCCTTGCAAGATAGCCTAAAAGAGTATCTTATCGCTTCATTATTTGAGAAAACAAGTACTTACAATAGACCCAATAGAAGATTTATCCATAGTGGCTTATATCTTCCTGGCAATAAAAAAAGCGATGAACTTATAGAAGTTTATATAGCCCTTGATAGCTCATCAAGTGTTAGTTTAGATGAGTATAAAAAGTTTTTAGGGGTAGTAAAAGATGTTTGTGATGGTTTTTATGAATACAAGGTAAGCGTTTTGCCCTTTGATTTAAAAGTAAAAGAAGAACACATCATACAATTTAATAGTTTTAATCCCCTAAATCAAGATGAACTCTTTATTCCTAAAAGTGATGGAGGTACTGATTTTGATGAAGTACTAAGATTTTTAAAAAAATCAAGTGAAATAAGAAGTGATAATTTACTTATGGTTTTAAGTGATGGAGAGTTTGATATAAGTGAGTCCTTGGTTAGTAATACTATGTTTATAATTAGTGACAAAAAAAATATACAAAAGTTTGAGAGATATGGAAGAGTTATTCAATTTAACCTATAAAGATGAAGTTGAACTTCTAAAAGATGACCCAGATTTTGAGAGCTTAGGAGATGAAAAATATCTATATCATGAAGATATGGAAGCCAGACTTTATTGGGCATTTTGTAGACCAAATGGCTCAAGGGCTGAACAAATTGCCGATAAGCACCCTTTAGTATCTATTATGGCCTTTAACCACTCAAAACTTCCTGCACTAAAAAGATTTGAACTTTTACATAAAGATGTTATAAAAAAAGACAATCTAAGAGTTAAAATAAGAAATAGAGCAATAATGCTTTTTAGAAGTTTAGTTGATGATGATTTTATAGAGCTAAATAAGGTATTAGATTTAGTTCCAGTTTATATTCCTGTTGCCATAGATCAACTAAAAAATGAAAGAAAATGGAATGATATGCTTGCTAGTGAAAAGGAAGTAACAAAATTCTTACAAAAAGCAAAAGAGTTTTTAGATGAAGAACTTCTAAGTGCCTTATATATAAAACTTGCCAACTTTGAAGAACTAGATAGCAGTGAGATTAAAGAGTTACTAGAAAATACTATAAAGATAAAAGTAGAGATAAATGAAATAATTCTAAACTACTACAAAGAGCAAACCTATCATTGGACAAAAGATTCCAAGCTACATATTTTACAAAAAAAAGGTTTAGAAAAACTTGCCAATAAATTGATTTAAAGAAGATTACTCTAGCTCTTTACTAAGTTGAACTAGCAAGTCAGAGCTAAGCTCATCAAAAGCTTTATTTATAGCTATAACAAAGCCATAGGCATTGGTAGTTTCACATAAAACTTTTTTATCATATCTGTAAGTTTTTAGAAGTTTTTTATTTGATACTAAATCAAATCTTATTTTTAAAACTGCATATGAATTAGTATCTTGAACCTCATGATAAAGATTAAGAACATTTGTCTTTAAAGTATAATCATATGCAATATTTGACCTTTTTTGTAAAGCAACTTTGTAAAGATTACTACTTTCTACAGCTTCAACTAAATAGTTGTGAATCATATTACTTGGCAAGTTTATCCATCTATTTTTTGCATACTCTTCAAATAAATGAGGCTTTAGAGTATAAAGAATGGAGTTTGTATTAAAACTTTTATTCATATCAGGAGCTTCTATATATATGGATTCCGAGCTACTTTCAAAAGTATTTATATTTGATTTAAAATCAATAGCATAACGATTTATTTCAAAACTATTTTGTTTAAAACTGCAAGCTGTAAATAACACTCCTATAAGTATAAAAAAAAGAATTTTCATATTAGTTCTCATTTGATTCTCCTGGTCCATATTTAATATCTTTTTGTTTAAAAATAATATCACTTGGACTTTGATTTAAATTATCTATTAATCTTTGACTCTTTTCCATAGTATTTTCTAAACTATCTAAAACAATATTTAACTTTTCAAAACTCTCTTGGGATAACTCTTTCATATCAAAAGAACCAGCTTCAAGATTTTCTAAAAGTTTTTTCGATAGGTTTTGGAACTGGGCTGCTGATGATTTTACTGTAGTTGCTGAACTACTCATTGTTTCGAAAGACTCACTACCTGTTTTTACAAACTTATTCATATTTATAAACAGTTCATCAAAAAGTTTTTGTTTTTCATTTAAGTGTGCAGAGATTTGCTCAATATTAGCCATACTATTTTTTGTATTTATCATCGTTTGAGAAAAGTTTTTTATATTTTCATCATTTAGTACTTTTTTAATTTGTACTAAAACCAGTAATAATTCACTTGTGATACCTGCTGTTGAGTCTTCTAGAGAGGCTAGCATTGAAGTACGAGAAGGAATAATTCTTAGTCCTGACTCATTTGGTTTTAAAAGTTCTGAGCTATTACTTCCTCCTTTTAACTCAATATATTTTAATCCTGTAATTCCAAGGTTTCCCAATACTGCATAAATATCAGCTTTTATTGGTACTCCTTTTTTAATTATAATATCAAGTTGTATCTCTTCTGAATTATCAGGATTTATTTTTATCTCTTCTACACTTCCCACTTCAAATCCCCTGTATTTAACAGTTGAACCAATATTTAATCCAGAAATAGACTCTTTAAAATATATTGCATACTTATCAAACTTTTTATCTTCAAAGCCATATTTGCCAAGCCAAAAAACTACACCTAAAAGAAGTGCAGTTGAAATTACAATAAAAAGTCCTATTTTAAAAAAATTAATTTTGGTATCCATTAGTCACCTTTCCTTCTTAAAAATTCCCTTGTAAATTCATTATTTGACTTAAGTGCTTCTTCTATGTTCCCATCAAATATAATCTCTTTTTTAAGTATTATAAATCTATCTAAAACTCTTTTTATAGTTCCTAAATCGTGAGTTATTATTATGATTGTCATGCCCAAAATATCTTTTAAATACCTTATTAACTCATTTATTTTTTCTGTACTTGATGGATCTAAACCACTTGTTGGTTCATCCAAAAATAAAATTTTAGGTTGCATAGCAATAGCTCTTGCTAGGGCAACTCTTTTTTTCATCCCACCACTAAGTTCTGAAGGATACAACAAGGCACTACTTTTTGGAAGTCCTACTATCTCCAAATTTGTATACGCAATCTTTTCAATTAAATCTTTTGGTAAGTCTGTATACTCATTTAACATCACACTAATATTTTCAATCACATTTAAAAAAGAGTACAAAGCTCCAAATTGGAAAAGATATGCAAACTGCTGTTTTATCATCTGGCTTTCATCTAAACTTATATTTGATATCTCTTTACCAAGAACCTTTATACTTCCCTTTTGAATATTATTTAACATCACTATTTGTTTTACAAGTACAGATTTTCCAGCACCACTTCCACCTATTATGCCAAATATCTCTTTTTCATTTACACTAAAAGAGATATTATCATGCACAACATTATCTCCAAACTGTGTTGATAAACTATCTACTTTAATTATCTCCATTATATTCCAATCTCTGTAAATATCACTGAAAATATTGCATTTAATGCAATTACTACAAATATAGCATTTACAACACTTATAGTAGTGTATCTACCTATACTTGTAGTGTTGTTTTGAACTTGAAAACCTCTATAACAGCCAATAAGTGCAATAGCTATTCCAAAAAATATTGATTTAAAGATTCCTATTAAAAAGTGTTTCAAGGGAATCTCTTGTCCAAGTCTATTAATAAACTCCCAAAAAGAGATATTTAAATCAATATATGAGATAACCATTCCACCAAATATTCCTATAATGTCTGCAAAAAAGACTAAAAGAGGCAAAGATATTACAAGTGCAAAAATACGAGGAAGAGTTAAAAATAGTGTTGGTTCAAAATTCATAGTATGCATGGCATCTATCTCTTCGGTTATTTTCATGGCTCCTATTTCTGCTGTGTATGAACTAGCACTTCTTCCTGCGATTACGATTGCAGTTACAAGTGGAGCTATTTCCCTAAACATAGTTATAGAAATCATCTCAACTATGAAAATATTTGCACCAAACTTTTCTAGCTGAACGGCACCTTGATAAGCAATAACTACCCCAATTAAAAAAGAGGTAATTCCTACAATAAACAAAGCATTTACAGCAGAACTATCTATGTATTTGAACATAGCTTTTAATCTCATTTTTCGTGGATTCATTAAAGAGTAGATAAAAAAGTAAACTACTTGTCCTGCAAACTCTATAAATTTTATACTAGATATAAAAATTTCATAGGCTTTTTTCCCGATATTTTTAATTGTTTGATTTTTTTCTTCATATTTAAAAGTATTGTCTTGATAGTGTTTTTCGTAAAAATTGTAAATCTTTTCATAAGAGTTTAGATTTTTTATGCTTATTTTTTCAAAGGTTTTAAAAAAAGAGATTAAATAAATAATAGAACAAGAATCACACTCTTTTAGCTCTTCAAAGTTTACAATAAGCTCTTGGTCTTTGGATATATCGGCTTTTTGTATTGCTTTTATATCTTTGGAGAGTCTCTCTTTCTTCCAACTATTTATTAATAAAAGTTCAAGAGTATTATTATCTAGCTTATTTATTTTAAAATTATAATCTTCCATAAGAACTACTTATTCCTTTGTAAATACTAGTTAACACTTATTATATTTAAATTTTATATAAAAAAGAAATTATATGCTTACATTTAAATTATTCTCAAAAACTACAATATTATAGTGGTATAAATCTTGCATATAAATATCATGGAAGAAAATTATAAGATAGAGAATTATGAACGTTTTTTAGGTGAGTTTAAAGAGCATGGCTCACATTGGGATAAAATAGAAAAAAGAACAGCAACTCTATTTCAAGTACTTATTGATGGGGACTTAAAAGAGTTGGTTTTTGTTTTAAAATATTATCCTAAATATATCGAAATAGTTTGTGATCATTTTAGATATTTATATAATTATTCAGCTCAAGAAGCTGATATCTTTGCTGCTTCAAAGCTTTTAGAACTTAGTGAAGGTTACCACCAAAAACAGTTTGTAAGAAACTTGGTTAGAAAATTAGAAAAAATAGATGAACTTGATATCTCTTTGTTAAATAAATTTTTAGACAACTTACTAAAAAATCAAACAAAACTACACCCTATAATTTTAAACTTTTACAAAAATGAGATAGAGAGAAATATAGGAAATAACAACTACCATAAACTACAAATAAAAGTAATAGAAAAAAATCTATCAAAACTAATAGTAGATGATAGTTTTGATTTCAGCGCAAATGATAGAGATGCAAATTTAGATATCCCATATATGGATTAAGGAGATAAAATGGATTTACTCAAAAAAGCTTATGATTGGGCATTAACTTACGATTTTACACCAATACAAATAGAATATGCAGGAAAGTTGGCACTTAAAATGCTAGATGACTCATGCCAAATGTCAAGTGAAGAGCGAATGATGTTCTTTTACGTGTATGATGCCATAACAGATAGAGAAAATATTATTTTAGATGATGACATGAATAGACTTGTTTTTCTTGCTCGAGATAGAGCTACAATATACTCTAAACCAGAGTTTGCAAACATTGTTCATGCTTGTAAAGAAGATATCATACCAAATATGCTAAAAGTTCATATGAAAGCTTATAAAAAAATGGTTAGGGAAAATGTTTACTAATTTTAATCTATAATCATCAATTTATTAAACTTAAGTTAAAATCCTCTTTATAACAAAATTGAAGGATATTATATGCCATTATTAGATAGTTTTAAAGTTGATCATACAATTATGCCAGCACCTGCAGTTAGAGTTGCAAAAACAATGAAGTCACCATCTGGTGATATTATTTCTGTATTTGATTTAAGATTTTATGTTCCAAATAAAGATATGATGAGTGAAAAAGGTATTCATACTTTAGAGCACTTATTTGCAGGATTTATTAGAGAACATTTAAATTCAGACACAGTAGAGATTATTGATGTTTCGCCTATGGGTTGTAGAACTGGTTTTTATATGAGTCTTCTTGGAACTCCAAAAGAAGAGACTGTTGCTGCTGCTTGGAAAGTTGCTATGGAAGATGTTTTAAAAGTTGAAAAACAAGAAGATATCCCAGAGTTAAATATTTTTCAATGTGGTACATGTAATATGCACTCATTAGAAGAAGCAAAAGATATAGCACGTGATATTTTATCTCATGAAATCGGTGTGATGTCAAATGAAGAGCTTTTTTTATCTGATGATAAACTAGAATCTTTAGGAAACTAAGAAAGCAAATTTAAGAGATATTTTTATATCTCTTAAAACTTATATGAATACTCCTATTCAAACAATAGATGGCTCAAATACGCTATTTTCTACTAAATATAATCAACACTTTCATGACTTAAAAACAGGTGCCATACAAGAGTCTTTAAATAAGCATGTCATACCTGCACTTACTCTAAAAAAAGATGCAAAAGTGTTAAAGATTTTAGATATTTGTTTTGGTATAGGGTATAACACTTTTTCTACTATTTATTATATTTTAGAAAATAATTTAGATATCTCTTTAGAAATATATTCTCCAGAACTAGATGAAGAGTTAGTAAGAAGCTTGGATAAATTTGATTTTCCAAGAGAGTTTGAAAAAATCAAACATATAATTGACTCTATTGCTAAAACACTCTCTTATGAAGATGAAAAAATAAAAATAAAAGTTTTTATAGGCGATGCAAGAAAATATATTCAAACAATAGAAGAGATAGATATAGTATATCAAGATGCTTTTTCAAGTGATGTAAATAAAGAGTTATGGAGTGTTGAGTATTTTAAGGATATTTATAAACTTTGTAAAAATGATGCCCTTATGACTACTTACTCTATTTCTACAAATGTAAGATTGTCCATGTATGAAGCTGGATTTTTTATATATGAAATAAATCCAAGTGGAAATAGAAAACAAACAATAGCCTTAAAAAGTCAAAAAAATATAAAAGCAAAATATATTGATATGGAACTAAAAAAATCAAGAAACAAAGAGGCACAAGCATTTCATGATTAGATTCTTATTACTTTTTATTCCTTTCATTTTAAGTGCAAACCTTGAATATAAATATTTTAATTATGTAAAATAACTAAATATATCCATAAATAATTACATAAAATTACACAATTTAAAATTTTTCCAATATAATAATATAATATAGGAAGTTATTTAGGATATAAAATGAATATACCAGTAATACAATGGGAAAAATCTTTTGCCATAGGTCATGAAAAAACAGATAGTGAACATAAAAATCTTTTTGATATTGCAGCTAAACTTAACAAATATAAAAATGATTCAAAAAAGATTGTCCAAATTATAAAAGAATTAGCTGATTATACAAATTTTCATTTTACAAATGAAGAAAAATTTATGAAATCAATTAATTATGAATATTTTGATGAACATAGAAAGTTACATAAAGATATTGTAAAAGCTCTTAACAACACAATAAGAGAAATGGTATCTCTTCCTAAAGAGGAGATTGTCTTTAAATTAAATGTTTTAGTAAATAAGAATATAGTCCAACATATTTTAATAGAAGATAAAAAGTTTCACCATACTATAAGAAGTCGAGATGAATTAAAAGATAATTTCATATGGCGTTCTACATATAAGTTAAATGAAGCACAAATAGATGAAGAGCACAAAATTCTTTTTGATATTGCATTAAAGGCTTTGGATTACAATAATACAAATATTTCTTCCCACCTAAAAATAACAATCAAAGAATTATATGAATATATGAAAACACATTTTGAACATGAAGAAGAATTTATGGAAAAGATTAAATATCCAAATCTTGAAGAACATAAACAATGCCATCAAAATATATTTAAAGAGTTACACCTATTTTTAAAAGAGTTACCAAATTTAGAAGTTGTAGATTTTGAAAAAAAGTTGATTCAATTTATTGATATTTCATTAATTTGTCATATTTTATATGAAGATAAAAAAATCATAAATTTCAAAAAAAGTACTAAATAGTTTAGTTTTGAACTAAATTATCTAGTATATATCTTTCTAAATCTTTTTTAGGAATTTCCTCTTTCATAGCCTTATGAAAGATTTCTTCTATTTTATATCTATATTCATCATATGGAAAATATGGAAAATGTATGATCCATGCTTTTCGTATAACTTTATTTGCCATTTTATCTTTTATCCAAATTCTAAAAAAATTAAACCAGATAAAAATAATAGCAGTAAAAACAATAGAAACTACAATAGAAGCATGAGCATCAATTTTAGCAAAAAGGGCATGTGCTACCAGTGCTAAAGGAACTACAAAAATTGAAACAAGCATAATATATACGATATAAGCCTTTCCAATACTAAGTCTAAATCCTAGTTTTGCAGCATCTACATGCATTTTTTCATTGTGTTGAACATTTGCTACTAATAAATCTTTTAATAAAACCGGTTGCTTAGATACACTAAAACAAAAATTTAAAATTTTTTCTAACAAGTTCTTTCCTAATCATTAAGTATTGTGTTGATTTTATCTAAAATTTACTAATACATATTTAAATTACTTGCTTACGAAAAAAGATTTACAAAAATCATTGCAATAGCACAAAAAATAAGAACAAGTCCCATAATCATATTAAATACTCGCAACTTTAAATTTGTATCAAAAAACCTAGTGACTTTACTTCCTAAAATTCCCCAAAAAGACAAAGATAAATAACAAACAATAAAATAAATTATAACAAAAATAGTAAATAACTCTGTAGATGAATACATAGAAACAACAGAAATACAAGCTATCCATGCCTTTGGATTTAGCCATTGAAGTAAAAAACCTTGATAAAATTTTAGATTTACTTTTTCATTTTTGTCTATTGATAAACTTGGCTTTGCACTTAAAATCTTAATGCCTAAATATATAATAAATAAAAATCCAAATACTTCCACATATAATAAAATATCCGGATATAAATTTATTATTTTATATAATCCAAGCCCAATACACAACAATAAAAGAATAAATCCAATAGTAGCCCCTGATATAAAGCTAAAAGTTTTTGCAAATCCATTATTTATACTTGAGGTTATTATCATCATATTTACAGGACCTGGAGAAATAGACATCACCAAAGCAAAAGATAACATTGTTAAAAAAATTGTAAAAGTCATATATTTTCCTAAATTAAATTTAGAAAAAGTATATATACTTTTTAAAATAATTTATTGTACAAAATTGAGTCTGTACTCTTTAGGAGTTATAGCAACTATTTTTGTGAAGTTCTTATGGAAGTGACTTTGGTCAAAAAATCCACACTCTAAAGCAGTATCAACTATAGAGTAACTATTTTGCAATAGCTCTTTTGCTTTGTTTATTTTTAGATTTAACATAAAAGCATGTGGAGTTAGGTTTATCTTTGATTTAAAAAGTCTAATTATATAAAAAGGATTTAGATTAAAAAGTTTTGATAACTCTTCAATGGAAATATTCTCTTTATAATTATTTTCCAAATAAAAGATAATCTCATCAAACTCTTTACTTGTATTTGATACTTTACTTTTATCTAAATAAAGAGAAAAAAACTTTACAAAAAAATCAATTACCATATCCTCTTTATCCAAAATATAATTATCAGAAAAAAGAAATTTACATAAATCTAAATACTCAGTATAAAAGACTTTGTCTTCTAAAATATCAACAGGAATATTTACAAAATCATTAACACTCTCATCAATACTTTTTTGTATATCCTTACACCAAGAAATATCTAAGTAGAGCATATAATATATATTCAACACCTCAGTACATGAATTACACGAATGAACAGCATATGGATTTACAATACTAAGCATATTTTTATCCAAGGTATACGATTTGTCATTATTAGTATAAATACTAGCACCTTGTTCATTTATACCAAGAGAAAATGTATCATGAAAATGTTTTTTATAATGTTTGTTTGAGTTGGAATATCTAAGTAGCAAATATGGAAGTTGTTCATCTGTAAATATTTTAGTAAATGTTTCTTTCATAGTTTGAGAATTCTATCTAAAAATTGTTAATGATTATTTAAACTTGAAACTTAATAAGTAAAACACCTAAAGTGGTTATCGACATACCTTTTGTATTATTGTTCATTGATATTATTTTAATTTTAAATTACTCAAAAATTGTTGTAGTATGGGAAGCTTTGTTCAAGGTCAAGACAGTATTTAAAATTTTTAGAGGAACTTACAATTAGTAAGTGAGTCTAGAAATTTTAAACACAAACGCAGAGATTGGATAAAAATACCCATACTACAACGATTTTTTAGATGTTGTAGTAGTTGGCTTTATTATGTGGCACTACTATGGCACACGTACTTTGTTCTGGGTCTATTTGAAAAGTTTCACTTAGTGTTATTCCAAACTCTTCAGGTTTTAATAAATCAAAGATATCCCTACTCTGCTCCAAGTCAGGACAAGCTGCATATCCAGGAGAGTATCTACACCCTACATATTGTTTCATTTGAACATCATTTAAAGTATGTCCTTCTTTTGGTACGATATCAAGATCAAGTCTTATTTGCTTATGAATTACCTCAGCTAAAGCTTCAGCAAGTTCTACGCCTAATCCATGGATTTGATGATATTTTGAGAACTCACTATTTTGATATAATTCACTCTCATATGAAGTTATTTTTAATCCAGAACTAGCCAGTGTAAAGGCAACCACATCAAGTCTGTCATTGGCAAAAAAGTCAGCAATACATCTGTATGGTGCTTTTGTTTGTCTGGGGAATTCAAATACTTTTATAGCTTTTTCTAAAGGAGGAACATTTTGTGCCTCTTTTAGACTATTAAATGTATACTCTTTATCAAAGATATAGAGCTTGTTATCATGAGAGATACAAGGATAATAGCCATAAATAGCAATTGGGTCAAAAATATCTTTTTCAAAAAACTCTTCTTTATATTTTTCATAAAGAGGTTTTACTACATCTTCTTCATGGGCTAAAAATTCATCAGCTTTCATAGCACCTTTTTTGTATCCCCATCTTTGTCTAAATAAAACTCTATGGTTTATCCAAGAAAAAATCAAATCTTTATTTAACATTGCCGGACTTTGTGTAATTCTTCCCCAAAGTGGAGGAAAAGTAAACTCTGCTTTTGGAGGTAATTCTATCTCTTCATAAGCAGGAATAATTATCTCTTTTTTCTCTTTTTTAACTACTTCTTCATCTTTTATCAAATCAGCTGCAAGTTTTGTATTAAATGAATCACCTGATTCTATTCTTTGCATAGATACAACCCCATCAAAGGCATCTCTACAATAAAATATTGGTCCTTCATATAAAGGTCTACAATACTCATTTACAAAAGATTTTGTAAGAGCTGCTCCTCCTAAAAGTACTGGCACATCTATACCTTGTCTTTTAAGTTCTTCTAGGTTTTCTTTCATAACAGCAGTTGATTTTACAAGTAATCCACTCATCCCAATTGCTTGGGCTTTATGTTTTTGTACGGCAATAATAAAGTCATTGATATCAGCTTTAATACCTATATTTATTACCTTAAATCCATTATTACTTAAAATAATATCAACCAAGTTTTTACCCACATCATGGACATCACCTTTTACTGTTCCAATTACAAGTACTGTTTCACTAGCTTTATCTTCTTTTGGTAAATATGGATTTAAAGCATCAACCGTTGCTTTCATAGTTTCAGCACTTTGAAGTACAAAAGGTAACTGCATTTGACCAGAACCAAAAAGTTCTCCAATGATTTTCATTCCATCAATTAGCCATTCATTTACAATGATTTCTGGTTTTATTGTATGTCTTAATTCATCTGCCAAAGGAATTAGTCTATCTTTATCACCATCTAATAAAAGCTTTTTAACTTTTTCAATTGGTTCCATTTTTAAATACTCTTCATCACTTTGATCTTCTTGAGCTTCTACATTTGAAAAGTGGTCAATAAATTTAAATAAAGGGTCACCATCTTCTTGATTATTAAATATCAAATCATCACAAGCTTTTCTATCTTCTTCTGTGATTTTATTTAAAGGTAAGATATGTTTTACATTTACAATGGCACTTGTAAGTCCAGCTTTTACACAATAGTCTAAATAGATAGAGTTCAGATAAACTCTAGCTTTTATGTCAAGTCCAAATGAGATATTCGAAAGCCCAAGAGTAGTTCCTACTTCTGGATGAAGTATTTGAAACTCTCTAATTGCTTCCATAGTCTCAATTCCAGCAGTTCTGTACTCATCATCTCCAGAACCAATAGTAAAGGTAAGCATATCAAATACTAAATCTTCTGGATTAAAGCCATGTCTATTTACACATAAGTCATAAATTCGTTCAGCGATTCTGATTTTATCTTCTTTTGTTTTAGCCATACCAACTTCATCAATAACCAAACAAACAAGTGCTGCTCCAAACTTTTTGGCCAACTTACACACAGCATCAAACTTCTCTTCCCCATCTTCAAGGTTTACAGAGTTGATTATACATCTTCCACCTATTTGTTTAAGAGCTGCTTCTAGGGCTTTTATTTGAGTAGAATCTGGCATCAAAGGAAGTGAAACCTTTTGTGAATAAAGTTCAACTACCTTATCCATATCTCCTGTTTCATCTCTTCCTGCAAAGCCAACACTCACATCAATAATATGTGCCCCTGCTCTTACTTGTTGTTGTCCAACAGATAGTGTTCCTTCATAATTATTATCTTTTAAGAGTTCTCTAAAAGCTTTTGAACCAGTTGCATTACTTCTCTCACCTATTAATAGTGGTGCTGGGTCTTGTTTTAAAGGAACTGTATTAAATAATGACGCCAAAGAAGCCTTTAAGAACCCACTTGGTGCTTTTGGTTTTGTTCCTCGCACTTTATTAGCTAAGGCTTCTATATGCTCAGGTGTTGTACCACAACAACCACCTAAAAATGATACTCCATTTATATCTAAAAAGCTATTTTGTAGTTGAGTAAATTCATCTGGTCCCATTGGATAAAATGAAACTCCACCTTTATTTTGAGGAAGTCCAGCATTTGCATGAACTGAAATAGGGAACTTACAAACTTCACTTAATGTTTTCACATGCTTGTGAACTTGTTTTGGTCCAGTACCACAGTTAAATCCTAGAGATAAGATATTAAAAGGACTCATAATTGCAGCTATTGTCATAGCATCAGTTCCTATTAACATAGTTCCTGATAACTCAATAGTTACAGATACCATTACAGGGATCTCTGGATGAGTATCCGTTAAGGCATGAAGTGCTGCTTTTATTTGAAGTGGATCTTGACAAGTTTCAAGTAAGTATATATCACACCCACCATCTGCAAGTCCATTTGCTACCTCTTTATATCCCTCATACATTTCATCATATTTAATATGTCCCAATGATGGAAGTTTTGTTCCAGGTCCAATAGAACCTAAACAAAATCTAGGCTCATCTTCTGTTTCATATTTGATACAAGATTTTTTTACAAGTTGGGCACCTAATTTTGATAACTCATAAGCTTTAGAAGATATTCCATACTCATCTAAAACCCAAGGTGTTGTTCCAAAGGTATTTGTTGAAATCAAGTTTGCCCCTGCTTTTGCATAGGCATCATGAATGTGTTCTAAGATTTCTGGGGCTGTTTCATTTAGAAGTTCATTACACCCTTCTAAATCTTGCTCTTCATATATCCAAGATTCAGCTTTTATATCTGCATTTTGCAACTGGGTACCCATTGCACCATCTATTATCAATACTTTGTTTTTTATTATTTCATCTATTTTGTTTTTCATTATATTTATAATCTCTTAATTAATTTCTATATATTTTGGGTTTTAGTCTACTAAAAAAGTGGTTAAAAGTGCGTTAAAGGTTAAACTTTCTGAGCTATTAGCCTTATAACACTAGCCTCTCCTTGATGACCTTTACCTTCATCAAGTTCCACAGTTACCTCTTCTAGTTTATGAATTTTTAGATTTTTTATATTATCTCTAAAATCATCTATACTATAAAGTAGGTCCAAATCTTTAGGACCACCACTATTTTTTTCTATCTGGCTTTTAGCAAAAACTTCTACAACAAGAAATCCTTTATCATTTAAAGCGGCCTCTATTTTTTCTAATAGACTTTTTAACTCTTCTATTTGCAAATGCATAAAAGTAAAAAGAATAGCTCCATATTTCTTGTCAGGTTGCCAACTATTTATATCAATACAACTTGTTTTTATTTCAACATTTTCCAATATACTTTGTTCATAAAGTTTATCTAGCCCAATATCAGAGGCATCTATTGCTTCAACATCAAAGCCTTCTTTTGCAAGAAAGATTGCATTTCGCCCCTCACCTTCTCCTAAACACAAGACTTTTTCACTTTTTTTAAAGTTGTCATAACTATTTTTTATAAATTGATTTGGCTTAGTTCCATATAAATACCCATCTCTTGAAAATTTCTTATTCCAAAACTCTTGTTGACTCATCATTTTCCCTATTTTAACTATCTGTTGTACTATATTTTAGAATATATTATATCAATAAAAGTTTAAATGCAACTCAGTTGCAAAATATATTTAAGGAAAAAAATGAAACACATACTAATAATACTTTCACTACTAGGTACAATTTATGCAAAAACTAATGTTATAGTTAGTATTTTGCCTCAACAAACTTTTGTTGAAAAAATTGGAGGAGACAAAGTAAAGGTTACTACTATGGTTAGACCAGGAAGTGACCCACACTCATACGAACCAAAACCATCTCAGATGAGAGATATTTCAAAGGCAAATATATATTTTCCTATTGGATTAGAGTTTGAAAATGTTTGGCTTGATAAATTTGCAAATCAAAATAAAAATATGCAATTTATTGAAATGACAAAAGATATAGAAAAAATCGAGATGAAATCACACCATCACCATCATCATGATGAAGGGCATGATGAACATAAGACACATAATGAACATGAAGAGTTACCTTACGAATGGGCTGGAGTTTTTGAACTAAAAAAAGGAATTTATAACTGGAGTTTTTCTAAAGTTGATGGAAATTATGCTGATCCTGCTATGAAAATGTTAATTTTAAAAGCAGATAAAAAAGGTGATGATTTAATAGAAGATTATGAAGAGACTGCAGAACATATATTTGAAAAAAACAAAACTACTGTTTCTAAAAACAATGTTTCTTTAAAGGCAAAAGGCTCTTTATATGAATTAAACTTTGATGAAGAAAAAGATGTGACAAATTTTAAAATTGATATTAAAGAAGATGGTAAATATCTGTTTTTTACAGAACATATGCCAAGTGAATTTGAAACAGATGAGCATTTCTTTAAAGATTTAAATAAGAATGATATTGAGGCTATTACTAGTTTTTCCCAAGTACATGGAACAAAAGACCCTCATACTTGGACAAGCCCTTCAAATGTAAAAATTATGGCTAAAAATATTTATGATACTTTAGTAAAATTTGACCAAAAAAATAAAGACTATTTTAAAGCAAACTATTTAAACTTTATTGAAGAGATAAACCATACTAATAAAAAAATAAAAGATATTTTATCTGCAATCCCAACAAATTCTAAATTTATGGTTTTCCATCCATCTTGGGGATATTTTGCAAAAGAGTATAATTTGGTTCAGTTTGAAATTGAAGTTGAAGGAAAAGAACCAAAACCTAAAATGCTTCAAAAAATTATTGATGAAGCAAAAGAAGAAAATATCAAAGCTATATTTACACAACTTGAATTCTCAGATAAAAGTGCAAAAGTTATAGCTAATGAACTAAAAATAAAAGTTGTGAAAGAGACACCACTAGCCAAAGATTGGTCAGAAAATTTAATCAAAATGGCAAATACAATTGCAAACACTCACTAATCCGATTTCTATAAACAAACTCTTTTTCAAATATGAAAAAGAGTTTGTTTTAGAAGATATTAATCTAGAGATAAAAGAGAAAGATTTTCTTACGATTCTAGGTCCAAATGGTGGCGGAAAATCTACACTTTTAAAACTAATTTTAGGCATAAATCCTTTAAATCAAGGAAATATTAAAATCTTTGGAAATAATATTTTAAATGAACTTTCAAATATTGGCTATGTACCTCAAAATACAAATATAAATCTTAATTTTCCAATTAGCGTTGTTGAAGTTGTAATGATGGGACAAAATAATATTAAAAAAAGACTTTTTGGATATAAAAAATATGAAAAAAATAAAGCTTTAGAAATATTAAGAAAAGTAGATATGGAAGAGTTTGCTTCTTCAAAGATTTCAAATCTTTCAGGAGGTCAAAGACAAAGAGTTTTAATCGCTAGAGCATTATTTGCTCATCCAAAAATTTTACTTTTGGATGAGCCAACTTCTAATATTGATATAAAAGGATGTGAACAGATTTATCAAACTTTAGAAAAATTAAACAAAGATATAACTATTGTGGTAATCAGCCATGATATTTCTGTTGTTTTAAAATATGCTACAAAAGCTGCTTATATAAACAAAAAACTCACTTATCACAACTTATCAAAAATGAAAAATGATTTCAAAAATTTAGAATCACATGTTTGTGAAATTGAACTTTTAGAAATGTTAGGAAAATGCAAATGTTAGAGTCTCTTTCATATACTTTTATACAAAATGCCTTAATAGCTGGTATTTTAGTTAGTATAATAACAGGTATTATAGGTTCACTAATTGTCGTAAATAAAATGGTTTTCCTCTCAGGTGGAATTGCTCATAGTGCTTATGGAGGAATTGGAATTGCTGTATTTTTTGGATTACCAATGTTATTATCAACTTCACTTTTTTGTATATTTATTACTATTATTATCGCCCTTGTAAGTTATAAAAGAAGAGAAAATCTTGATATTATTATTGCTCTTACTTGGGCAGTAGGAATGTCTTTTGGGATAATGTTAGTAGATCTAACGCCTGGTTACCAATCTGACTTGATGAGTTATCTTTTTGGTTCATTACTAGCCGTTACATATGAAGATATCTATTTTATGGCTATATTGTTAATTATAATACTAATTATAGTTTTTACTTTTTATAGGGATATTTTAGCTGTTTCATATGATAGTGAATACGCTAAGCTAAGAGGTATTAAAACAAAGATTTTTTATACATTAATCTTGATTTTGTCATCACTTACAATTGTTATTTCAATAAAAATTGTTGGTTTAATTCTTGTAATTGCCCTTCTAACTATTCCAATTTATATCGCAAACTTCTTTGCAAATAAACTCTCAACAATGATGACTTTATCAAGTATATTATCAATGTTGTTCACTATCCTTGGATTATATATATCATATACTTTTGATTTAAGTTCTGGTCCATCTATAATTATGATTAGTTCACTTGTACTATTACTAGTTCTTTTTTACAAATATTTTATTTATAAAATAAAAACTAATTAAAATTATTATAACATTTTAATCAAAACTTCGATAGACTATTTATCAAAAATTTATAATAGGAAAAATAGGATGACAGAAGCAAAACTCATCTGGATGGATGGTAAATTTGTTGATTGGCATGATGCTAAAGTTCATGTATTAAGCCACACTTTACATTATGGAAATGGTGCTATTGAAGGTACAAAAGCATACAAAACTCATGATGGAAGATGTGCTATTTTCAAATTAAAAGAACATACAAAAAGATTAATAAACTCTTCTAAAATGACACTTATTGATGTGCCATTTACAGAAGAAGAGTTATGTGATGCACAAGTTGAATTACTACAAAAAAATGAGTTACATGAGGGTGCATACATTAGACCTCTTGTTTACTTAGGTTATGGTGTTATGGGACTTTACCACAAAGAAGCACCTGTAAATGTTTCTATTTCGGCATGGGAATGGGGAGCTTATTTAGGTGAAGAGGGTATGAAAAAAGGTGTAAGAGTAAAAATTGCATCAATGACAAGAACACCAAATACATCAGGTATGGGAAAAGCAAAAGCAGTTGCAAACTACCTAAACTCTCAAATGGCAAAATTTGAAGCAGTTGAAGCAGGATATGATGAAGCACTTTTAAGAGATGACCAAGGGTATATTGCAGAAGCATCTGGTGCTTGTTTTTTCATCGTTAGAGATAGCGTAATAGTAACTCCTCCAAATGATAACTCACTTGAATCAATCACTCAATCTACAGTTATTGATTTGGCTAAAGATCTAGGTTATGAAGTTGTAAGAAGAAGAATTACAAGAGAAGAGATATATATTGCAGATGAAGCTTTCTTTACAGGAACAGCAGTTGAAGTAACACCAATTAGAGAAGTTGATTGCAGAATTATAGGAACAGGTGAAAGAGGTCCTATAACTGAAAAACTTCAAAGTGGTTATTTTGATATAGTTCAAGGTAAAAATGAAAAATATGCTAAGCATTTAACATATATTAACTAAGTAGATTTTCCTACTTAGTTGAAATAGAAAAGATAAGACTCTATAGTATTATCTTTTGTGTTTCAACAAAAGGAACACAAAAAATTTAAAGATATTTAAGGATATTAATGCCAATAGATAATGATTATTTTAAAAATAGACAACAAAACAAAAACAGTGGTGGAGGTTCAAATGGAGGAGGTGGTTATCAACCACCTTTTGAGCCACCTGAATTTTTCAAAAACCTTGGTAAAAAAGCAGGTTTCATTTATGCAGCTATTATAATAGTTGTTATGATATTTGTTTTTAAACCATTTGTAATCGTAGAATCTGGACAAGTAGGGATTAAAGTTACTACAGGTAAATATACAGAAGAGCCATTAAGACCAGGTTTTCACTTCTATATTCCAGTATTCCAAAAGGTTATCTTGGTTGATACTAAAGTAAGACTAATGAACTATGCTTCAGTTGAAACAATGGGTGGTGGATTTGATGAAGGTATAAGAGCAAATCCTGCAATTAATATTTTAGATGCTAGAGGATTACCTGTATCTATTGAATTAACTGTTCAATATAGATTAACAGCAGATGGTGCTCCAACTACAATAGCTAACTGGGGACTTTCTTGGGAAGATAAAATCATAAATCCTGTTGTTAGAGATATTGTAAGAAATGTAGTAGGTGTGTATACAGCAGAAGAGTTACCAACAAAAAGAAATGAAATTGCTGTTAAAATTCAAGATGGAATTCAAAAAGAAGTTGTTTCACTTGAAGGACAACCTGTAATATTACAATCAGTTCAATTAAGAGAAATTGTATTACCTACTAAGATTAAAGAACAAATTGAAAGAGTTCAAATTGCAAATCAAGAATCTGAAAGAGTTAGATACGAAGTTTTAAGAACTAAGCAAGAAGCTGAAAAAAGAGCTGCAAAAGCTACTGGTGATGCACAAGCAAACAGAATTGAAGCAAAAGGTAGAGCAGATGCTGTTACTATTGAAGCAAAAGCACAAGCAGCTGCAAATATGGCAATTGCGAAATCTTTAACTCCAAACCTTTTACATATGCAACAAATTGAAGTTCAAGGTAAGTTTAATGATGCACTTAGAGAAAATAAAGATGCTAAAATATTCTTAACACCTGGTGGTTCTACTCCAAATATCTGGGTAGATACTAAAGATAAATCAAGAGACTCTGCAATAAACAAATAATTTAAAGCAAGGGTTTTCCTTGCTTTAGTCTTCCAAAGGTACTCACATGAACATTGATAAAATTGACTGGGAAAAGATGAACAATTTAGTTCCAGTTATAACTCAAGAATATAATACCAATGAAGTTCTAATGCTTGCATATATGAATAAAGAAGCCCTAGAATTAACATTACAAACTAAATTTGCCCATTACTATAGTAGAAGTAAACAAAGACTATGGAAAAAAGGTGAAGAATCTGGACATATACAAAAAGTTATTGATATACTAATTGATTGTGATAATGATACAATTTTATTAAAAGTCATTCAAGATGGTGTGGCTTGTCATACAGGTAGGAAATCATGCTTTTTTACTAAATTAGAAACAAATGAAATTATAAGTGATGTTGAAATTAATACAGGAAATTCATATTCAGTATTGGATAACTTATATCATACTATTCAAGATAGAAAAAATGATGATCCAAAGAAATCTTACACTTCAAAGCTTTTAAAGGGAAAAGAAAACTCTATGCTTAAAAAAATTGTTGAAGAAGCTGGTGAATTTACTTTTGCAGTTAAAGACAACGATACAGAAGAGATTATTTATGAAGGTGCTGATTTAGTTTACCATTGTATGGTTGCACTCGCTAGTAAAAACATATCTCCTGATAGAATCAAACAAGAGCTATCAAGAAGATTTGGTATGTCAGGAATTGAAGAGAAAAACTCAAGAATAGAAGAGTAATTTTACTCTTTATTCCGAATAAACTGTTTTACTATAAAACTTAGCACCATAAATATTACTAACCCTATTCCCACAATAATTGCAATTTTATCTAAAAACATAATAAACCCCTTGTATTAATATTTAAATTATATTACAACTAATCATAAAAATCAATCTTATAGTGTAAAGTTTATCTTTAAACTCTTTTTTTTTAGTAACTATTTTGAAAGAATAGATGGCTTTGTATTTACAAAAGCAGAGTTTTTTTAACAATTGATTTTGTTATTAAAAGTATTTTAGGTTTTAAACTTTTATCAGACAAAAGATTTCTATAAAGTTATACAGCAGACATAAAAAAAGCCTCTATCAAAATACTAGAAACTAGTAATTGGATAAAGGCTATAAAAACTCAAGAGTTGGCGACGACTTACGTTTCCACAAGGGGACCCTGCAGTATTATCAGCGATGAAGTGCTTGACTTCCAGGTTCGGAATGGAGCTGGGTATTTCCACTTCTCAATAATCACCAACAAAGTTGAGTAGTAAAAGCAATAAATGCTCTTAATACTCAACTCTATCTTCTTGAGTTAGAGTTTTAATGTTAAAGTCTTTACACACATACTCATTAAGTATGTACTTAATAAGATAGTAAACCAAGAAATATATAAAATAAGCCAAACGATCTATTAGTACTAGTCAGCTAAACGTCTTACAACGCTTACACATCTAGCCTATCAACCAGCTAGTCTTGCTGGGATCTTCAGGGAAAGTTCATCTTAGAGTTGGCTTCGAGCTTAGATGCTTTCAGCTCTTATCACATCCGTACGTAGCTACCCAACGATGCTCTTGGCAGAACAATTGGTACACCAGTGGTACGTTCATCCCGGTCCTCTCGTACTAGGGACAAATCTCTTCAACTTTCCTACGCCCACGGAAGATAGGGACCGAACTGTCTCACGACGTTCTGAACCCAGCTCGCGTACCGCTTTAAATGGCGAACAGCCATACCCTTGGGACCTGCTCCAGCCCCAGGATGCGATGAGCCGACATCGAGGTGCCAAACCTCCCCGTCGATGTGAGCTCTTGGGGGAGATCAGCCTGTTATCCCCGGCGTACCTTTTATCCTTTGAGCGATGGCCCTTCCACACAGAACCACCGGATCACTATGACCGACTTTCGTCTCTGCTCGAGTTGTATCTCTTACAGTCAGGCTGGCTTATGCCATTATACTCAACAAGCGATTTCCATCCGCTTTGAGCCAACCTTTGCAAGCCTCCGTTACTTTTTAGGAGGCGACCGCCCCAGTCAAACTACCCACCAGACATTGTCCTGAACGAGGATAACTCGTCCCAGTTAGTAACTCAAATATTCAAGGGTGGTATCTCAAGGGTGGCTCCGTGTATACTTGCGTCTACACTTCATAGCCTCCCACCTATCCTGCACATGAATATCCAAGCTACAGTGTCAAGCTGTAGTAAAGGTGCACGGGGTCTTTCCGTCTTTCCGCGGGTAGGAGGAATTTTCACCTCCACTACAATTTCACTGGATCCCTGGTTGAGACAGCTCCCATCTCGTTACGCCATTCATGCAGGTCGGTATTTAACCGACAAGGAATTTCGCTACCTTAGGACCGTTATAGTTACGGCCGCCGTTTACTCGGGCTTCAATCAAATGCTTCGCACAAGTGCTTACATCATCAGTTAACCTTCGAGCACCGGGCAGGCGTCACACCTTATACATCCTCTTGCGAGTTAGCAAAGTGCTGTGTTTTTGGTAAACAGTCGGGAGGGACTCTTTGTTGCAACCTCTATCGCTTTTTGGAGTAAATCCATATACAATAGTAGGCACACCTTATACCGAAGATACGGTGCTAGTTTGCAGAGTTCCTTAACCAGGGTTCTTCCACGCGCCTTAGAATACTCATCCCACCCACCTGTGTCGGTTTACGGTACGGGCAACAAATAATATACTTAGTGGCTTTTCTTGGCACGACAGTATCATCGATTCTGAATTAATTCCGAAGAATTGCAACAGCCTGTAAGATCTCGGTCTCATGTATCCCGGATTTGCCTAAGATACAACCTACATCCTTCGAGCCACTATTCCATCAGTGACCTCGATTAACTCTATGCGTCCCCACATCGCGCTTATTTGTTGGTATTGAAATATTAATCAATTTGCCATCGTCTACCCCTTTCGGACTCGACTTAGGTCCCGACTAACCCTACGATGACGAGCATCGCGTAGGAAACCTTGGGTTTTCGGCGTTGAGGATTCTCACCTCAATTATCGCTACTCATGCCTGCATGCTCACTTCTATCCGCTCCAGCACTCCTCGTCGGTATACCTTCAACGCTGAATAGAACGCTCTCCTACCACTCAAATAAATTTGAGTCTAAAGCTTCGGTGCATATCTTAGCCCCGTTATATTTTCCGCGCAAAATCACTAGACCAGTGAGCTGTTACGCTTTCTTTAAAGGGTGGCTGCTTCTAAGCCAACCTCCTGGTTGTCACAGTAACTTCACATCGTTTTCCACTTAGATATGACTTTGGGACCTTAGCTGTTAGTCTGGGTTGTTCCCCTCTCGACATAGGATTTTATCACCCTACGCCTGACTCCTATGATTACGCATATAGTATTCGAAGTTTGATAGGGTTTGGTACCGCGGTAAGCAGCCCTAGCCCATTCAGTGCTCTACCCCTATATGTTACTACATAAGGCTATACCTAAATATATTTCGGAGAGAACCAGCTATCACGAAGTTTGATTGGCCTTTCACCCCTATCCACAAGTCATCCCGAGACTTTTCAACGTCAATGGGTTCGGTCCTCCACTGGCTCTTACACCAGCTTCAACCTGCTCATGGATAGATCACTTCGTTTCGGGTCTGCAGCATCTGACTATGTCGCCCTATTAAGACTCGCTTTCGCTACGGCTCCGTACTTGACTTAACCTTGCCAGACACCACAACTCGCAGGCTCATTATGCAAAAGGCAGTCCGTCACCCTGTTGCAAGCAACATAGGGCTCCGAATGATTGTAAGCTAATGGTTTCAGGTTCTATTTCACTCTCCTCGCTGGAGTACTTTTCACCTTTCCCTCACGGTACTTGTTCACTATCGATCTGTAAGTAGTATTTAGGATTGGAGGGTGGTCCCCCCAGATTCAGACAAAATATCACGTGTTCCGTCCTACTCAGGATACCAATAGAGCTATTAAGAATTTCGTATACAGGAGTTTCACCTTCTATGCTATACCTTTCCAGATATTTCTACTATTCTCTTTAGTCTCACATTATGGTCCTACAACCCCCTATGCAAGCATAGGGTTTGTCCTAATCCGCGTTCGCTCGCCGCTACTTACGGAATCTCATTTGATTTCTCTTCCTCTGGCTACTGAGATGTTTCACTTCACCAGGTTAGCTCCCCGCAGGGTAACATATATCTCTATATGCTGGGTTGTCCCATTCGGAAATCCTCGGATCAAAGCTCTTTGGCAGCTCCCCGAGGCTTATCGCAGCCTAATACGTCCTTCATCGCCTCTTACAGTCTAGGCATCCACCATTAGCCCTTAATAGCTTATAATTTGTATAACTAAATCTCTTTAGTTACCTTTTTTGATAATTATTCCTTGGCTACTATCTTATTAAGTACATTATTTCTAACATATCCTAACAATATAGTAATTGTGTGTTTAAATTGTTTTCTATATATAAATTAAAATAACTTCCATTATTTCAATTCGAAAAAATTTTAAAGACTTTAACATTAAATTTTTAAATAACATGATTTTTATTACTAAAAACCAAATATAAATCTTATTTTTAAGACTTATATTTAGTTTTTCTTACTTTTTCTCATTCTACGTTTAGATGATGGTGGAGAATAGCGGGATCGAACCGCTGACCTCCTGCGTGCAAGGCAGGCGCTCTCCCAGCTGAGCTAATTCCCCAACAAATCTTAACACAAAGATTATCTTCATGGTGGGCCTACCAGGACTTGAACCTGGGACCTCACGATTATCAGTCGAGCGCTCTAGCCAGCTGAGCTATAGGCCCATTCTTCACCTATTATTACAAATAACCTTTATAAACCGAATATGATATTGGATATATACCCATTATTTATTTCTTGAGATTAGAAACGAATCTAATCTCATTACTCTGAAAGGAGGTGATCCAACCGCAGGTTCTCCTACGGTTACCTTGTTACGACTTCACCCCAGTCGCTAAATCCACTGTGGAAGGTAGCTATTTTAGCATCCCCGCTTCGAATGAATTCAACTCCCATGGTGTGACGGGCGGTGAGTACAAGACCCGGGAACGTATTCACCGTAGCATAGCTGATCTACGATTACTAGCGATTCCAACTTCAAGTAGTCGAGTTGCAGACTACTATCCGAACTGGGAGGCATTTTTGAGATTCGCTCCACATCACTGTATTGCTGCTCTTTGTATACCCCATTGTAGCACGTGTGTAGCCCTGGTCGTAAGGGCCATGATGACTTGACGTCGTCCTCACCTTCCTCCTACTTGCGTAGGCAGTCTCGTTAGAGTTCTCAGCCGAACTGTTAGCAACTAACGACGAGGGTTGCGCTCGTTGCGGGACTTAACCCAACATCTCACGACACGAGCTGACGACAGCCGTGCAGCACCTGTATGAAAGCTCCTGCAAGCAGGCACCAAACTATCTCTAGTAAGTTCTTTCTATGTCAAGACCAGGTAAGGTTCTTCGCGTATCGTCGAATTAAACCACATGCTCCACCGCTTGTGCGGGTCCCCGTCTATTCCTTTGAGTTTTAATCTTGCGACCGTACTCCCCAGGCGGTACACTTAATGTGTTAACTGCATTACTGCAAGGTCTAGCCTCACAACAACTAGTGTACATCGTTTAGGGCGTGGACTACCAGGGTATCTAATCCTGTTTGCTCCCCACGCTTTCGCGTCTCAGCGTCAATAGTGTTCCAGTAGATCGCCTTCGCAATCGGTATTCCTTCTAATATCTACGGATTTTACCCCTACACCAGAAATTCCATCTACCTCTCCCACATTCTAGATAGACAGTTTTGGAAGCAGTTCTATGGTTGAGCCATAGGATTTCACTTCCAACTTATCTATCCGCCTACACGCTCTTTACGCCCAGTAATTCCGAGTAACGCTTGCACCCTCCGTATTACCGCGGCTGCTGGCACGGAGTTAGCCGGTGCTTATTCATATAGTACCGTCATTATCTTCCTATATAAAAGGAGTTTACGCACCGAAATGTGTCATCCTCCACGCGGCGTTGCTGCATCAGGGTTTCCCCCATTGTGCAATATTCCCCACTGCTGCCTCCCGTAGGAGTCTGGACCGTGTCTCAGTTCCAGTGTGACTGATCATCCTCTCAAACCAGTTAGGTGTCATTGTCTTGGTGAGCCATTACCTCACCAACTAACTGATACCGTACAGGCCGATCCTAGAGCTATAAATATTTCCCTTGCTCACTTATGTGATAAAGGCATATGGGGTGTTAGCAGTCGTTTCCAACTGTTATCCCCCTCTCTAGGGCACGTTACCTATATATTACTCACCCGTGCGCCACTTAGCTGACAATTAAAGCAAGCTTTAATCCGTTCTCGTTCGACTTGCATGTGTTAAGCACGCCGCCAGCGTTCACTCTGAGCCAGGATCAAACTCTCCATAAATGTTTAGTTTAATCATGACTAGTGTCTAACTCTTTTATCTAACTTCCGAAAAAGTTAATTGCAATTGTTTACTGACATTACTCATTGTTTTTTTAATAGACGAGAATTGTATAAATTCTCTTGTTTTATATCATATTCGGTTTATAAAAGTTACTTATCTTTTTAACCGTAGTTTGTTAAAGAACATCAACTCTTCGTGACGTTTGTCACTCAAATTGGACGGGAATTATAATAGGTTTTTTACTCTTTGTCAAGCGGTTTTCTTTAATGTTGGCTTAAATTTGGAAAGTTCTATACTTTAGTGTTAATTTTTCTTTCCATAGGCTATTTTTTGGCCATTTTTATCATGTAGTGGATATTTAATTATATTTTTTTTCATCTTTGAGATAATTGCTTTTTCTAGGTCAATATTCTGTGAATAGCAAATTCTTAGTAAATAAACTGCAATATCTGCAATTTCTTCTTCCAAATGTTCTTTTTTTGATTTATCTAAATTTAAACTTTGTTCTTCATTTAGCCACTGAAATATTTCAATCAATTCTGCTGTTTCTACAGAAAGTGCCATAGCTAAGTTTTTTGGATTATGAAATTTATCCCAATCTCTTTGTTTTGAAAATGTTAAAATTAAATCTTTTATTTTTTCCATATCCATCTTTTAATCCTCCAATCTTTTAAATTCATTTATAATGTCATTGATATTTTCACTTCCAACAGAGATTCTTAGTATATCTTTTGGTAATCCAATCTTCTCTAAAAGCTCTAGACCTTCATCACTTTTTATATATTCATAGTGTGCAAGATAAGTATAAGGCATAAGAAGAGTAAACTCTGTACCTAAACTTGGACCTTTTGCAAAGTTTAAGTTATTGTAAATTATTTCAAAAGATTTTTTAAATGTTACAGAAATAAGCCCTGTATATGAGTTGTCATCTTTCATTATTTGTTTATAATTTAATTCATTTTCACTATTTAAACAATAATATATTTTATCTATATATGAACATGTTTTAAAATACTCAACTAATGCTTTAGTATTTGAACTTATTTTCTTAACTCTTGATTCATAATTTTTTATCTCAAAAGCTAATCTTTGAATATCTTTTATATAGGCTTTATCACAATGTTTAAAAAACTCCACATTCATGTAGGACAATTTTGAGTTTTTGTTTAAAATAATTGCTCCCATTAAAACATCTGCATTTCCACAGGCAAATTTAGTAAGTGATTCAATACATATATCTGCATAATCTTCTAGTTTTAGATTATATGCAGTTGAAAGTGTTGTATCAACAACTAAGGGGATATTGTATTTTTTGCAAAGTGATTTTAGTCTTTTTGTGTCAACACATTGTAAAAGTGGATTTGTAGGTATTTCTGTAATAATTGCAGTTATTTTATAACCATTATCTTTTAAATACTCTTCTAATAAATCTAAGTTTTTTATATCTGGGAAAATTTTCGTTTGGTCATAGTGATGTTTTACTATATTCATAGTGTCAAGATATAGCCATCCTAATTGAATCAAAATATCTCTGCCATTTCTTCTTTGAATTGAACGTAAACCTTTTACAACGCCATATATAGCATTCATACCTGATGGAGATAAAGTGATATTTTTTCTAGGTTGATTATAAGCTTTTGCCAAGGTTGAAATTACAATATCTTTTGCAAGTTCTTCTTTTTCTGTCTCTTCTTTATGCTTTGTATCTATTAATCCTATATTATATAAATAATCCTCAGCAAATCTTGAAGATAAATTACATCCAACATGTTGAATAAACATCAAGACTTTTTGAAGCTGGGTAGTTCCATTTTGAACTAATATCACTCCAAAAGGCTCTTTTATCTCAATTTTATTATGTATATAATATTTATCACTTACAATATTAACTGCATCTTGTGAACTTAAAAGTACAACTTCATAAGCATCACTTACTTTATACTTCTGTTTAATGTGTAAAGCAAGGATTTTTAAATAAGGGTGCATAGTAAATCTAGGATATCCAGATTTAATCTTCTCTACTGCTTCGCCATAACCCTCTTCATAATCTATCACATCTTGAAGTATTGGCATACTTACACTAACTGCGTGAATATTATTTACGGGGAGGGTTTGCCCACATTCTACACCTTTAAAAACGCTTTTATCCATCTATTTTACAGCTTGTTCAATATCTTTTATTAAATCATCTACATTTTCCAATCCAATAGAAAATCTAACTGTTCCATCACTTATACCAATTGCTGCTAACTCTTCTTTTGAAAATGAAGCATGGGAAATTTTTGCAGGTATTTCAACTCTAGAATCAGGGCTTCCAAAAGAGCATTTTTCTCCAAAAATTTTAGTACCTTCTATAAGTTTTTCTGCAAATTCTGTATTTATAAACTCTGCACAAAAAACACCAGGAATATAATCCATTTGATAAGTTGCAAGTTTATATTGAGGATGAGATTCCAATCCTGGATGCATAACTGCTTTTATAAAACTTTGTTTTTCTAAAAATTTTGCAATTTTAATTGAAGCTTTCTGATGTGCTTCCATTCTTATTTTAAGTGTTGGTATTCCTAAAGAGATTAAAAATACATCCATAGGATTTTGACTTCGCCCATGTGCATTTGCATAATAGTGAAGTTCTTGGGCTTGTTCTTTTGTTTTTGCAACAATAGCACCTGCAACAACACTTCCATGCCCTGAAATATATTTAGTAGTAGAAAAAAGTGAGAAGTCAGCACCAGAGTCAAGAGGTCTTTGAGAAATAAAGGTTGCTAATGAATTATCAACTGCAAAAAGTGCTTTATATTTTTTTGCTAATACAGATACCATACCTAAATCTATAATTTTTAATCCTGGATTTGTTGGAGACTCACATAATACTAAATCTATTTTATTATTCTTTAGAATTTTTTCTAACTCTGGTTCACTTAAAAAGTTGGCAAAATGTACTTTTATATTATATTTACCTTGAAAAACTTTTAATAATCTAAAAGTCCCACCATAACAATCAGCTTCAACAAGAATTTCAGAGTTTGCTTTTAAAACTGTTTCAAACAGAAGCGATACAGCACCAATACCTGTATGTGTACATACACATCCTGCTCCATTTTCAGCATCTGTAAAAAGATTTTCCAAGGCTTCTCTTGTTGGATTATCACTTCTTGTATAATCATATACTTTTTCGCCATCTTGTTTTTTTAAGTCAAAAGTTCCTGTATTGTATATAGGAAAGTGAGAAGCTCCATATGGATCTTGGATTGTTGCAAAATCTTGGAGATGTGAAAGTTTTGTTTCAATATTTTTTTTCATAGTAAGCCTAATAGTTTTTTACACATTATAGCTAAGGATTTATAATCATTTGATATAAGTAGAATAATTTTTTGTTATGAGACTATTTTTAAGCTTTTTAAAGGGTAAATATTTAGAGTTAAAAACCCTAAATATTGTTATACTATTTTGCTGTTGAACAAGCAGATACACCAGGAGGTGTTGTTGGTTGAATAGAAGCATTTTCTGCTTTTTCACTTACCTCATCAATATAAGTAATCAGTGTTTCTGCTGCTTTCATATATCTTTTTGCTGAAATTGATTCTGGCTGGAAGTAAACAACTGGTTTACCATTGTCTCCACCTTCTCTAATAGCAGGTTCAATTGGTAGATTTCCTAAAACTGTTGTACCATACTCTTTTGCTAATTCTTCACAAGTACCCATTCCAAAAATATCTGATTCGGTGTTACACTCTGGACAGATAAATCCACTCATATTTTCTACAATTCCACCAACTGGTATATTAAGTTTTTTAAACATATCTAAACTTCTTCTTGAATCATCAAGAGCAACATGTTGAGGAGTTGTAACATTAATTCCACATGTTACAGGAACACTTTGGGCTAATGTCAATTGTGCATCACCAGTTCCTGGAGGCATATCAATAAATAAAATATCTAATTCTTCCCATAAAATATCTCTTAGAAGTTGTTGGATTGCTTTCATAATCATAGCACCTCTCCAAATAAGAGCTTGTCCCTCTTCCATGAGTGAGCCCATAGACATAACATCTACGCCATAAGCATGGAATGGTTTTGCTTTATTTCCTACAATTTCAACTTCTTTACCTTGTAATCCGAACATTCGTGGAATATTTGGTCCATATATATCAGCATCTAAAATACCTACTCTTTTACCCTGCATAGCAGCTGCAACTGCTAAGTTTACAGTAGTAGTTGATTTACCAACTCCACCTTTTCCAGATGATACCATTACAAAGTTTTTTATTTGAGGTGCAATATTTTTTCCACCTGTTGCACTATTACTTGCTTGTTTTGGTGCTTCTGGTTTTTTTACTTGAAGGTCTAAGTTTGTAATACCAATTTGTTCTAATACATTTTTAATATTTGTTCTTAGTTCATGTTCTACTTCTTGTGCACTTGAAGTTATCTCTACAAGTATAGTTACGCTATCACCATTAACTTCAACATTTTTTAAAAACCCAAATTCTACAATTGATTTTGTAAATCCTGGATAGATTACTTTTTCTAACTCTTTTTTTATACTAGCTATATCTGCCATAAACATTTCCTTGAAATTATTATTAAATTTTTTAGTATTATATTTTAAATAGGATAATTTTTCTCTTAATTAAAAAATATACTCTATTTACCATGATTTAAAATTAACTTTACTTGATATTTCAATACCATCATCTTTTTGATTAATTGTAAGTTCATGTGTGTGACAACTCTTTTCATTCATAACATCAATAATTTCTTCTGCTTTTTTTAAAGCTTCCTTCTTATCATCATATTCAAAAACCTTGTCATACTTTAACTTCCGAATACAATGACAATGGGTGAGAACTTTTACTTTCATAAAATCTCTTTTATCCTGCTTCTACCATCTCACTACCATGTTCTTCTACAATCTTTTGAGTGATTTTATATGAACAAAACTTTGGTCCACACATAGAACAGAATTCTGCTTCTTTAAATACATCTTGAGGAAGAGTTTCATCATGATACTCTTTAGCTCGCTCTGGGTCTAAACACAGTTCAAATTGTTTATTCCAATCAAAGCCATACCTAGCATCACTCATCTCATCATCGATATCCCTTGCACCTTTTCTTCCTCTTGCAATATCTGCACTATGAGCTGCAATTTTATAAGCAATAATACCTTCTCTTACATCATCTGCATTTGGTAAACCTAAATGCTCTTTTGGTGTAACATAACAAAGCATACTAGCTCCATGCCATCCACCAACTGCCGCACCTATTGCAGATGAAATATGGTCATATCCAGCTGCAATATCAGTAGTAAGAGGTCCTAAAATATAAAAAGGAGCCTCATGACAATATTCTCTTTCTAGTTTCATATTTCTTTCAATTTGATTAAGAGGAACATGCCCAGGTCCTTCAATCATAACTTGAACATCTTTTTCCCAAGCTCTAAGTGTAAGTTCACCTAATATTTTTAGTTCTCCTAATTGTGCTTCATCTGATGCATCATATAAACAACCAGGTCTTAAAGAATCTCCTAAAGATAAAGATACATCATATTTTTTACAAATTTCTAAAATATCATCATAAGCTTCATAAAATGGGTTTTCTTTATGATAATGCATCATCCAAGAAGCCATAAGAGAACCACCTCTTGAAACAATTCCCATTTTTCTTTTTGCAACATGTGGCATCATTGATAATAAAAACCCTGCATGGATTGTAAAGTAGCTTACACCTTGTTTTGCTTGTTTTTCAAGTGTTTCTAACATCGCTTCTATTGTTAAGTTATTGATATCATTTCCACAATCGTGAATGATTTGATAAATAGGCACTGTTCCAATTGGTACAGTTGAATGTTCTATAACCGCTGCTCTAATCGCATCTAAATCTCCACCTGTACTTAAGTCCATAATTGTATCAGCACCATATTTTAAACTAACATCAACTTTCTCAACTTCACCTGCTATATCTGAAGCTAAAGCCGAAGAACCAATATTTGCATTGATTTTACAGCTTGAAGCCATACCAATTGCCATTGGGTTTAAATGTTTATGATTTACATTTGCAGGAATAATTAATCTTCCTCTTGCTACTTCATCTCTTACTAATTGGGGGTCAATTTTTTCTTCTTTTGCCACATATTCCATGTCTGGAGTTATTATGCCTTTTTTTGCATAATACATCTGTGTTCTTACTTCATCATCTTTATGATTATCTAGCCAATCTCTCATAAAATATCCCTATCTAAAAATTTTCCTGATTATATCAAGTTAAGTTTATAAAAACTTAATCTATTAAATTAATTTGAATTTATTAATTTTCTAAGTATCATTTCTATATAATTTTTAATCGTTACATAGGATTTTTATGAATAAAGACTTTAATAACTCAAACTTTTCATTGTCAACAAAAGAAGAATTTGATAATTTTGAAGACTCTGTTATTTCTAAAATCATCGAAAAATACAATATTATTAGAACTACAGATAAACTTTTAAACTCCTCAGAAACAAACTATATAACGCTTATAGACTATATTGATAGCTTATATTATTTGGGAAAAGACATTCCAGATGATTTAGCAAATACTATTAAGAATAATTTCTTTTTTAACAAATACTTAGTCTCTTATATCCATAAAAAACTAGATAATATTTTAAAAAATGGTTCAGCAATATTTTTTAAAGATATAAATTCTATAATAAATCTTCTTTCAAGAGCAAAACATTATAAAGTTTTTAAAGATTATAATACTTATGATTATGAAGAGATACAAAATTTATTTAGAAATTATGAAAGCTCTTTACAATCTATACAAAATGAAGAAGTATTTGATGCTACTTTTGACTGTTATACTTCTTTATTAAAAGTTTATACAAAACTATGTTTAATAAATTCAATTGATATTAAAAGAAAACAGACTATAAATCCAATCACTGATATTTTAACAGAAACAATAAATATGTTAAAATTCACCGCCAAATTACAAGAAAAACATCTAAATATTTTAAATAATGTTTTAGGGCAAATTCTTTATTACTTTTCACACCTTCCTTTTGTAGATTCTAAAGGGAAAGATTTAAACTATTTGATTGACCAATATTATCTATTGTTTGAGAAAATAAGTGATGGTTACCATATTTCAAAAGATACCGATTTTGCAGGAAATAGTAGTTTAAAAGAAGAAGAGTACTTTAGGTTTAGAACAAACTCATCATACTTGTTTTTAATTATGCTAAAAAAACTCCATAATGACTTTAAAAAAGAAGAGTATTTTATATGTGACTCTTTAAGAAAATGTATGATTTTATTTGAAAAAAATTTCTCTATCTCATTTTCAAAAAATGGAGAAACTACTCTATCTTCTCTTACCCAAGACCTTATTGATTCGCTAGCTTTAACATATATGAATGAAGATAAACTAGGTCAAATAAAAGATTATAGAAGTGCTATTAGTGACTTTATTATTGAAGCAGATAATTACAATATTCAAAATATAGAACCAATACACAATATTTTGTTATTGGCTGAAAATATTGACCAACACTATTATATAAATATTGGTCAAACTTTAATAAACTCAAAATCTCTTAAAAATGATTATTATGAATTTTATAAATTAAAAACTATTGATGTTATTTTAAATTATTTAACAAATGAAGAGAGCTCAAAAGAAGTAGAAAAATTTGTCAGAAATATTTATAAATATATAGAACGAAATAAAATAGCATCACATCTTATGCCAATGTTTTCAAAACTATACTTAAGTATTTCATACTATTTTTCTAAATTCGAAGATTTCCAAACAATAAGAGAATCAAGAGATATATACTCAATGTTTGTAAATATCAATGGGTTTGATTTATTAAAAAATGAGTACAAATGGATAAATAATAATTTATTGAAAGAGTTTGGAAAATTTCAATTAAGAGAACTTCCTTTTGATACTAAAAAAATATCCAAAGAAGAACTAATTTCATTGGGGAAAATTGGTATTAGAAATTATATGAAATACGGTGAACTAAAAACTAAATATGATATCAATAACTCTCTTGTTCAAATCACCAGTGAAGTTTTAAATCTCAGTAATTTAAATTATGAAAAACTAAATACCCAAATTTGTTCACTTTTAACTGATAAAGTTTATTATGGAATCTGTGAAATATCAATTGTAGGACTTACAAGAAAATCCTCATCTATTATTGATGAGGGTTACAAAAAGCATATAATTGATATAGATGAAGAGTATAGTATTCAGTTTATCTTTCCTGCTGTTTATGAAAATAATTTTAAATACATAAATAATCAAAATCAAGACTTTATTATCAATAATTTAAAAAATATCTTATCAAGTTATAAAAAAGAGAGTAAGACCTTTACAAATAATACAACTGGATTAGAAAATGTTCACAAATTAAAACTTGACTTAGCTAATAAGTCTGGGGATTTAACAATATTTATTCAAATTTTTGTAAAATCTTTTAGCAAAATGACCCAAGAATTTGGATTTAGTGTTGGAGAAAAATATCTTCAAACAATTATAAATAAAATTTCTACATTAATTAATCAGGATGATTCAATATACTATCTAAATGAAGGGAAAATTGGTATAATACTACAAAACAAGGATTATATTAATACATTAATTGATAAACTTATGAAGTTTAAAATAAATAAAAATGGAGAAGAGATTAATCTTGACTTCGTTATTAGTGTAACAATTACACAATATGATGTATATAGCAAATCTGTTAAAACGTTAGATAAGGCAATAATAAGTAAAAATAATCTATTATTTTATGAAGAATAGGGAAATAAATGAAAAATGATATTATAGAAAAAATAGAATCGTTACCACCTTTACCAAACAGTGTTATTGAGTTAGAGAACTTTAGACGACGACCCGATAAAGAGCCAATAGAGCTTTTAAAAATAATCGAGCAAGATCCTCTTATCATTACAACACTATTAAGAGTTGCAAATTCTGCAATGTTTGGATTTAGAAGTGAAGTGGAAACTCCAAGCCGAGCAGTAAATTTACTTGGAATAAATTTTACAATTTCAATTGCCTTAGGTTCTGTTGTTCAGGATTTAATAAAGTCAAATTTAAGTGCATATAATATCTCTACAGATGATTTTTTAATGGCTTCTAACTTAGCCTCAAATATTATAAATAACTGGGTTGGAGAAATAGACTTTGGCTTAAAAGAAGAGTTACTATTACCTGCTTTTCTGCAAGAGACTGGTAAATTTATTATCTCTGAATTAATTCAAGAACAAGGTAAAGTTGACGAGTTCCAACAAGCACTAAAAGAAGATAAATTACTATCAGAGATTGAAGAAGAATTTACAGGTTTTTCTTGCTCAAGAATTACTGCAAATATCTTTAAACACTGGAATTTAAGTCATAATCTTATTTTTACTATTGGTTTTGTTGGAAAAATTGACCAATGTCCAGAAGAGTATCAAAGAAGAGTTAAAATTTTAGAAGTTGTTAAAATATTAACTGATATTAGAGAACCGCTTGGTGATGCATGTGTTGAGAGAGCTTTAGCACTTGCAAGTAAGTATGGACTAGAGGTTGAACCACTTGTTAATGCAATTGATAGAATAAAAGTAAAAATAGAAGAAGAGTAGCATTTACATAGCAATTAATTTCCTTACTTAAATTTATCATAAGTAACGTTAGATATAATTTGTAACTTTTTTACACAGGGGGTTTTGTTGTCTAAAGTTACATTACTAGTATTATGTGCTGGATCTTCATCAAGATTTGGACTTAGTAGCAAAAAGCAATGGCTAAGAGTGGGAGATATACCATTATGGTTATTTGTTACTAAAAAAATTGCTTCATACTATAATTTTGACAAAGTCATTATTACTTCATCTAAAGATGAATTAACTTACATGAAAAATTTTTCTGATGATTATGATTTTGTGTTAGGTGGAGAAACGAGACAAGACTCAATAAAAAATGCCTTAGAATCAATTGACTCTGACTATGTCATGGTTACAGATGTTGCAAGATCTTGTGTACCTAAAAATGTGATTTTGGATTTAATATCAAATAAAGACAAAGCTTCATGTATAGTTCCTGTCTTAGATGTTGCAGATACTGTGATATTCAAAAATGAAACTATCAACAGAGATGATGTAAAACTTATACAAACACCACAACTTTCAAATACTAAAATTCTTAGAAAAGCCCTCAAATCAAAAACTTCTTTTACAGATGATAGCTCTGCCATAAAGAATATGGGTGAATCAGTTTTTTATATAAAAGGAAGTACTCAAAGTAATAAATTAACTTTTGAAGATGACTTAAAAACAAATAGCTGTTTAAATGCTCCTTCTAACAACTTTTTTACTGGTTTTGGAATAGATATCCATGCTTTTGAAGAAAACAAAAAAATGGTACTAGGTGGTGTAGAAATTGAAAGCAATTTTGGATTTAAAGCTCATAGTGATGGAGATGTATTAATACATTCTGTAATTGATGCCCTTCTTGGAGCATGTGGAGCAGGAGATATTGGAGAGTTTTTCCCAGATACTGATGATACTTACAAAAATATTGATTCAAAAACATTACTTAAAAAAATTGTAAATTTTGTATATAGTGTAGGTTATGATATTGTTAATGTAGACTTTACAATTCTTGCACAAAAACCCAAAATAAGTCCTTATAAGTATGAGATTAAGAAGTCTATGGCACATTTATTGAATGTAGATATGCAGTTTGTAAATGTAAAAGCTACAACAGCAGAAAAACTTGGATTTGTAGGGAGAAGTGAAGGCGTTACTGTTCACTCTGTTGCAACCTTGAAATATTTTAATTGGAAAGAATAATGAATATATTAATAATAGAAAATGAAATTTACTTAGCACAAAAAGTAGTATCAAGGATACTTGATGATGGGCACTCCTGTGATTTTGTAGAGATGCCAAATGATAACTTAACAAAAGATTATGATATGATTTTGTTATCTACATCTCTACCTAGCGAAATGGTAAAAAAAACTATCCAAAAATATAAAAATGCAATTATTATTTTACTTGTTTCATATATAAGTGATGAGACTGTAACAGAACCAATTAATGAAGGTGCTAAAGATTATATTATGAAACCATTTATTATGGATGAATTAATTAGAAAAATCTACCACTATAAAGAGTGTAGAGAGATGAAACAAGAGTTATGCACTTTAAAAACTTATGTTGAGTTCTTGCTAGAAGAGATTGATACAACAGGCGTTAATATTGCTCACTCTCTTCCAACACTTATAGAAACAAATTCTCAAAGATGTACTGATAAACTAGCATTTGAAGTATCAGAAACATTAAAACTTCCTATTAAATTTATTGCCCTTACTAGTTCAACTTGGCAAAAAGAGTTATCTACTATAACAAACAAAGAAGTAGTCTATCTTACAGATTATCATACTTTAAAAAAGAGTGCTAAAGAAAATGTTTGCATTGCAATAGAACACAAAAATTGTATTATAAGTTCTTTAGAAAAAGAGAGTGATTTTCCTTTCTCTAAACTTGAATTTTTACGTCCTGATATGTTTATGTTAAATAATAATATTATGACTATTAATGATTATGTGAAAATGATGGTCTTATCATTTCAAACAAAATATCCAGACACAGAATTATCAAAAAAACTAGGAATTTCAAGAAAATCACTTTGGGAAAAGAGAAAGAAACTTGGAATTGAGAAGAAGAAATAATGAGAAAAGCTTTTTTAACTCTTCTTTACAGTGGATTATCTCCTAAGGCTCCTGGGACTATAGGAAGTATAGTTGCCCTGTTTTTAGGGGTATTACTTTTGCAGTATGTTCATGAATCAACACTTTTTCTATTAAGTCTTTTTATAACTGCTATTGCTGTAAAACAAATAGATATCTATGAAAAAGAAGTAGGTGTTCATGATAGTAAAGAGATTGTTATAGATGAACTAGCAGGAATGTGGCTAGCCCTTTCAATTTGTGGTATAAATATTCAAGACACAAATAATACAATAATATTAGCTTCTTTAGCATTTCTATTTTTTAGACTTTTTGATATTTGGAAGCCCTCTATTATTGGCAGAATTGATAGAGATGTTAAAGGTGGCTGGGGTGTAATGGGTGATGACTTACTTGCAGGTCTTGCAGCTGGAATTGCAGCAGCTGGCACATATCAGGTTTTAGTGGAGTTTGTAATTAATTAATAAAGTTTTTTATTCATTTGTACAATTTTGTCAGATAACTCAATAATTACATTTTTATAAAATTTTGAAATACTTGTTTGTTCTTTAAAGTCTCTAATTTTAAAAGCTAATACTAATGTATTTGGTTCTCCTGCTTCAACAGTAGCACTTCTTGGTTCTCCTGTCAGTCTCATCATCTCACCAAATAATGCTGGCTTATCTATCCTTGCTATTCTAATACTTGATTTTGCATCAACTTGTTTTTTCTTGTTTATATTTAATTGACCCTTTAATAAGTAGTATATGTAGTTTCTTGTAGTTTCACCCTCTTGAAATAAAATCTCCTTATTTTTATAAGTTATAATTTTTACTTCACTAATTATCTGTTTTATTTCATCTTTTGTCATTATAGAAAAGAATGGTATTTTAGGACTTAATTTTAGTAGCATCTCCATTGCATCAATTTGTGATATTGGATCTTTTTGTTTTTCTTTGGAAGGATTTTCTTTTTGAGTTTTTTCTACTTCTTCTGGTTTATTTTTTGAAGATTCCATATTTTTTCCTTATTGATACTCAAGTATACTATTATTCTTCACTTTTTGTGAAGAATAATAACTATCTATTTAACAATATCGGCAAATTGTTTAAAGATGTATTTTGATTCATGTGGTCCAGGACTAGCTTCTGGATGATGTTGAACTGAAAAAATATCTTTATTTTTATACTTAACACCCTCTATTGTATTATCAAACAGATTCATATGTGTAACTTCTGCAATTTCAATTATATTATCAGGAACATTATAATTATGATTTTGTGCAGTTATTTCAACAATACCCTTATTTGATACTGGATGGTTACCACCATGTTGACCAAACTTTAATTTATATGTATCAAATCCATGTGCAATTGATAACATTTGATGACCTAAACAAATTGCAAACATTGGTATATTTGCAGATATTAGTTTTTGTACTTGTTCTTTCTCTTTTGTTAATGTTAATGGATCACCTGGTCCATTTGATAAAAATATTCCGCCTATTTCTTTTGCTTCATATCTTGCTATTAATTCATCAGCATTAAATGATGAAGGAACAACTTCAACTTCTAAGCCTGATTCAACTAACTCATTTAGAATATTTCTTTTTACACCAAAATCAATAACAACAACTTTTTTATCACTCATTACAGCTTTGTTATATCTTAGTTCTTGATGATTCCAAGCACCATTTTTATGGATATATGTCTCTTTTGTAGAAACTTCTTCTATATAATTTATATCTTCAATTCTAGGGCTTTTCTCTAATTGTTTTGCTAGTTCATCTTTATCGGAGATTTCAGTAGAAGCAATCATCATCATAGCCCCTTCATCTCTTAACATTTTTGTTATATATCTTGTATCAATATCTTTTATACCTAAAACATTGTGCTCTTTTAGCAAAGCACATAAATCCCCTTCTGCTCTATAATTAGAATACTCATGATGATAATTTCTTACTAAAATACCTTTACAGTGAGCTGTAGCACTTTCCATATCATCTTTGTTTACACCTACATTTCCAATTTCTGGCATAGTAAAAGTAACAAATTGACCTGCATAACTTGGATCAGTTATTATTTCTTGATATCCAGTTAAAGATGTATTAAATACAATCTCACCAACTGTTGTACCTTTTGCACCAAAAGAATTTGCTTCTAGAAATGTTCCATTTTCTAAATATATCCATACTTTTTGCATTTTAAATCAATCCTCTTTTTATTAACTCTTCTTCGTATAATCTATGATATACAATATCATATTCATCAGTACCTGGTATTAATTTTCTTTTATAATTTTTTACTTTTTCAAATACTGCATCATCTGCTTTTTCAAAACCTTTTAGAAATTCACTAATAGAATCAAATATAACATTTTTTACTTTATTATCTGATACAGTGTAATGAATATAATCTTCTTCCCAAAGAAAATCTAAAAGTTGATGAGAGATATCAGAAAACCTATCATCATTATTTAAAATTACGCCAAATTCATTGGCAAGTCTTTTTTTAGTCATCCAAAAAAGTTGTCTATAATCAGCATTTAAAAATGCAATCTCTTCTTCTTGTTCCGCTAATATTTCATCAACTTTTTCATCTAAGTCATGCTCTTTTTCGATATCTATATCTAAAATTCTCTCAACTTCAGTTGTGATTTCATCTCTTGTTTTTCTTACTTCTACAAATTCACAATTTACAAGATCTCTTGAAATTCTTCTTGATATGTAGGGTGTATGATGTAATTTCATTCTCATAAATATTATCCTCTAATTATAGTATCGTCTCTCTCTGGTGATGTAGAGATTATACCTACTTTTACACCAGTTAACTCTTCAATTTTTTCAATATATTTCTTTGCATTTTGGGGAAGTTTCTCATAGTCTCTACAACCAACAACGCTATCCCAACCATCTATGTCTTCATAGATAGGGTTTACATCATCTAATTCTGATGGCATATAAGTAATAACTTCTCCATTAAACTCATATGCTTTACAAATTTTAATTTTCTCAAATCCATCCAAAACATCAAGTTTCATTAAAGATAGTTGATCACAGCCATTTAATCTGCTTGCATGTTTAACAGCAACAGCATCAAACCAACCACATCTTCTTTTTCTTCCAGTTGTTGTACCTACTTCTTTTCCAACTGTAGCCATTGTATCACCATCATTTCCATGATCTTCAGATGGGAAAGGTCCATTTCCTACTCTTGTACAATATGCCTTTACTATTCCTGTAACTATCCCAATATCTTTTGGATTAATTCCTAGTCCTGTACAAGCCCCTGCACTTACCGTACTTGAAGAAGTTACATAAGGGTATGTTCCATGGTCAATATCAAGTAAAGTCCCTTGGGCACCTTCTAAAAGTATTCTTTTATCATTGTCTAATGCATCCCAAACCATATTTGTAGTATTTGCAATAAATGGTGCTAATTTATTCTTATATTTACTAATTGTACTTAACAGTTCATCTTTTGTTGGTGTATCAATTTGTAATACATCAAAAATCGCTCTATTTTGAACAAAATATTCAATTATATTTTCAGTTAACTTACTTGGATTTAAAAGCTCACCTACTCTAAAACCAGTCCTACTTATTTTTTCAGCATAAGCAGGTCCGATTCCTTTTCCAGTAGTTCCTATTGCTTTGTCACCTTTTAATCGCTCTTTTGCTTGGTCAATTAAAGCATGGTAAGGAAGATTTAAATGTGCTTTATCCGATATGAAAAGTCTTCCTTCTAAGTTATCAAACTGTTCCATCTCTTTTATGATTGATTCTGGACTTAAAACAACTCCATTACCAATTATATTTATAGCTTTTGGATTTAATACACCTGATGGAATTAAATGCAATGCATATCTAACTCCATCAACCCAAATTGTATGTCCGGCGTTATGTCCACCTTGACTTCTACAAACCATATCGTAATTTTGGGCAAGCATATCTACCATCTTACCTTTACCTTCATCACCCCACTGAATTCCTACTATTAAATCTGCTTTCATACCCTATTAATCCTCTAAAATTTTTAGTAAACTGTCTGTATATAGTGCAAAGCCTAATGAACTTATGCCATCAGCACTATACTTGCCACCTTTGCAGATAACAAAATTATTTTGAATAACTCTAAAATAAACATCATCATAATACTTTAAACTACTATGATATAAAGGAGCTATAACTAAATTGTCATAGTCAACTTGTACTGCTGTATCTAAAAGTTTTTCAAGATGTGTTTTTATACTACTTGGTACCAAGGGTATAACATCTTTTAAATCCTCAATACTCTTAACTCTAATCAAAGAATTTAACCAAGATATATCTAAGTCAAATAACTGTGCTATTTCACCATTTTTGAAAAGTTCAATATCTATATCTAGCTCTTTTGATACTAGTTTTGGGATATTGATATTTGATAATTGTAAAATTGGTTTAATATTGATATTTATTAAAATATTTGCAATTAAATTTAAAATATCCCCTATATCATCATGGTCAATCCATTCACAACCTATTTGATAATCTTCTTTTGAAGGATAAGAAAATACAGGCTGAACATAAAACCATTTTTTATGTGCAGTTGTTCTTCCTAATCTTTTTGTAATAATTCTTACCACATCTAGTGTAGAATCTGCTCTTAATGAGACTTGATTATTTTCAACATCTGAAAAATTAATTAATTTTTTCTCATCAGTTATTGATTGATGTTGAGAATATGAAAAGTTAGGACTTACTATCTCTTCAAAGTTATTATCATATAAAATATTACTAATTTTATTTTCAAGTTCTCTTTTTAGTTTGGCTGTTTTTCCAAAATAAAGACGGCTTCCTTTAGGTATTTCATGCTCAAATATCATTAATCGCCTTTAAATGTTTCTATTGCAAAAACTTTGTTTGCTGTACCATCAAAATCTCTTAATCCTAGTTCATCCATTGCAAGTTCTATGGCATTTATAACCCATGCAGCTTCAAAGTCTTCCACTAGACCCATGTGATTGATTCTAAAAATAGAGCTTTTGATATGATCTTGTCCACCTGCAATATTTACATTATATTTTGTCTTTAAGATTTTTCTAATAGCTGGTGCATTTTCAGTATAGACTGTAGTCATAGCATTTGCTGGAGCTTTTGGATATATTTCACAGCCAATTGCTTTTAAAGCTTCTCTTGAAGCTTTTGCTCTTAAAGCTGTTTTTTCATATAAAGCATCAAATCCACCACTGTTTTTAATATGTAATAAAATTTCTTTTAATCCTATAATCAAAGTTGTTGCTGCTGTCCACGCTGTTGTATTAGTTTTTTGTTTTTTAATTTCTGTTGCTAAATTAAAATAAAATCCTTTTGCACTATTTTCTATCTTTTCTACAGCACTATTACTTAATCCTATCATTGCTAAGCCAGGAGGAAGCATAAGTGCTTTTTGACTTCCTGTTATTACAGCATCAAGGTTCGTAGTATCAACTTTTTCTACACCAATTGCAGTGATTCCATCAGCTACTACTGTAATATTTTTATTTAATGCTTTTATCTCTTTTGCAATCTCTTCAACAGGATGTCTCAATCCCCCTGCACTTTCACAGATTTGAATAAATATTGCGTCAATTTCTTTATCATTTTTTATTGTTTCTATAACTTCTTCTACACTAACAGGAGTGTTCCATTCATTTTTTATCTCTGTATATGGGATATCAAAAGCTTTACAAATTTTTCCAAATCTCTCACCAAACTTCCCTGAGTTAATAGTAAGGGCTTTTTTTGTTGTTAAGTTAGTAACGCATGCTTCCATTGCACCTGAGCCACTAGATGCTAGCATCACAACCTCATCCATTCCATAAATTTCTAATAATAATTCTCTAGTTTGTCCAAAAATAGATTCAAACTCTGGTGTTCTATGATGAATTGTAACGTCAGCCATTGCTTTTCTTACAAATTCTGGTACTGGAGTAGGACCTGGAGTCAATAACATTTATTTTCCTTAATTTTCTTTCATTTGAGTAAAACGGTAAATTTTATCCAAAGATAGATTATTAAATGGTTAAACGTAAATTTTGAGATTTTTTACAATTTTCTTTTAAATAACTTGACAAAATATTTTTTATTCATTACAATGTCTATATATTATTACTTTTATACAGAAGTAATAGATAATTACAAAAGGAAAAAACATGTCAAAATTACTTAAAAAGAAAAAAGTTGCTAAAATAGCTACTAAGGCTGCATCTAAAGTTGCAAAGAAAAAACCTGCTAAAAAATTAGCTAAAAAGATTACAAAAAAAGTTATTAAACAAAAACCAACAAAAGCAAAAACTGCTAAAAAATCTGCTAAAAAAATAGCTAAAAAATCTAAATAGTTAAAAAAGCCTAAGATTTTCATTTTCTTAGGCTTTTTTACTTGACATTTACTACTAATTAGTAGTATAATTTATTTAAGGAATTGAAGATGATGAAAAGTTATGGAAAAAGAACAGATAAATCTATGAAAACTATTGTTAGACTAGAAAAGACTGCTCTAAAAATTACAAATAAAACTATAACCTATTTATCCCAATTTGACCTTACATTTAATCAATTTAAAGTTTTAGAAGTTTTATATCACAGGGGTGATTTAAATATTAGTTCTATTACAAAACTTACTATGAGTACGCCAGGGAATATTACAGTAGTTGTAAAAAACCTAAAAAGAGATAGATGGATTACTTCAATAAAAGATCCAAATGATAATAGAGCCTCTATTTTAACAATTACTCAAAAAGGTAAAGATGTAATAGAAAAAGTGTTTCCAAATCATGCAAAGAATCTATATAATGCTTTAGAAGTTTTAAATGATGAAGAGTTGTATACTTTATATTCTTTACTTGATAAAGTTTATAAAGTAAATTAAAATTTAAACAAATACTACTAATTAGTAATTAAAGGAATAAAAATGAAAATCGTAAAATTAGGACTAATCTCAATCTTAGCAGCTGGTGCATTATTTGCAGGTACATATGATGTTGATAAGGATCACTCAAATGTTGGTTTTAAAGTTAAGCATCTAATGATTTCAAGTGTTACTGGTAAATTTGATAAATTTACAGGTTCATTTGAATATGATGAAAAAACTAACACCTTAGAAAATTTAACAGGGAATGTTGTAGTAGCTTCAATAAATACTGAAAATGAAAAAAGAGACAAACACTTAAGATCTGAAGATTTTTTTGATGCAGCAAGTTTCCCTCATCTTACTTTCACTTTAGATAAAATTGAAGATGATAAGGCCTATGGAAAGTTAACTATGAGAGGTGTTACAAAAGAAGTTGCACTTGACTTTGAAAATAATGGAACAGTTGTTGACCCATGGGGAAATAGAAGAGTTGGCTTATCATTAAGTGGAAAAATCAATAGAAAAGACTATGGACTTAATTGGAACAAAGCTTTAGAAGCAGGTGGTGTTGTTGTTGGTGAAACAGTAAAAATAAATGTAGATTTAGAAGGAATTTTAGCTAAATAAAGAAAAGTGATATTGCCAAGTATACATATCTTGGTAATATCTGCCTATTAGGTAAAAAATACTTTATAAAAATAAATCTTGCACAACTTATTTGAGGAGCAAATTATGATATTAATCTTTGTATCAAGTTTAAACGAAAATATGAAACTTGCAAAAGTTTTGCAAGAACAATTAAATGAAGAAAATATTAATAGTGAAATAATAAATTTAGTTGATTTAAAACTACCAATGTATGATAGTTTTAAAGAAGAAAATGATGGAATACCTCAAAAAGCTTTAGATTTAACAGAAAAAATGAAAAAAGCAAATGGCTATATTTTTGTCTCTCCTGAATATAATTTTTCTTTACCACCTGTATTAGTAAACATGCTTGCATGGATATCAAGAATTGGAAATGACTTTAGAGCCTTATTTAGTATGAAAAAAATACAACTAGCCACCCATTCAGGAAGTAATGGTCAAGATGGACTAAATACAATGAGAACACAATTTACCAGACTAGGTGCTATTGTTATGCCAAGAGAGATTTTAACAACATATGAAAAACAATTAAATAAAGATAGCTCAAAAAGAATTTTACAACAGTATGTTCAATTATTAAAGGACTAAAATGTTAAAAAAATTAGATAAAAATGATATGGGAAAATCTAACCTTGGATGGTTAGAAAGTAGGTTTCATTTCTCTTTTGCCGAGTATAGAAATCCCAATAATATTAATTTTGGAGTATTAAGAGTACTAAACGATGATATAGTTCACCCAAAATCTGGCTTTGATACACATCCTCATGCAAATATGGAGATAATCTCATATATAATAGAGGGTGAAATAACTCACAAAGATTCTATGGGAAATAGTGAAACTTTAAAAAGGGGTGAGGTTCAATACTTAAGTGCTGGTGAAGGTATCTATCATAGTGAACATAACCTACATGAAAGCAAAGATTTAAGGCTTCTTCAAATTTGGATTATACCACCAAGAAAAGGTTTACCTAGATTATATGGTTCCAAAAAGTTTAAAAAAGAGCAAAGAGAAAACAAGTTTTTAAATATTGTATCATCTCAAGATGGTGATGCAACAATTAAAATCTATCAAGATATAAATATATATGTAAGTGAATTAGATGAATCAAAAAGTTTGGATTTTGAAATACAAAACCAAAGACAGGTATATTTTGTACAAATTGAAGGTAATTCAAGTATAAATGGTATTGAGTTAAAAAATGGTGATGCCATGGAGATAACAAAAGAGAATAAAATAACTATAGAAGCTATAACAAATTCTTATTTTCTATTTATTGAAATGAAAGAGGCTTAAGGTTATTATTAATAAAACATAATAAAAGGATTGATTATGAAAAAATTATCAATAGAACCTATTAAAAATGGTCCTTTAAAAGTTGTTAATCAAACAAAAGAAGATCTAAAAGATATACTTTTTTATGACTCTCAGCCTTTAATTTTAGCAAAAACAAACCTTTTATGTAGATGTGGACGAACAAATAATCAACCATATTGTGATGGAACACATATAAAATATAACTTCACATCACGAAATAATTTAGAAGAAGAGATACTTCAAATTTATGACTCAAAAAATGTAACAGTTACCTTTAATAGATCAATTTGTGCAGGTTCTGAGAACTGTGTAAAGAAGTTTCCAGATATCTATACATCTGGTTCAGTTGATTGGATTAATCTTGAAAAAGGAACAATTGAAAATATAATAGCATCAATAGAAGATTGCCCTTCTGGCGCACTATCATATAGTTTAAATAAAGATGCTGATTGTCAACTGGAAGATTGTCAAAAAGAGAAAATAGATATTATTAAGCATGGTCCTATACAAGTACGTGGCCCTATCAATATTAAGATTGAAAAATGGTCATCATTTGCAAATAAAACAAAGTTTACCCTTTGTCGTTGTGGAAACTCTCAAAACAAACCTTTTTGTGACTATTCCCATGCAAGTATAAAAGATGATAGTTATACTTTTTAAAAAGCATAAAAAAAGGCAAGCTTAGAAAAACTTACCTTTTAGATTAAATATTTTAAAAGTCTAAATAAACTCTACGCCTTTTTCACCCTCAGCAATTTCTCCAATAACATAACCATCAGTATTAGCTAAAACTGCATCTACATTTGCAGGGTTTACAACTAAAACCATACCAACACCCATATTAAATGTTCTATACATCTCTTCAACTTCAACATGTTCAGACATAAATTCAAAGATTGGCAATACTTTGATTTTACTTCTAGAAACAACTGCTTTAAGGTTATCAGGTAAAACTCTTGGCAAGTTTTCAGTAATCCCTCCACCAGTTATATGAGCTAAGGCATTGATGTTATCTCTGTTTGCTTTGAACTCTTTTACATAAATTCTAGTTGGCTCTAATAATACATCTTTTAAAGGTTTTCCTTGAAAATCATCATCTAAAGACATACCAAGTTTTTCAAGTAATAGTTTTCTTACTAATGAAAATCCATTTGAGTGAATACCAGAAGATGGAAGCGCAATCAAAGTATCTCCAATAGAAATCTTCTCTATTCTATTTAACTCATCTTTTTCAGCTATCCCAACACAAAAACCAGCTAAATCAAAATCACCCTCTTTATACATACCAGGCATTTCAGCAGTTTCTCCGCCTACAAGGGCACATTCACTTCTGATACATCCTTCTGCTATTCCTTTTACAACATCGCTTGCTTCTTCAACTTCGAGTTTTGCAGTTGCATAATAATCTAAGAAAAATAGTGGCTCACCAAAATTACATAATAAGTCATTTGTACACATAGCAACTAAATCAATCCCTACTGTATCAAATTTTTTAGAATCAATTGCTAGCTTAAGTTTTGTTCCAACGCCATCAGTTCCTGAAAGTAGTACTGGTTTTTTGTAACCACTTGGTAACTCAAAGGCACCTGCAAAAGAACCTATTCCACCAAGTACACCTGGAATCATTGTTGATTTAACATATGGCTTTATATTTTCAACAAACTGATTTCCTGCATCTATATCTACACCAGCATCTTTGTAACTAACTGTGCTCATTCTTCACCTTTTTTTTACTTTTTACAATTAAAATAATTATCTTTTATTAGTTTAAAACTTTTTGGGTATTATATCGAAAAATTAATAAAATAAAAGGACAAATAATGGCAAGTATTGAAAACAAAAATTTCAGCTTTAATGAAATGATTGTTCATGTTCCATTGTGTACACATAAAGAACCAGAAAATATTTTAGTTATAGGAAACTGTGACGAAGAACTAAAAACAGAAGTAGCAAAACATAAATCAAATGTAGAATATGGTGATATTTCTTTATTAAACTCTAAAAATGAAAAAAATATTGATGTAATTATTTTAACAGATATAAAAATTGATGAAGTTGTTTTAGCAAATATTCAAAGAATTTTAAAAGAGGATGGTCTTATTTCTTATAAAACAGATGGCTATGCTAAAGATGCTGCTAGATTAAAAAATGATTTAACAATCACAGCAGCTAATTTTTGGATTTGTATGCCATACAATTTTGGACATACAACTTGTATATTAGCATCTAAAAAATATCATCCAACAGCTGATATTATTTTACAAAGATCTGATTTACTTGTAGACTTAAACTACTATTCTACGGAGATTCAACATGCATCTTTTGTATTTCCAACTCATATTCAAAAAGACCTAACAGGTATTGCAAAGCGATAAGCTTTGCAGTGTCAAATCTGTCCTCCTTTAAAATTAATCAACTTTATTGTAAAATCTAATAATGAATAACAAAACATTTAAATATGCTATTGCACTAACAGGTGGTATAGCCACAGGTAAAAGTACAGTCTGTAGTCTTTTTAAACTACATGGCTTTTTAACAATTGATGCGGATAAGATAGCTCACAAACTTTTAGATAAACATAGTGATAAAATAGCTTCAATGTTTGGGCAAGAGTATGTTGAAAATGGAAAAGTTTTAAGAAAAAAACTAGGTCCTATAATATTTTCAAATAAAGAGAATAAAGATAAACTAGAGAGTTTTATTCATCCTTTGATAAAAGAAGAGATAGAAAAAGAGTCAGTAATATTTGAAGAACAAGGAAAACCTTACTTTATAGATATTCCTCTATTTTATGAGAAAATGAACTATCCCATTAAAAAATCTTTGGTAGTATACACACCAAAAGAGTTACAAATAAAAAGATTGATGCAAAGGGATAATATAAGTGAAGAAGAGGCGAAGTTAAAAATTTCAAATCAAATGGATATAGAAAAGAAAAAAGAATTAGCAGATTTAGTAATCGATAATTCAACAAATTTAAAAAACCTTCAAAAAGAGGTTGAAAGAGTTATAGGAGAAATTATATGACTTATACAAAATATAGTGCAAGTGGGAATGACTTTATCATATCCCACTCATTTTTAGAAAAAGACTTTTCACAAGATGCTATAAAACTATGCAATAGAACAGAAGGAATTGGAGCAGATGGTTTTGTGGTACTAATTCCAAGTGCTGAAGCTGATTTTAAATGGCTGTTTTATAATAGTGATGGAAGTGACGCTGCAATGTGTGGTAATGCAACTAGAGCTTGTGCACACTATGCTTTTAACAATGGCTTAGCTTCAAATAAAATGCAGTTTTTAACGGGTGCTGGAAAAATCGAATCTACTGTTGAAGGTAATATTGTACAAACACAACTAACAATACCAATTGTTTTAAAAGAGGAGTTTGAAGAAGAGGGGTTTTCTTGGTGGCTTGCAGATACTGGCGTTCCTCACTTAGTAACTATTGTGGATGACTTAGAAAAATATAACCATGATATAAGTGCAAAAATGAGATATGCCCATAATGCAAATGTAAACTTTATAAAAGTAGAAGATGGGAAAATATTCATAAGAACTTATGAAAGAGGTGTTGAAGGTGAAACTTTAGCTTGTGGTACAGGAATGGCTGCTGCTTTTTTAAGAGCAAACAATCTTAACCTTGTAGATAATAAAACTTTTGTCTATCCTAAAAGTAAAGAAGAGTTAACGCTGAGTATCAAAGATGGCAACTTATTCTTCAAAGGTGCTGTAAAAAAAGTTTTTACAACGGAGGTTTAAAATGAAAAAATTATTATCTATTTTATTTATTACCTTTGCTTTTTCTTATAGTTTTGCTGCAACTACAGGTTTTCCTGAAGATTATTATAAAATGAGAGCAACCATTAAAAAGCAAAACTATTTTTTTGATTATCTATACCCACATATTGAAAAAGCAAACAAAAACATACTAAAAGAAAGAGAGTTTATTTTATCTATTAAAGAGAATAAAAATCTAGATAAAAACTCAAAAGAGCATCAAAGATTGACTAAAATTGCAAAAAGATATAAGGTAAAAGACCCATATGATTTTGACAAACTATTAAAAAAAATAAACATAGTCCCCCCTTCTATGGCTTTAGCTCAAGCTGCTGTTGAAAGTGGCTGGGGTACGAGTAGATTTGTAAAACTTGGTAATAATCTATTTGGACACTGGACATATGGAAAAAAAGGAATTCTTCCTTTAAGAAGAGACCCAAATGCAAAACATCTAATAAGAATATTTAACTCATTTGAGGAGTCTATTTCGGCATATATGTTAAACTTAAATAGACACAAAGCCTACTACACTTTTAGAAGTAAAAGAAATCAGTTAGTAGAAGAAGATAAAAAAATTACAGGTGTAATTTTGAGTCAAACAATGATAAACTACTCACAAATAAGAGAGAAGTATTTGCGTATATTAAAAAATGTTATCAAAAAAAATAAGTTACAAAAATATGATAAAAAACTTAATAATATTTTAACAAAGGAAAAAAATGAAATTTAGTGCTCCATTAAAATCTGATTCAATCAAAATTATGCTACTTGGTAGTGGAGAATTAGGAAAAGAAGTAATAATTGAAGCTCAAAGATTAGGTATTGAGACAATCGCAGTTGATAGTTATAATAATGCTCCAGCGCAACTAGTTGCAAACAGATCATATACTATCAACATGAAAAGTAAAAATGAGATTTTAGATGTAATTAGAAGGGAAAAGCCTGATTATATTTTGCCAGAAGTTGAAGCTATCAATATAGATGCTTTGTTTACTGCTGAAAAAGAGGGATTTCATGTGATTCCAAATGCAGAAGCTGTAAATAAAACTATGAACAGAAAAAATATCCGAGAGTTTGCAGCAGAAGAGTTAGCAATTCCTACAAGTAAGTATAAGTTTGTAAAAAGTTTTGATGAGTTAAAAGATGCAGCTTCATATATTGGGTTTCCTTGTGTAATTAAGCCTGTAATGAGTAGTTCTGGTCATGGACAAAGTATCTCTAAAAATGCAGATGATTTAGAAAAATCATGGGAAATTGCAAAGGAAGCTAGAGGAGATGCTAGTGAGTTAATTGTAGAAGAGTTTATTAAGTTTGATTATGAGATAACGCTATTAACTGTAAGAAATGAAAAGCAAACTATTTTTTGTGAACCAATAGGTCATATACAAAAAGATGGTGACTATATTTTCTCATGGCAACCAATGAATATGAGTGAAACTGCAATTAAGAAATCAGAAGAGATAGCTAAGAAAATCACTGATGGACTTGGGGGTAGAGGTATTTTTGGAGTTGAGCTTTTTGTAAAAGGTGATGAAGTTTATTTTTCAGAAGTAAGCCCTAGACCACATGATACAGGGATGGTGACCATGATTACTCAATCTCAAAGTGAATTTGCACTTCATGTTAGAGCAGTTCTAGGATTGCCATTAAACTATATTAAGTATGGAGCTGGTGCAAGTGCAGCATATAAAGCTGTTGCAGATACTTTTAATCCTATTGTTGATATAAATGAAAATGCTTTTAGTGATAAATCATTTGTAAGAGTTTTTGGGAAACCTCAATCACACATTGGAAGAAGGATGGCTGTAGCACTTACTTTTGATAAAGATTCAAGTGATAAAGCTCTAGACAGTGCAAAAGAGATTATAAAAAACTTCTCTGATTGCTAAGAAACTCTCTACTTTTGTAGAGGGTTTTATTCTCTTTTAAAAAATAAATAAAAATAGATAAAGAAATACTCCTGTTACACAACTAAGTAATAAAAACAAAAATGTTATCTTTCCATCTCGTTTATGCTTTGAGTTTTTTAGACTCTCTAATTTCCCTGCTCTATACATAATCATAGAGTTTATAAAAAGTCTTATCCACAAAAATGCTGCTATTATAGATAATGCAATGTGAAAGAAAAGATATTTAACTAAGAAACCATAGGGCATATTACTTTGTTTTGCAAACTCAAAAAAGCCCCCATCTATTCTAATCATCACTTCAAAAAATACCAATACTAAAACCGTCAAAATAAGTACAAAGCCTTGAGAGATAAGATGTAGCTTATACTTTTTGTTTTTTGCATAATTAATACTTACTAAAACTATAAATGGTAATATCGAAAAAAATATTACCATTACATTCATATGAAGTGGGATATTATTAAATACTTCCATTTAAAACCTATTTATTAGCTTTTAAATCAGACCTTAAAGCTAACTCAGCTGGGTATGGATTTAAAAACTTTTGTTTTTTAAGATATTCTATATCATGCTTGCTAATATATATTTTAAACATCTTAACTATTGTTATTAATGGAACTATTCCATCTTTGTACTCATCCATAGTTATAAGTAATAACTCTTTTTCTTCTTTTGATATATGCTTTTTAAAATAACCAAAGATGTGAAGTAAGACATTGTAAGTTTTATTGATAGTACTTTTTTGACTAATGGCTTGTAAAAAACTCTGTTTATATTCATCTAAAATCTCTGATAAAGGCTTTTTATCATGATTTGCTACAATATTTCCTAACTCTTTATAAAACTCTTGTGATTTTGCATAAAGGAGATATTTGTATGAAGTATGAAACTCTACTAAATCATTAAATACAATATCTTTTTTTAGCAACTCATGTAAATCTTTATAAGCAAATATTTGCATTAGAAAGTTTTCTTTTAACCAAGCATCATTTAATCTACCCTCTTCTTCAACGGGTAAGTAAGGGTAAAGCTCTTTTATTCGTTTTGCAAAAAGTCCCACGCCCTCTTTTATACTTGGGGCATTTTTTTCTTGATATACTTTTACCCTCTCCATCCCACAGGTTGGAGACTTTGATTTTAGAATAAAACCACAAATATCATCTTTAGCTATTTTTTGTGCACAAAGTACTGAAATATCATCTAACTGTTTAGTTACATCTTTAGAACCATCACTTGTAGTGACTTTTATATCATCACCATCTCTAACCAATCTAATAGTTTCCCTAGGTGAGCCAAATATCATATCTTCAGGACAATAGGGAACTATCTCAAAATATTTTTGAAGAATATTATATACAAATGCATCTTTGGAGTGAGCCCCATCATAACGACAAAGATTTCCAATCAAACATGATGATATTCCTAGTTTCATATTATTTCCTTACTTTTATTTGTAAAGATTATACATTAATTCAAGTATCATTCATATATGAATAAAAGCTTTCTATACTCTATTTTTGCTTTTCAACTTCTCTTTTAAAATTATTTTACCACTTTCAACACCTGGTTGGTCATAGGCATTTATATATAAAAACTTCCCAACAATTGAAGTTAAGAGTTCATATATATACATTATTTTTGCTAAATTAAATCCATCAACTTTTTCCATAGTAATTGTGTCACAAGGAATATCTTGTAAATCTTGTACTGCTTTTATAGTCGCATCTGCCTGATGATTTATAAGTTCAGAGAATTTTAAATTATTGATATAATCAAGACCTTCTAAGCCTTTTAATTTTACATCAGGAATTTTTGAATTATCGGCAAAATCTTTTATTTTTATAAAAGTTACAGTCTTATCCCTTTTGCCTTGAATAATAAGTTGTAAAAAACTGTGTTGGTCAACAGGTCCTAATAAACCAATTGGTGTTAAACCTTGATGTGTATTATCATTGTCAATTTTCCCTAAGCTTTCACCCCAAAGTTGAACATACCATTTGTTAAAACCTTCAAGTTCTGAAGCATAAGAAAAAACTACATTATTATTAAACTTATGTTTGTATTCAGCCATAAATCTAGCTTTTGTCATAAGTTGCTTATATAAAAGTTCTTGTTCAAAATACTCACTATAAGCCTCTTTACAGCCATCAATTAATCTATCAATATCAATCCCAACAATTGCAAGTGGTACAAGTCCCACAGTTGAAAAAACTGAAAATCTTCCACCTACATTTTTAGGCACTTCAAAAGTTTTTATCTCATTTGCTTGTGCAAAATCATTTAACTTACTATCAGTTTCAGTTATCACTAAACAGTTCTCTTTATCTATTTTAACTTTTGAATATAGATATTTAAAAACACTTATTGTCTCAATAGTTGTTCCTGATTTACTAATAACTATAAATAAAGTATTTTCTAAATCTAATCTATCCAGTCTAGTATTTATGTCAATAGGGTCAGTTGATTCAAAAAAATGGAGTTTTTTATCAAAATTATGTGTTCTTGTTAGAAAACTATAAATTGCATATGTTCCTAGTGTACTTCCACCAATCCCAATTATTGCTATATCTTTTTGAGTTACAGTTTTAGCATACTCTTTTATTTGCGTAGTATCTTGAAAGGGCAAGTTATAGTATCCTATCTCTTGTTTTTCTTTTTTTATACTTTCAAAAATCTCACTATCAGAAACCCTTGGATTAAAATTTGCACTATAATTCATCTTTTATCCTTTTATACTTTGTGTAACTATCTCTTGAGCTTGGGCTAAAATATCTTCCAAATGCTCACTACTAATAAAACTCTCCGCATAAATTTTATATATATCTTCAGTACCAGAAGGTCGTGCTGCAAACCAGCCATTTTTAGTAACCACTTTAAGCCCTCCAATGGATGCCTTATTTCCATCAGCTTTTGTGAAAATATTCTCTATTGTTTCACCTGCAAGCTCTCTTGAAACTATATCTTCAACACTTAAGTTTTTTAATTTTGCTTTTTGTTCTAAGCTAGCTGGGGCATCTACTCTTTTATAATAAGATGTTCCATTTTTTTCTTCCAACTCTTTATAGATGATTCCTGGGTCTTTTTTTAGTTTTGAAGTAATTTCAGCAGCTAATAGATTTAAAATTATTCCATCTTTATCTGTAGACCAAACACTACCATCAAATCTTAAAAATGAAGCTCCAGCACTCTCTTCTCCGCCAAAACCTAAAGTTCCTTCATAAAGTCCATCTACAAACCACTTAAAACCAACAGGTACTTCATAAAGTTTTTTATCTAGCATCTTTGCAACTCTATCTATCATAGAACTTGACACAAGAGTTTTCCCAATACCTAATTCATCACTCCAAGGTCTATGCGAATATAAGTACCAAATAGCAACCGAAAGATAATGATTTGGATTCATAAGCCCAACACTAGGAGTTACTATTCCATGTCTATCAAAATCAGGGTCATTTGCGAAAGCTAAATCAAACTTATCTTTTAAGTCAATCAATGAAGCCATAGCATCTTTTGATGAACAATCCATTCTAATCTTCCCATCGTGGTCACAGGTCATAAAGGAAAATGTTGAATCAACCTTATCATTTACAATTTCAAGATTTAAGCCATATATCTCTTTTATCTTTTTATATACTTCAATTCCTGAACCTCCCATAGGATCAACACCAATTTTAAGATTTGCTTTTTTAATACAATCCATATCAATAATTGTATTAAGGTCTTTTACATAAGGAGTTATAAAATCAAACTCTTCTACAAACTTTGAATTTGACAACTCTTCTATTGAGACTTTTTTTACTTCTTTTAAATTATTTGCCAAAATCTCATTTGCTCTATTTTCTATAATGCTTGTAACATCACTATCAGCTGGTCCACCATTTGGTGGATTGTATTTAAAGCCACCATCACTTGGAGGGTTATGAGAAGGAGTTATTACAACTCCATCATTTAAAGTCTCACTATTTTTATTTGCTTCTAAAATAGTATATGAGATTACAGGAGTTGGAGTAAAATTTTTATCTTGGGCAATTTTACATTTAATTTCATTTGCTACAAATACTTGTAAAGCTGTTGTTTGAGCAGGAGTTGATAAGGCATGGGTATCAATTCCTATATATAAAGTTCCATCTATTCCCACACTTTTTCTATATTCACATAAAGCTTGACTTATAGCTAAAATATGTTCTTCATTAAAACTTGTTTTTAAAGATGTACCTCTATGTCCTGATGTTCCAAAACTAACTTTTTGACTTACTATATTTATATCTGGTTTTTTATCATAATACAAAGAAATTAGTTTTGGAATATCTTCTAAAATCTCTTTTGGTGCTTTTTTTCCTGCTAAGTTATGTGACAAAACATTCTCCTTTTATTTTATTTTGTTTTTTCTAGGGCTTGGATACATAATTGAGTGATTTTACTAAAATCACCATTTTTTATAACATCTTTTGGAACAATCCATGTACCACCTACACATAAAACATTTTTTAAAGATATGAAATCATTGAGGTTTTCTAAATTAACTCCACCAGTAGGACAAAAATTCATTTTTGCATATGGTCCTTGAAAAGCTTTTAAAATATCAACACCACCACTTAGTGTTGCTGGGAAAAGTTTACAATTATAAATACCATTATTTTGGGCAAGCATAACCTCAGAAGATGTAGCAACTCCTGGAATCAAAGTCATATTATTCTTCTTTGAACTATCTATTAACTCTTGGCTAATTCCTGGTGAAAATACAAACTTAGCCCCAACTGCCTTTGCTTCTAGTAAATCTACATTATTACAAACTGTTCCAGCTCCTACATTCATAGAAGGCATCTCCTTTGAGATAATCTCGATAGCCTTAAGTCCAGCATCTGTTCTTAATGTTATCTCCATGATATTTATTCCACCCTTGCTTAAAGCTTTTGCTAAAGGTAAAGCATCTTTGGCATCATCAAGTGCAATAACAGGTACAATAGGTGATATTTTCATTACATCATTTGCATTCATGAATTTTCCTCTCCCACAAGTTTAAAAATAGTAGCTCCAGTTTCACTTGTACTTACATTTTCTCTAATAGTTGAAAAAAGTTCTCGTCCAAAGCCATGTCTATTTTTTTCTAAATCTATTTTTTTTATTTCTCTGTTTTTTAAAGTTTGATCATCTACTAAAAGTTTTATTGTTCCATTTCTTATATCCATTTCTATCATATCACCATTTTCTATTTTGCAAATAAGTCCACCATCAACAGCTTCTGGATAAAGATGTATTGCAGAAGCTACTTTCCCCGAAGCCCCTGACATACGTCCATCTGTAACAATTGCCACTTTAAAACCTTTGTCTTGTAAGGCTCCTAGTGGAGGCATAAGTTTATGAAGTTCTGGCATTCCATTTGCTTTTGGTCCTTGATATCTAACAACTGCTATAAAATCTTTTTCAAGATTTCCTAAAATAAACTCTTTTTGTAAATCTTCTTGAGAATTAAATACAAGTGCAGGTGCTTTTATATAAAGTTGTTCATCTTTTAATGCTGAAGTTTTTATAACACTTTTACCAATATCTCCAACTAAAAGTTTCAATCCACCCTCAGGTGAAAAGGGGTTTTTAGTATCAGATATTACTTCATCATTTTTAGAAATACTAGCTCCAATATTAAAAAGGAGTTCATTATTTTGTAAAACTGGCTCTTTTATAAAATCATCCAAACCATATCCTACAACTGTTTGCACATCATTATGTACTAGCCCTATTTTTAAAAGTTGTGCTATTACAACACTCATTCCACCTGCATCTCTAAAATGGTTTACATCTGCACTTCCATTTGGATACATTTTACATAAGAGTGGTGTAACTTTTGAAATATCATCAAAGTCTTCCCAAGTAAGAACAATACCTGCGGCTTTTGCCATAGCAATTAAATGTATTGTATGATTTGTAGAACCACCTGTTGCCATTAGTCCAACTATTGCATTTACAAAAGATTTTTCATTTACAATATCAGATATTGATATCTTTTTATCACATAAATCAATAAGTCTTTGAGCTGATTTTCTTGTCAAAGCATATCTTAGAGGTGTATTGGCATTTACAAAAGAGCCATTAGGAAGTTGTAATCCCATCATCTCCAAAAGCATTTGATTTGAATTTGCTGTTCCAAAAAAAGTACAAGTACCACAGCTATGGTATGAAGCCTTTTCTACTTCAAAAAGTACTTTTTCATCAACTTTTTTTTGGGCAAATTCTTCTCGCACCTTTGCTTTTTCTTTATTTGAAACTCCTGAAGGCATAGGCCCTGAGGGTACAAATATAGCAGGCAAATGTCCAAAACTTAAAGCTCCTATTAATAGACCTGGTACAATTTTGTCACAAATTCCTAAATAAAATGCTCCATCATAAGTATTATGACTTAAGCCAATTGCGGTTCCCATGGCAATATTATCCCTAGAAAACAGTGATAGTTCCATGCCTTCTTGCCCTTGAGTAACGCCATCACACATGGCAGGAACGCCACCTGCAACTTGTGCAGTAGAACTATATTTTAAAAGCTCTTTTTTTAATATATCAGGGTAGGCATGATAGGGTTCGTGAGCTGATAACATATCATTATATGCTGTTACAATTCCCATATTAAAAGACTTCATATCACTTAAAAAAGCTTTTTCTTCATTTGTCATAGGAGCTATTGCATGGGCTAAATTAGCACAATCTAAAACAGCCCTATTAACACTATTTTTCTTAGCTTCATTTATTCTAGTTAAATAAATATTTCTACTTTTTTGTGATCTTTTTATTATTCTGTTTGTTACATCTTTGATTATTTTATTCATGAGTAATAAACCTCAATTTTTTTGCCCGTTTGATTTAAAACTGAGCTTACTGGATATTTGTAAATATCTTTTGCTTCTATAGCACTACGATAAACTTCTAATTTCTCTTTTCCTTCAATATGTAAAATTATATTTTTGGCTTCAAGAACTTTTCTAAGAGTTAGACTCATTCTCTCATATGGAGCTGTTTTTGGCTCAATACAGATACAAAAATTGTCATTTGTTAAATCATAAGCCTCTTTTAGTCTTTCATTATTGGGAAACAGTGATGCCGTATGACCATCAGTACCCATTCCTAAAACTAATACATCAGTTCTTTCAAACTCTTTTTCATAAATCTTAGAGCAAATTTTTTGAGCTGAACTTGCACTCACTCCTTTTACATAAAGCCCTACAAATCTAGCTTCTTTTGCAAAATTGATAAGTAATCTTTCCTGAACTAAAAAAGCATTACTATCTTTAGAATCATTTTCAAGCCATCTCTCATCAACTAGTCCAATGGTTACCTTTTTCCATGCAATATTTATTTCTGAAAGCTTTTGAAAAAATAGTTTTGGAGTATTTCCACCTGATACTAAAAGGGTGGCTTGCCCATAAGCTTTTATACTATCTTCAAGTATTAAAGCTATATTTTGAGCTAAGTTTTGAGCTAATTCTTCACTTGAAGAAAATTCTTTAAAATCATTCATCGTTCCAACTTCTTCCATCTTTTGCGATTAGTTGAATAGCCGCACTTGGGCCATCACTTCCAGCTGTGTAAGTTTTCATAGGTGATAGATTTTTCTCCCAACCATCAATAATCTTATCAGCCCATTTCCAAGCTGTTTCTACCTCATCAAGTCTCATAAATAAAGTGGGGTTTGCACGAATCACATCTAAAATAAGTCTTTCATAGGCATCTGGTTTTCTATGACTATTGTGGGGTGAATTTAGTTCTAAGTCTACTTGTTGAAGTTTCATAGTATCACTTAGTCCTGGAATTTTATTCATGAGCTTTAACTCAATACTCTCTTTTGGTTGTAAAGTTATGACAAGTCTATTTGCATTTATTGAGGTTTCATCTCCACCAAAAATAGAGTGAGGAATAGTCTTAAACTGTATTACTATCTCAGAATTTCTTTTTTGAAGACGTTTACCACTTCTTATATAAAAGGGAACACCATTCCATCGCCAGTTGTCTATATCAACTCTTATAGCTGCAAAAGTTTCTGTATTACTCTCTTCATCTTTGCCATCTAAATACCCTGGAACACTTGAACCATCTGAAGAGCCAGCTTTGTACTGAGCTCTTACTGTTTTTGTTTTGATATCTTCATCATTTATATTTCTAAATGAACGTAAAACTTTAACTTTTTCATCTCTTACACTATTTGCATCAAGTGAACATGGCGGCTCCATAGCTATTAGACAAAGTAGTTGCATAAGATGATTTTGAATCATATCTCTTAGAGCTCCATAGTCATTATAATAACCCCATCTATTCTCAACTCCTACACTCTCTGCAACTGTTATTTGAACATGGTCTATGTGATTTGAGTTCCAAAGGGGTACAAAAAGCCTATTTGAAAAACGTAAAGCCATGATATTTTGAACAGTATCTTTCCCTAAATAATGGTCTATTCTATATACTTGGTCTTCTTCAAAATATTTTAAAACCTCTTTATTAATCTCTTGAGATGATTTTAAGTCTCTACCTAAAGGCTTTTCTAATACAACTCTTGTGTGTTTACTTATCAAATCCCAATCATTTAAAGACTTACAAATACTTCCAAAAAAATCAGGTGAAGTTGATAAGTAGTTAATTCTATCTCTATCAGTGTGTTCATTTAAAATATTTTGCAAGTTTTCATATGAGCTTTCATTTGAAAAATCTATACTTACCATCAAGAGTTGTTTTTTAAAGGTTTCAAAAAACTTCTCATCAAGTTTTTCTTCACTTAAAAACTCAATTAGTTTTTCTTTTATCAAACTTACGTGTTCATCTATGCTTATCTCTTTTCTAGAGATTGTTATTATTCTACTTTCACTTGATATATATTCATCTTTACATAAATGATAAAGTGCAGGCATAAGTTTTCTAAATGATAAATCCCCATGGCCTCCAAAAAGTATAAAATCACATAGATTATTTTTTGTATTCATTTTATTTCTTTTTATTCTCTAAATTATAAAAATAGTTTGTAGCTTCAACAAAGCCATCAACACTTCCACAATCAAATCTTTTACCTTGGAATTTATAAGCCATTACCATGCCTTTTTTTGCTTGAGTACATAAGGCATCAGTAATTTGTAACTCTCCATTTTTCCCAGGTTTTGTATTTTTAATTATTTCAAAAATATCTGGTGTTAAGATATATCTTCCTATAACAGCTAGATTTGAAGGAGCTTTATCATTATCAGGTTTTTCTACCATATTTGATACCATAAATACACCATCTTCTATTTGGTTTCCTTCTATTACCCCATATTTATGCACATCCTCTTTAGGAACTTCCATACAAGCTACAATACAACATTTATATTTATTATAAAGTTTTACCATTTGAGCTAAGGTTCCATCACCTTTAGGATTTACACAAAGGTCATCTGCAAGTATTACAGCAAAAGGATTGATATCACCTACTAAAACTTTACCTTTATAAATAGCATCACCTAAACCTTTCATCTCATTTTGTCTAGTATAAGTAAAGGTACACTTATCAATAATATTTCTAATGTCAGCTAACATCTTCTCTTTAGCTGAACCTTGGATTTGGTGCTCTAACTCATAAGAGATATCAAAGTGGTCTGTTATAGCTCTTTTACCTCTTCCTGTGATTACCGACATAATATCACAGCCAGCTTCCATTGCTTCTTCAACTCCATATTGAATAAGAGGTTTTGTAAGAACTGGTAACATCTCTTTTGGCATAGCTTTTGTTGCGGGAAGAAACCTTGTTCCATACCCTGCTGCTGGAAATAGACAGCTTGTTATTGATTTTTCTTTATTATTCATTTTTAATCCTTTTTCATTTTAAATTTTAAACTTTACCTTTTAACCACATTATTTGGTAAGGTTCTAGTTTGAGTTCATCTTTATTTCCCATATGATTTGTCATACAACTTGAAGAAAGTATATCACAAATAGGAAGGGAAATATTGTCAGGTAACGTACAACTAACCTCTTCATTTGAGAAATTATGTATGGCTACTATTCTAGTTTTATGCTCACAACATAATTGATCTATTACAAATAATCTATCATCTAAATCTAAAATCTCAAAATCTCCAAAAGGATTAAATGCTTCTTCATTTATCCTTATAGAAATAAGCCTTTTATATGAATCAAACATAGTTTTTGCAACACTTCCTTGACTAGAAAGTTCCTCTTCAAGCCAGTCGATGTTATACTTTTCTCTATTTATTGTTCTATTTATTCCAGAGTGTTTAACCCCTTCATGATAATTTTTAGAACCAACAAGAGAGTGAAAGTAAATCCCAGGAACTCCAGGCATAGCTAAAACAGCAGCTTGGGTTACTAACATTCTTTTTATTCTTAAATATTGGTCTTCATTTGGATTTGTTAGGGCATCTATATAAGAACAGTTTAACTCATATGGAGTTTGGCTTCCATCCTCTTCTGCTCTATAAGATACCAATCCACCATGCTCTTTAACACAATTTACCAAATACTCAATCTCATGGTCTTCTAAAAGTCCTTTAACTGGACGCATACCTATTCCATCATGACTTGCTGTAAAGTTAAAAAAACAAACCTTATCACTAGGTAGGGTTAAAGTCTTAGCCCAAGCAGTAAGTTTTTTTGTATTTGAATGTAAAATTGAGTGAAGCAATAAAGGAGGTAAAGCAAAATTATATACCATTTGTGCCTCATCATCCCCACTTCCAAAATATGAAATATTTTCATGGTGAGGAACATTTGTTTCTGTGATAATTATAACCTCAGGTGCAACTTCATGTAAAACTTCACGCATAAGCTGTATCAACTCATGGGTTTGAGGAAGATGAGCACAAGCAGTTCCTACCTCTTTCCAAATAAAAGCAATAGCATCTAGTCTTATTAAGGTTGCCCCTTTTTCTATATAATAAAAAAGTGCATCTAAGACATTTCGTAAAACTCTATGACTTTTGTAGTTTAAATCAACTTGGTCTTTACTAAATGTTGTCCAAATATTTCTTATTTTTCCATCATCATCAATATATTCACTCAATAATGGAGTTGCCCGTGGACGAACTACTTTACTTAAATCAGTAGAGGGATCAATATCAATAAAAAAATCTTGAAAATATGGATCTCCTGCCAAATAGGCTTTAAACCAATCAGAAAACTGGGAAATATGATTTATAACTCCATCTACCATAAGTCTATAATTTGAACTTATTGATTCAATTTCTCTCCATGAACCCATGTGAGGATCTACGGCATTATAATTCACTACTGAAAACCCATCATCACTAGAATATGGATAAAAAGGTAAAATATGAATAGAGTTTATGACACCCTTTAAATGTTTATCCATGAAACTATTTAAAGTACCTAAAGATGGCTCATGATATTTTGATACTTGGTCACCATAAGTTATAAGTACAATATCTTTTTGACTCAAATGATACTCTTTTGATTTAATTCTTTGTTTATATTTAAAAATCAAATCAATAATATCATTTACAGCTCTTTGTGCTATATCTTCAGGATAAAGACGATGAATTCTTTTATTTATTGTATGACTGGGGTCTGATATATGTTTCATTGATTATCTTCTTTTACATATCTAACAAATTTTGCTGAAAAGTCTGGCATAACTGAACGAACAGTAATCCATGGAGATAAAGATGGTATTCCCATAGGATCATCATAAAACTCTGTAGCTGCTTCTTTTATAGCATCCTCAAAAGCATTTACAGCATGTATTTCTTTTTCTCTATTATATTCTAGGGCATTTAATTTACTCAAAGCATTGAATTTTGATATTTCAAATCTAGATTCTTGATAATATCTTGCAAGTAGAGTTTTAAACGAAGCAGAAGAAAAAACTACTCCCTCTTGTGCCATCACTCTAAAGATAGTTTTTGCAATATCATTTGCCATCTTATAAATACCACCACCTTCACTTTGACTACCTAATTCTTGGTGTTTATGTTCATATGTTTCCATTATCTCTGTTTGACAGATTCTTTTATTTGAAGTATTTTTATAAACTTCACTAAGTGTTGAAACCTCTAAGCCCCAAGTTGGAGAAATAGCAATCCCACGACCAAGAGATCTTATAAAAGAAAACTCTCCAGATAAGGAATATCTAAAACTTTCCATATAATCTAAGTATCTATTTACTCCATAAACATTTTTAAGGGAGTTAATTAAAGGAGTGTAAAGCAGTCTAGTAGCTCGTCCATGAAGTTTATTTGTAACCCTTGAGTAAAAACCTTTATTAAACTCAAAATCTAAAGCTGGATGAACAATTGGGAAAAAAAGACGGGCAGGAATCTCTCTATTGTAATTTACAATATCACAATCATGGAGGGCAAAGGCATAAGCATCTTTGTCAGCTAAACCATAACCCATCATTGTCCAAACATTTCTTCCTTTTCCAGGAGTATCAAGTCCAGGAAAGCCCTCTTTTGTTAAGTCTTCATAAAGTTCTTTAATTTTTGGGCCATCATTCCATAAAACATCAACTTGACAAGGAAGTACAGACATAAGTTTTTTCACCTCTTCAAACTGCTCTTTTGTAGCTTGGTCTAGTCCTAAAATTATCTTATAAAGATACTTTACATTTTTTAACTCTTCTATAATTTTGTGCATAGCAGGAGTCTCAAACTCAGAATAAAGCGCAGGAAGTAAAAGTACCATCTTTCTTCTCTCGCTATACTTTTCAAGCTCTTGTTCCATATCTTCTAGTGTTCTAGCACCTAATTTTTGTAAGGTAGTTATTACACCATTTTGAAAGAAATCAGACATTTTTATCTCCTTTGTTTTTGTTTGAATTTATATATATTATTACAATATCTAACATATTATTGTGTGTAGGTCCAGGTTTTAAGAGCTGATTTAACTTCTCAAAAAAACCATTTGAATCAAAGTTTTTCACATAACTTTTTATATCTAAATCTAACTCTTTTACTTTTTTTATTGTATCTTTATCAATTATAGCACCGCAAGCATCAGAATTACCATCAATACCATCACTTGCTCCACTTAAAAATATAATATCTTTATCTTCTGGATAAGAGTTCAAAAATGATAAAACAAGATGTTGATTTCTTCCACCTTTTCCCTTACCATTTACATTTACAGTTGCTTCTCCCCCGTAAATAAAACACCCCTCTTCTTTTTCTTTACAAAACTGCAAAAGATTTTCACATACTACTTGTACATCATCTTCTATTTTTTCATCTACTATTAGTGGATTTAGATTTTTCTTTTCTAAAATATTTTTAGCCTCATTTAGTAAAATATCATTTGAGCCTATTAAATGGTGTTTAATATTTGAGAACTCTTTTTTAGGTGTTTCTAAATCTTTTGATTGAACTCCACTCTCAAGATAGCTTCTAACACTAGAAGGTAAGCTTTCTAAAATATCAAACTTTTTCAAATCATCAAGGGCATTTTGAAAAGTTGTACTATCAAAATAAAGCGGAGCAGAACCTATAGCTTCTAAATTATTACCTAAAACATCACTTAGAGTTAAAACAACTCCTTTTGCTTTTGTAAAAGTTGCCAGTCTTCCACCTTTTACTGCAGAGAGGTGTTTTCTTACACAATTTATTGACTCAATTGGCATAGAATTTTGAAGCATCAATTTTGTTGTTTCTTGAAACTCTTCAAGACTTATCTCATCAATAGGAAGTTCAACTAAAGCTGAATTTCCCCCTGATAATAAATATATGAAAAAATCATCCTCACTTAAAGATTCCAACTCTTTTATTAAAGCCTTTGCTCCTTCTATACTCTTTTGGCTTGGTAAAGGATGTGTACTTTTTATATAGGTAAGATTCTTTTTTTCAAAGTTATTTTCATACGCTCCCACTAAAACAGCTTTTTGTATTTTCTCTTCCATGATTTCATATAAAGCTTCAGCCATACTAATAACTGCTTTTCCTGAACCTAAAATATGCACCTTTTTATTTTTAGGAATTTCAAAAGAGTCACTATTTATATAAAATATATCATTTTTAAATTTACACTGTTTTTTTAAAAGCTTTTTAGGATGGATTTCTTCTAGTATAGATAAGAAACTATTTTCTAACTCTTTTTTAGTAAGCATTTAAAATCCTTTTTAAACTCTCATTCCAACCTTTTGGGCCTATGTAGTCTGATTTTATAAGATTTTTAATAGCACAATTTATAAATGTACCATCATGTTTTTTTATCAAGATAGGAGTATCTACACTTTCAAGCATAGTTATATCATTTTCTCCATCACCTAAGGCTATGGCATTAAAGCTTTTATTATACAAGTTTTCATAATAACTCTTCATATATTTTACTGCTTTTGCTTTATCTTGTCCAAAAGTAATTAAGTGATAAAACCTACCACCCTTTACTACATCAAAACCATCTTCAATCGCAATCTTTTTCAAAGCCTCTAATTTGCTTTCATCTTCTAAAATAAAAGGTTCACTAAATGTTCTTTTTCGGGCTTGCTTTGCTTTTTCTATAGGAAGTTCAGTATGTAATGAGACTTCTGCATCACTCATCTGATGAAAACCTTTTAAGGGAAAGTTTTTTGAGTATTTTTTAAAAGTTGTAATTGTAGTCTCATAAGTTTTTCCTAAAGCAATAAGCTCAAAGGTATTGTCTTTAGGGATAAATATTCCTGCACCATTTTCTATAATAAATGGCATAGATATATTTAGCTTTTTTTGAAGTTCTATAACCTCATCTTTTGTCTTACTTGTGACAATAATAAGAGGTATTTTTTGCTTATCTATAAAATCAAGCATCTCTTTAGCTTCACTAAAATCATATGTTTTATGATCTAATAGTGTCCCATCTAAATCTGTAAAAATCAAATATTCTGTTTTATTATCTTTTTGTAACATCTTTTTAGTATAGCTTAACCCTTTATTCAATTTAATAAATAAACTGTATAATTTTTATACATTAATCTATCCAATTAAATTTACTATTTTTTCTTATTTAATAAAAAAATACCTTTTTACATGATAAAATAGAAAACTAAATAATTATTTTAAAGTAGGATACTACATGAAAATATCAAAACTTTTAATTACTTTTTTAACTTTCTGTTTTTTATGTCTAAATGCAAATGAATTAGTGCAAGGTAAACCTATCAAAAAAAAGATTGTATATCTAGTTTCTGATATAAATATTCCATTTTGGAATATCATGGCAAAAGGGATTGAAAAAGGGACTGATTTATTGGGCTATGACTTTGAAATACTTGATGCACAAAATAGTGCTAAAAAAGAGTTAGAAAATACAATAAAAGCCATAAAAGATGAAGTTTCAGGGATAATTGTATCTCCTACAAATTCATCAGCGTGTGTTACTATTTTAAAACTTGCAAAGGAAGCTAATATCCCAGTTGTGATTTCTGATATTGGTACAGACGGGGGAGAGTATGTATCTTATATATCTTCTAATAATAAAAATGGTGCCTACAAAATAGGAAAACTTCTCACAAACAAAATGATTGAAAAGGGTTTTTCAAATAAAAAAGTTGGAATCATAGCTATTTCTCAAAAAAGATTAAATGGGCAAGAGAGGACTATTGGCTTTATAAAAGCACTAGATGAATCAAATATTGTAAATGCTAATTTAAAACAACTTGTAACTTGGACACAGGAAGAGACCTACAACTACACAAAAGAGATGTTAACTAATTATCCAGACCTAAATGCAATTTGGATTCAAACATCAAGTATCTATAAAGGTGCATTAAAAGCTATAAATGAATCACAGAGAAAAGATGAAATTTTATTAGTTACTTTTGATGCAGAACCTGAGTTTTTAAACCTTATTCCAAAAGAGATAATAATTGCTTCAGGTATGCAACAGCCTTATTTGATGGGAAAGACAGCACTAATACAATTAGATAGCCACCTAAATGGAATAAATGTTAAAAAAAATCTACAACTACCTATACTTATTATCTCAGCAAAAAATATAGAAAAAAAACTTCCTATTATAAAATTAAATGTACTTGGTATTGAAAAATAATATGAAGAATACTCAAGTAAAAAAATATAAACTATCTCTATTTATAACACTTGCACTAATAATAACTATTTCTGTCACATCTATTTTAACTATAAATTCTACATACAATTATTATCATATAAAAAATAGAATTATAAATGAGATTAAAGAGGACTCAAAAGAAGCTATTCTTTCATTAAAAAGTAATATTACGAACTTGATTATCTCTTACTCAATTAATGAATATGAAAAGCTTATAATCAATGAACTCCAAAGTAAAGATATATTTGCAATTATTGTAAAAGATTACCATATGGGTAAAATTATAGGTAAAGATGCTTATATTACTGGTAAAATAAAGAATTCTCAGACAAATATTGTTGACTATAATAACGCAGATAAAAATCAAAATAAACTCTTAGAAAATGCTTTTTTTACAAAAAGTGTTACTATTACAAACTCCTCAAATGAGACATTTGGGATAATTACTATCTATATTACAAACAATGAGATAAATAAAGAACTTGAAAAAATAGTAAAAGATACTTTATTTAATACAGTTTTATTATCTATTTTATTAACTCTATTTCTTTATATAAGTATCAAGTATTATATTTTAAGTCCTATCTCTGATATTATAAATACCATAAAAGATGGCGATGAAACAGGTATTCCAAATACTTTAATACCTGATTCTAATAGTAAAGAAATTTCTGCCTTAACAAATAATATAAATACAATGATAAAATCAATAAAAACATCAAGACAGACTTTAGAAATAAATGAACACCGGCTTGAATATCTTTTAGAATTAAGTCCCATAGCTGTAAGAATTGCTAAAAATAGAGGGGAATATGTAATATTTGCAAATAAAGCATACTCAAAATTACTGCATCTTAAAGAGGGTACCATAAGTGGAAAAAACCCAAAAGATTATTATGTAAATAAAGAGACTTATGAACATATTATAAAAACTCTAGAAAAGGGTGAACGTATTTATAATATAATGGTTGAGTTAAACATCGAAAATAAACAAACATGGGCATTAGCTTCATATATGAATATTGATTTTGATGGTGAGAAAGCCATTATTGGTTGGTTTTATGATGTAACAAATGAAAAACTAAATGAAGCTAACCTTTATAAAGCACTAGAGTTACAAACAACTATTTTTGATAATTCTGGATATTTGATGATAAGTACGGATAAAAATGGACTTATTCAACAGTTTAATAAAGAGGCAGAAAAACTTTTAGGATATGAAGCAAAAGAGTTAATAAATATTTATACTCCAGAAATTTTTCACTTAAAATCTGAGATTATACTAAGAGCAGGATATCTCTCAAAAGAGTTAAATAAAAAAGTTCAACCTGGGTTTGAAGTATTTGTTGAAAAGACAAAACTAGGATTAAAAAATGAATATGAATGGACATATATTTCGAAAAAAGGTGAGCATATTCCTGTCATATTGGTTATTACCGCACTAAAAAATAAAAATGACGAAACATATGGCTATCTTGGTATTGCACAAGATATATCTCAAAGAAAAGCTTTAGAATCTCAAGCAAAACTAGCTTCTATGGGAGAGATGATAGGGAATATTGCGCACCAATGGAGACAGCCACTAAGTATGATTTCAACAATTGCAAGTGGGATATTAGTAAAAAATGAACTAAATATAACAGATAGTATAGATATATCTTCTAATATGGAAAAAGTCATTACTCAAACAAAATATCTATCTAGTACAATAGATGACTTTAGAAATTTTATAAAAGAAAACAATGAGAAAGAGAGAATTTCACTAGTTAATACAATACAAAAGTCTTTATCTATTATAAAGCCATCTATAAGTAATAATCATATTAATTTAATCGTAAATTTAAAAGATGATATTTATATTGATGGCTTTGAAAATCAGCTTATTCAGGCATTTATAAATATTTTAAATAATGCAAAAGATGCCTTAAAAGAAAAAATAATCGATGATGACAAATTGATTTTTGTTGAAACACAATTTATAAAAGATGATCTATTTTTGATAATAAAAGATAGTGCAGGAGGAATAAAAGATGATATTATCCATAAAATTTTTGAACCTTACTTTACAACAAAACATAAAAGTATAGGAACAGGAATTGGTCTTTCTATGACACATCAAATAATAACAGAACATCACAATGCTACAATTGAAGTATTTAATAGTACATATGAATACAATAATAAGACTCATACAGGAGCATATTTTCAAATTACATTTAAAGATGCATGCTTAATATCATAAAATAAGAGAGAATACCATGATAACCTACCTAATTATATTTGCTATTATAGGTTTTATAATAGCAAAAGTTATAAAAGAGGCTAAAAAGTCTTTTTTAATTATTTTTTGCATATCTATTATTGCAGGGTTTTTTTATACACCTATGTGGGGATTAGTGAGTTTTGGGGAGATGGCATTGGGATACTTTGTTGTCTATTTTACGAAAGATTAGGATTTTAAATGTCAGATTTTCAAAGTGAAGTTATTGGATTTGTAATTGTTTCCATAGTTATAATTGCCTTAGCTTTTCTAACTCAAAAACTTCAAAATAAAAATAAATAACTGTTTTCTTTACATAACTAAATTAATTATGTTATTATACTAAATTATCATTTTATCATTTCAACTATAAGAATTTAAAACTACATGAGGAGATATCCATGGATAAGTGTGTTGAGAATATAATTAAAGCTAAAAGAAGTAATGATGAAAGGGAACTAGATGAGCTTTCAAACTCTTTTGATTATAAAGTTAGAAGGGCAGTAGCAAGAAACCCAAAAACTTCCCAAAAAACCCTAAATGCCTTACAAAATGACCCTGCTTTCAATGTTGCTTTTATGGCAAATATACATGCCATAGAAAAAATAGACTTGAACGAGCCACTCTCTTCAAGAAACCCATGTGTAATGTGTGAGAAAGATGAATCCACCTATCATATTGAATGTCCCAATTGTAGAAATGATAGTTATTCAAGAATTATTGATGGATACATACCTTATGATGAAGAAAAAATAAAACAAGTAAGTTAATCTCTTTTTTCATACCTGATATTAAAAGGTATCTTTTTTCTTTGTTCAATTTTAACTTTTATATAAGTATATAGCCCTGCAATAGCTATGATTAATATTGTACTTACAAATATATTTATCATTTTAATCCTCTTTTTCTACAAAGTTTCTTATAAAAATATTATCTAAAATAAAAAATTACTATTAAAAATATTGCAAAATGAAATGATATATAATAAAACAATGTATAGAAGTTAGTAAAAAGTGTATTTGGGTTTAAAGTAGCTAAGAAGAGGAGATGTGAGTAGTTAGTCATTCAACTCACTTCCCTTTCTAATAAAATATTCAAATTTAAAATGAAAGTTTAGCAAGCCAACATAAACAAAACTTTAACAAAAAGTGTAAATAGTATGTTATAAATAATTAATAAACTCATAATATCTTTAAGAATCATACTTTAAAGCTACTTTTATATATACTTCTAGATTAAAATAATTAATAAAACTATGGATTGAAATGAAAAATAGGATAACTTACACACAACTAATATTAAAAATAATCATCATGACTCTTGTTATCATGTTAACCATCGCATTTTTCTATGCTCAAGTTATGAAAAAAGATGCCATTGAATCCTTATCAAAAGTAGAAGCAAAAAAAACTACTCAATTAATCTTTGAAAGTTTCTATTCAGCAATGGCTAGAGGATGGACAAAAGAAGACTTAAATACTATTATCAAAAGAATTAATGCTATTGATAAAAATATGAATGTTAATATCTATCGTGGAGAAACAGTTGCAGAGATGTTTGGAGATATTCCTAGAGATATAAAAATAAGAAAAGATAATTATTATGTTAAAAAAGCTTTCCAAAAAAATGAAATCCTTAATCTAAAAAATGATTCACGAATTGATTATTATTATCCTATTATAGCAGTACAAGAGTGTCAAAAGTGTCATACAAATGCTGAAGTGGGCGAAGTTTTAGGTGTGATAGATATTAGTTATCCAATTGATGAACTCAAAATTTCACTCTCATCTATTATCAACTTTTTTATAATATTTGTACTTGTTTTCTCACTAGCAATATTTCTTGCTCTATTTTTTAAATTTGATGTTCACTTAATAAAACCTATTAATAAACTCATCAGTAGTATACTTAGTATCTCAAAAGAAAATGATGTCACCAAGCGAATTGATTTAGATAATGACGTTGAAGAACTGCACTCTATGCAAACTGTATTTAATAAAATGTTAGACTCCATAGAGTATCAATTTTACAATGATGAATTAACAGGACTTCCAAACCGTAAACGACTTATTGACACTATTTCAACAACAAAAAATGCTGTTTTGATGATAATTAATATTGATAAATTTCAAGAGATAAATGATTTATATGGTGATGCTCTTGGAAATGATATTATAAAAGAGACCGCAAAACTTTTAGATAAAAACAAAGCTTTAAATTCAAAACTTTTTAAACTGCATGCTGATGAATATGCTCTTTATCATGAAGCAGATGTTGATATAGAGGAGATTAAAAGCATAGCAATACATTTAACCAATATAATTGAAAACGAAACTTTTCATATAGAAAACTCTGAAATTTTTATCAATGCTACCTTTGGAATTGCATATGGGAGTACTTCTCTTTTAGCTAATTCTGATATTGCTCTAAAATTAGCAAAAAGAACTAAGAAAAAATACTTAGTCTACGAGACTTCTATGAATATTGAACATGAATATGACCAAAATCTAAAATGGACAAAAAAAATTAAAGATGCAATCAAAAATGATAAAATCGTGCCACTTTATCAGCCAATTGTTGATGCTAATACTAAAGAAATCATAAAATATGAATCACTCATGAGAATGCTTGATGATGAAGGGAAATATATCTCACCTTTTTACTTTTTAGAGTTAGCAAAGAAAAATAAACTCTATCCTCAACTAACTTTAATTATGTTAGAAAAAACATTTGAGAAGTTTAAAAACAGAACAGAAAAGGTTTCAATTAACCTTTCGGTTTCGGATATATTAAATGAAACAGTACACTCAACTATTTTAGAGAAATTAAAAGAGTATCAATTAGGTGATAGAATTATATTTGAAATCATCGAATCTGATGGTATTGAAAATTTTGAAGAGGTATTGGATTTTATTAAAAAGGTCAAAACCTATGGTGCTAAAATCTCTATTGATGATTTTGGTACAGGTTACTCAAACTTTGAGTATCTCATGAAACTCAAAGTTGATTATATCAAAATTGATGCCTCTATGATAAAAGATATTGATACAAACAGAGATTCGCAAATGGTTACGGAGACAATTATCGATTTTGCTAAAAAAATGAATATCCAAACTGTTGCAGAGTTTATCCACTGCGAATCTGTTTATAACAAGGTACATGAAATAGGCATTGATTATGCACAAGGATATTACTTTGGTAAGCCAGCACCACTGGTAGATTGATTTTAATAAGTATAGTAATTTATAATTATTTTAAGAGTTATGGCACAATTTTAGCACAGTAAAAAGAATTTGATATATTATAGGGTGTACAGAATAATGGTACGCCTGGTAGGATTCGAACCCACAACCACCGGGGCCGAAACCCAGTGCTCTATCCAGTTGAGCCACAGACGCGTTTAAAAATAGATTGGAATAGTATCACATATTAGCTTATAAGAGTTTTATTTAAAATCTTCCTTATCTTTGTACATCAAATCATCCACTTTTTCAAGTATTGGATCTATACTATCTCCCTTTTTAAAAGCGCACTGACCATAAGAAAATGAAAAGGAGAACTCTTTAATTCTTCTTGACTTTAGTTTTCGTTTGGAAAGTTTTATTTGGAGGTCTTTCATACATTTATCAATATCTAGATTTAATGATTTGTTTTTATTAAATAAAACAATAAACTCATCTCCTCCATACCTAACTATGTCTATATCTTGTTGAGTTAGCTCTTTATTTAAAAAATTCACAAGATACTTTAATACTTGATCCCCAAATAAATGTCCGTAGTTATCATTGATTTGTTTAAATTTATTTAAATCAATAAATACAATAAATCCATCATTTTGAAATCTGTTATTATGTAAATATTGGTCTAGCAGCCATCTTCTATTATATGCAGAAGTCAAAGTGTCAGCAAAAAGCTCTTTTTGTAAAAAGTTGATTTGTTCTTTCATTTTAAGCAAATCTTCATTGATTTTTTTTAATGACTTATCGTCCTTATTCACTATTGCTTCTCTTGCTTCATTTGTTGATTTATTAAGTGTGTTTAAACTCTCATTTGTACTTTTGATGATTTTCTCAACATGTTCAGTATCTTGGTTTAAATCTCTTAAAAATAAATTTTCATTTTCAAAATTTATATCAAACTCTTTTGCTACAGATTCAAACATATTTGAATAAGTCTTTGGAAGGATTATATTTTGATTTTTTAAATTCTTTATTGTAGTATAAGTTACTTTTTCTAATCTATTACTCATTATAAAGTCCTAAAACTGCTATTTACTAGATTATAGCTATTTTTTCTAATCATATGTTAAAATTTATCAACTACAATAAAAATAAAGAATATAATCCCTAAGTAACCATTTACTGTAAAAAAAGCTTTATCTATTTTTCTAAAATCTTTATTTACTAAATAGTGTTCATAACTTAACATTATAGCACTAACAATAACTGCTAAATATGCAAATAAATCGCCATCAGAATTAATTACAAATAAAAGCCAAAAAAAGACTGTAAAACTATGTGCTATCTTTGAAAAAAGCATCGTTTTTTTAGCACCAAATTTACTAGGAACAGAGTGAAGCCCTAGTTTTTTATCTACGTCTATATCTTGCAGTGAATAGAGTAAATCAAATCCTGCAACCCAAAACATTACCCCAAAACTTAAAAAAACTGACCACAAGGTAATCGTTTGGCTAACTGCTACAACACCTGCAATTGGAGCTAGTCCCAAAGAGACACCTAAGATAAGATGGGCTAAATATGAAAATCTTTTAAAATATGAATATGAACCAATCACTATCAAAATAGGAATTGATAAAATCAAAGCCAATTTATTTACTAAAAATGCAACTATTATAAAGCCAGCTGCATTTAGTAGAGTAAATGACAAAATAGAGTTAGCTGATAATCTTCCATCAACATTTGGTCTGTTTGCTGTTCTTGGATTTAAAGCATCAATATCTCTATCTAAGTATCTATTGAAACCCATTGCAAAATTTCTAGCAGTTAGAGCTGCTAATACACCTAAAAACAGTAAGTTCCATCCAAACCAGCCATTAGCTGCTACAACCATTGCTATAAAGATAAAAGGAAGGGAAAAAATAGAGTGTTTAAACATCACAAGTTCATTAAAATCATTAAGTTTTTTCAATATATTATTCATGTGGCGCATTTTATCAAATAATTTATTTGAAAGATATTTTGCGTTTAATTGTTTTATATGTAAATATCAAATAATATAATATAATCTATTTACACAAATCACAGGAATAAGTATGGATATAAAACATATAGATAAAATCGAATTAGTTTATTTAAAAAAAGAAAATCATAATAGTATTTGCACCTTAATGGAAGATGAGTATAGACATCTTGATGATTCAGCATGGAGTAAAGATGAGTATGAAGCTCTAATTGAAAAGTTTCCAAATGGGCAGGTTGCTATAAAAATCGATGGTGAGTTTGCAGGTTTTGCACTTAGTATTATCGTTGATTATACAAAATTTGATGATTCTCATAGCTATAAAGAAATCACAGGTAACTATTCTTTTGATACCCATAATGACAATGGAAATATGCTTTATGGAGTAGATGTTTTTATAAATAAGAAATTTCGAGGGCTAAGACTTGGACGAAGATTATATGATTTTAGAAAAGAGCTTTGTGAAGAACTTAATCTAAAAGGAATAATTTTTGGAGGAAGGATTCCAAACTACTCTAAATACGCCAATGAAATAACACCAAAACAATATATTCAAAAAGTAAAAGAGAGAGAAATCTATGACCCAGTGCTTAATTTCCAACTTTCAAATGACTTCTATGTAAAAAGAGTTATAAAAAACTATCTAGAAGGTGATGTAGATAGTAAAGAGTATGCTTGCTTACTTGCTTGGAATAATATATATTATGCAAAACCAACAATTAAACCAATGGCACAAAAAAAAGTCATAAGACTAGGACTAATACAGTGGCAAATGCGACTTTATAAAAATTATGAAGAAGTAATAGAACAAGCTGAATATTTTATCGATGCAGTATCTGGATATAGAAGTGACTTTGCACTTTTCCCAGAGTTTTTTAACGCACCTTTAATGGCAGAGTTTAACCATCTAAGTGAAGCAGATGCCATACGAGAGCTTGCAAAATATACAGAAAAGTTTAAAGAAGATTTCTCAAGACTTGCTATTGCTTATAATATAAACATTATCACAGGAAGTATGCCAGAACTTATCGATGGAACTCTTAACAATGTAGGTTTTGTATGTAAAAGAGATGGAGAGATTGAGAAATATGCCAAAATACACGTAACACCTGATGAACAAAAAGTTTGGGGATTAAAAGGCTCAGATAAAATAAAAGCCTTTGATACGGATTGTGGGAAAATTGGAGTATTGATTTGTTATGATAGTGAGTTTCCAGAACTAAGTAGATTACTTGCAAAAGAGGGGATGGATATACTTTTTGTACCATTTTTAACGGATACCCAAAATGGTTACTCAAGAGTTAAAATATGTGCACAAGCAAGAGCCATAGAAAATGAGTGTTATGTAGCAATCGCTGGTTGTGTAGGGAACTTACCAAAAGTTGAAAACATGGATATACAATATGCCCAATCAGCAGTATTTACTCCTTGTGATTTTGCCTTTCCTGCAAATGGGGTAAAAGCAGAATCAACACCAAATACAGAGATGATACTTATAGCAGATGTGGATTTGGAACTTCTTACTGAACTTCATAGTTTAGGTAGTGTAAACAACCTAAAAGATAGAAGAACAGATATTTATGATGTTATAAGAGTATAGGAAACCAAGGTTTATGAAAGAAATAGCAATCATAGGTGCAACAGCTTCAGGAAAAACTGGTTTATCAATAGAGTTAGCCCATAAAACTAACTCTATAATCTTATCGCTTGATTCACTTTCAGTTTATAAAGAAATAGATATTGCTTCTGCAAAACCTACACTTAAAGAGCGTGAGGGAATCGTACACTTTGGTATAGATGAAGTTTTTGTAAATGAGAGTTTTGATGTGGTTGAATTTCTAGAGTGTTATAAAAAAGCTAAAAACTATGCAAAAACAAATAATAAGAACCTTATTATCGTAGGTGGTACAGGTTTTTATTTAAAAATATTAATTGAAGGAATAAGTGAGGGCGTGGGAGAAGATGTAGAACTTGATATGCCCCATGAAAAGATTTACAAATTACTTTTTGAACTAGATAAAAAACATATGGAAAAAATTGCTTCAAATGATAAATATCGTATCCAAAAAGCATACTCTATTTATAGAAAAAGTGGATTAACCCCTACTCAATATTTTTTGGAAAACCCTAAAAAACCCATATCTCCTAAACTTAAACTTTTTGAAATATATTGGGAGAGAGAAGAACTTAAAAAAAGAATAGCACTTCGTACAAAACAGATGATAAACGACGGTGTTATTGATGAAGTTCTTTTTTTAGAAAAAAAGTATACAAGAAAGCCAAATGCTATGAGCTCTATTGGTATTATTGAAACCTTAGAGTATATTGATGGAAAACTTACAAAAGAACAATTAGAAGAAAAGATTAGTTTAAATACCGCTAAACTAGCCAAAAGACAAACTACTTTTAATAAATCTCAATTTAATCAAAGACAAGAAACAAATATTACAGAGAACTTAAATTCAGATATTTTTAAGTATTTTACAGTATAATCCCAATCTTATTTTAAATATTTAATAAAGGGCGACAAATGAGACGCGACCTTTTGTTACATATTACATAATTAAAAGGAAACAACGTGAGAAAAGAAATTCACCCAGACTACAAAGCTTGTACAATAACTTGTTCTTGTGGAAATACTTTTGAAACAAGATCAAATGTTGAAACATTGAGAATCGATATTTGTTCAGCTTGTCACCCATTCTTCACAGGAGAGCAAAAAATCGTTGATGCTGCTGGTAGAGTAGAGAAATTCAAAGCTAAATACGCACAAAAATAAGACCACAAGTCTTATTATGCTTACTTTAGTTCCAACTCCAATAGGAAACTTAGAAGATATCTCTAAGCGTGCACTTGATGCCCTATTGGAAGCGGAACTAATTTTTTGTGAAGATACAAGAGTCACAAAAAAACTCCTAACACTTTTTGCTTCAAAATACAATCTAAATTTTCCATGTACAGATTTCAAATCATTTCATTCGCACAATGAACAACAAGTTTTAAAAACTCTTACAAAAGATACCTTTAATAAAAATATTGTCTATGTAAGTGATGCAGGTATGCCTTGTGTTTCTGACCCAGGAGCCTCTTTAGTAGAGTTTGCCATACAAAATGATATAAAATATGATGTAATCCCTGGAGCCAATGCAGTTTTAACAGCTTTTGCAATGAGTGGATTTGAACATACAGAATTTACTTTTTTTGGTTTCTTGGCCCACAAAGGAACTGATCGAAAAGAGAAACTACAAAAAGTAATGAATAGTGATGTTTTACCTATTTTATATGAATCTCCACACAGACTTTTAAAACTTTTAGAAGAGTTAAAAGATATAGATGAAAATAGAACTGTTTTTTTAGCAAAAGAGCTAACAAAACAGTATCAAAAAACTTTTAAAGATAGTTCTCTAAACTTATATAACAAATTAAAAGATACAAATATAAAAGGTGAATGGGTGGTAATTGTGGAGCCTGTTGCTACAAGTGGGAGAAATTTGGATATGAAAGATATTGAAGAACTTGATTTACCACCAAAAGTTAAAGCAAAACTTCTTGCAAAACTAACTGGTGATAAAATCAAAGATATTTATCAAAAACTTTTAGATAATAACTAAACTATTCTTTTCCTTCTAAAATTTCCAATTCACCTTGAATATCTTCTATAGCTTTTATACTTAAAATTAATTTATCAAAACTTGCTTTTTTATCTCCAATAAAATTATTACTGTGATTTGAACTATCATTGATTTTTTCAATAGAAGAATTTATATCTTCTATATTTGAAGATATTTTTTGTAATTTCTCACTTGCATCAGTGATAGAAATAGATATAGAGTCAATCCCTTTTATAGCAACATCAACTGATTTATTACTATCACTTAGACTTACTTGAGTCCTTTGGGCAAGTTTTTTTACCTCATCTGCAACAACTTTAAATCCTTTTCCAAATTCTTCCGCTCTTGAAGCCTCAATTGCAGCATTTAGTGCTAAAAGATTTGTTTGAATTGCAACTTCTGAGATAGCTTTTAAAACATTTTTAATATCTGCTGCATTTTTAGTTAACTCTTTCATATCTTCTACCAAAATTGTATTTGACTCAACATTAGCTAATATTTCACTTGTGAAAGAATCAAATCTTTTTGTTACATCTTCAATTACAACATTTCCCTCTTTTGTACTATTATAAACAAAGTTTAAAATATTTACCATATCTTGAATAAGTGGAAAAGTATCTTTAAGGTTATCTACAACAGTAGTTCTAACCCTTGAAAAGAGTTGATACTGATTTATCTCTCTTTGTTTAAAATAGCGACAATATGAAGCATATTTATCTACAAAATTATCTGCATAATCATCATAGAAATCATCATTTTCTTCTACATTATAAAAAAATAGTGCTGTCAAAGTTTGATTTATATTCAAACCTAATAACTCTCCAAAAGTAGAACATCCTGCAAGAGGAATGTCGTTGAAAGTTTTTATTCCATTTAGATTATTTGCATTGAATAATCTTCTTAAAATACAATCATTAAATATGGCACCTATTGGTTTATTCTTTTTACTTGAAGAAAACTTTCTATAATCGCTCTCTGTTTGGTAAGTAAACTCTTTATTTTTTACAAGATATAAAATATCACCAAATGCAATATCACAGAAAAAAGAGATATTTTTATTTTCAATATCTACATTTGCCACAGATCTAATATATATTTCATTTTCTACTTTTATTGCAAAATTATAATCCCCTAGTACTTTAGGTAGATTTTCTAATTCACAGTTTAAAGCTGAACAAAGAGCATCTACAAAACTTACTATCTTATTGTCACTTGTTCTTAACACACTTTGTACACTTCTATTTAAAACATTTGATTGTGCTACTAAAAATGCTTTTTCAGTTACTTCACAACTTTGAGATTTAAATACTCCATATTTAATATTTGGTTTTAATTTTATTAGAGTCATAACTGCTTTATGTCTTACTGCTTGGCTATTATTATAAATATATGTCTCTTTAAAATCTAATTTACCACCAGCTGAACCACCTATTAATAAACATGGGATTTTTCCACTTTCATATACTGCTTCTGTAAAAAAACTCTCACTATTTGATAAGCCATCAACTAATGTCAAAGCAAAAGTATCTGTATGGTTTATTTTAAAGGGTATATTTAATTTGTCTATTTCATTTTTGATATTTTCAATTCTATTTTTATGGGATATTGTTTGGGAAGTAATATCTTCACTAAATAATGGAATACTAAAAACTTCAACTTTATCAATAATCTCATCACTAAAGCTTTGTAAAACAATATTATTCCAACTTGAACTTGCATCATGGTATAAAGAGTCTCTTTTTTCATTTAGATTAAAAGTACAAAGTTCTCCTGCAGTTGTTGATAAGACTACTTTTGTAGAACTTGGAAAGAACTCTCTTATTTTAGAAGATATCTCATTAAAATTTATATGAGGAGAGATAAATCCTAATACTAATTTTGGAGCATGTTCTCCAAAAAACAATTCTTCTAGAAGTAAATCATTTAAATTTGAATTATCTGTACTTAATACTTTTAAAAAGTTTGTGTTAAATTCTGCCATATCATCTCTTTTTTTCTTTAATTTTACTTTAATTTTATAGCCTAAATATAGCGAAATGAAAAATTAATTTGACAAAAGATAATTATCAACATATTTTGGATAGAATCCCCCTATGATAATATATGGCAAACAAATAGTTTTATACGTTTTAGAGAATCATCCTTCAATCATTGAAGAGGTTATGTTTTCTAAAGAATTAGATAAAAAGATTTTTTCAAAGTTTTTAAAACTTGGTAAAAAAATAATCAGACTTGACAATAAAAAAGCCCAATCTTTGGCAAAAGGTGGGAATCATCAAGGATTTTTTCTAAAACTAAAAGAAGAGTTCGATTACACTCCAATAAACGAAATGAAACAAAACAATTTTATAGTAGTGCTTGATGGTCTTACAGATGTGGGTAACATTGGAGCAATCACAAGAACTGCTTACGCACTAGGTGTTGATGGAATAGTTGCTTCTGGAGTAAAATCACTGAATGAAGCAGGTGTTATACGAACTAGTTCTGGTGCTATGCTAGACATGCCATTTTCTTTGTATCCAAACTCTTTGGATCTTGCAAATGAGCTAAAACAGTGTGGTTATGCACTTATTGGTGCAACAATGAATGGAACAGATTTAAAAAAATATGGAACCATCACAAAAGAGGATAAAGTTGCACTTTTTCTAGGAAGTGAAGGGGAAGGTTTATCTAATAAGATTATTAGTAAATTGGATTTAAAAGTTTCAATAGGTATGGAAAATAACTTTGATTCTTTAAATGTTTCTGTTGCAGCTGGTATTTTAATATATAATTTAATGAAATAAAAGAGAAGATAATGATAAAAAAAATTTTAATTTCTATTTTTTTAGTAATAAGTTTAAATGCAAATGAGCTATTAAATCAAAAGATTGAAAACTTTATAGGTACACAAAACTATCTAACACATAAAAATTTAATAAATTTTATCTTTAAAAAAGAGTACCAATACACAACAGTAGATGGACTCAATTATCAAACTATATTAAAAACTTTAAAAGATAATGGACTTTTAAACTTAGCCTTTAACAATCCTAAAAATATAGAAGTTACTTTTAAAATAAATAGTAATCCTGTAAAATCATTTAAGATATTAAAAGATACTTTAAAATCTCTTGGTTATTACTACTATTTTACAAAACACACAGTATATGATGGAACTGAAAGTTTAACTTGGACAATAAAGTTGAAAACTGAAGCCGCCATTGATCCTTTGGTATTGTCAAATGAGCTATTTCAACATGACTGTAGAGTATTGGATATAACAAAAGAGAATAATGATAAATGGACTTATGAATTAGATACAACAAATGCTTCATTATTTGATGCAACATATATCACAAATAATGAAAGAGTAGCTTTTTCTAAACCTTTATCTCCTTATTTTATAAGAGTTGATAAAGCAAGTAAAATATACATAGTAAGTAGAACACTAAACAGATGGCTACCTTATGTTGTTTTTTATGATGAACACTTGAATATACTAAAGGTATCAAAAGAGGAAAAAGTTTATAGAAATATCACACTTTCTATACCAGAAAATACAAAATATATAAAAATAACAGACTTATACACGCTATTTAATATCAAGCGTGGATTAAGTGTAGTAATCAAGGAGTAAATGTGTTCCCCGAAATTGAATTTGAAAGAATGAAAAGACTTCCAAACTATGTGTTTGCAGAAGTTAATAATATAAAAATGGAAGCTAGAAGAAAAGGTGAAGATATCATAGATTTCTCAATGGGAAATCCAGATGGTCCTGCACCTCAACATATTATTGATAAATTAAAAGAGACAGCAGATAAATCAAAAAATCATGGCTATAGTGCAAGCGCAGGAATTTATAAACTTAGACTTGCTATTTGTAATTGGTATAAAAGAAAATATGGGGTTGATTACTTAGACCCTGATAAACATGCCGTTGCAACAATGGGAAGTAAAGAAGGGTATGTTCATTTAGTACAAGCAATTGTAAATGTTGGTGATGTAGCTGTTGTTCCAGATCCTACATATCCTATTCACTCATATGCCTTTATGTTAGCAGGTGCTGCGATTCATAATTTTGAATTGCCATTTGGTGAAGGTTTTGAAGTAGATGAAGAGTTGTTTTTTGAAAGATTAAATAAAACACTGAAAGAGTCTATTCCAAAAGTAAAGTATGTTTTAGTTAACTTCCCACATAACCCATCTTGTGCAACAGTTAGACCCGAGTTTTACCAAAGATTAGTTGATCTTGCTAAAAAAGAGAGATTTTATATCATCTCTGATATTGCTTATGCAGATATTACTTTTGATGGATATAAAACTCCATCAATCTTCCAAGCTGAGGGTGCAATTGATGTTGCTGTTGAATCATTTACTTTAAGTAAATCATACAATATGGCAGGATGGAGAGTTGGTTTCATGGTTGGTAATGAGAAACTAATAGGTGCTTTAAAAAGAATCAAGTCATGGCTTGATTATGGTATGTTTACACCTATTCAAGTAGCAGCAACAATTGCACTTGATGGTCCACAAGATTGTGTGGCAGAACATATTGCAAAATATAATTATAGAAGAGATGTTATGCTTGAAGCATTTAAAGATGCTGGTTGGGAAATGAATAAACCAAATGCCTCTATGTTTATTTGGGCAAAAATCCCTGAAAAAGCCGCACATCTTGGAAGTATGGAGTTTTCTAAACAACTTCTTACAGAAGCAAAAGTAGCAGTAAGTCCTGGTGTTGGATTTGGACAATATGGTGACCAATATGTAAGAATTGCTTTAATTGAGAATGAAAAAAGAATTAGACAAGCAGCAAAAAATATAAAAAAATATTTAAATAGTTTATAGGATAAAAAATGTTAAAAGTCGCAATTATTGGTGTAGGAACTGTTGGTGCAAGTGTAGCAAACATATTAAAAGATAACAAAGATATTATAACCGCACGTGCAGGTATTGAAATTGTCCCTACTATTGGTGTTGTAAATAATTTAAGTAAAAAAAGAGATGTAAGTATTGAATTAACAAATGATATTGATAAAGTTTTAGAAGATGACTCTATTGATATTATTGTTGAACTTATGGGTGGGATTGAAAAGCCTTATGAAGTGGTAAAAAAAGCCCTTTTAAAAGGCAAAGCAGTAGTTACAGCCAATAAAGCTCTTCTTGCTTATCATAGATATGACTTAGAGAAACTTGCAGGAAATATACCTTTTGAATATGAAGCAGCAGTTGCTGGTGGTATTCCAATTATCAATGCCTTAAGAGATGGATTAACAGCTAATCATATCCAATCTATTAGAGGGATTATGAATGGTACTTGTAACTACATGCTTACTAAAATGATAAATGAAGGTGTAGACTACGATACTATTTTAAAAGAGTCTCAAGAGTTAGGTTATGCAGAAGCTGACCCTACTTTTGATGTTGGTGGTTTTGATGCAGCGCATAAACTTCTGATTTTAGGTTCTATTGCTTATGGTATTGATGCAAAACCTGAAGATATTTTAATTGAAGGTATTCAAGATATTGATACTCCTGATATTGATTTTGCAAATGAGTTTAACTATACAATCAAACTTCTAACTATTGCTAAAAAAATAGGAAGCCAAATTGAACTTAGAGTTCATCCTGTATTTATATCAAAAGATGAGATGATTTCAAAGGTTGATGGAGTTATGAATGGTGTTTCTGTAATTGGAGATAAAGTTGGTGAAACTATGTATTATGGACCAGGGGCCGGTGGTGATGCAACGGCAAGTGCTGTTGTTGCAAATATTGTAGATATTGCACGACGAGGTAAAGGTTCACCAATGTTAGGATTTGAAAGTGATAATAAAGAAAACCTAACAATTATGCCAAAAGATGAAATAGAGACTAAATACTATTTAAGACTTAGAATTGAAGATAAAGTTGGTGTTTTAGCAAAGATTGCTACTATTTTAGGTGAAAATGAGATATCAATAGAAAAGATGATTCAAAAACCATTTAATAAAACATGTGCTCATCTTTTACTTTCAACTCATACTTCTATTGAAAAGAATATTCACAAAGCAATCTTACAATTAGAAAATTCTAAGGTTGTTACAATAAAACCTGTAATGATAAGAATCGAAGACTAAACTATACAATATACTTCAAGTAAGGAATACTTTTGAATAAAACACAACACTTGCTTGAAGCTCCCATTCCAAAACTTTTAAAAGAGTTAGCAATACCTGCAAGTACAGGTATGTTTTTTAATACTATGTACAATGTAGTAGATACTTTTTATGCTGGCCTTATTTCAACCCAAGCAATAGCAGCCTTGTCTTTATCTTTTATGATATTTTTCTTAATTATTGGTTTTGGATATGGTTTTTCATCTGCAATTACAGCACTCATTGGGAACTCTTTTGGAAGAAAAAAGAATCATCTTGCCTCCATATATGCCCACAAAGGTATTAGCTTTTTAATTATTCTTGGAATTCTTTTTTCTATTATAGGATTCTTTACAGCTCCCTTACTATTTAAAATCCTTGGGGCTGAAGGGCAGTATCTTGAAATATGTTTAGAGTATATGAATATCATACTTTTAGGGGCAGTATTTTTTATGACAAACTTTTCATTAAATGCCATCCTAGTTTCAAGAGGAGATACAAAAACATATAGAAACTCTTTGATTTTTGGTTTTTTTGCAAACTTGGTTTTAAATCCCCTTTTTATCTATGGTTTTTGGGTTATTCCGGGTATGGGAATAGCAGGAATTGCCTTTGCAACTGTTTTAATCCAAATCATAAATATGTTTTATATGCTCTATAAAGTCCTACAAACAAAAATTATACACTTTGAAAGACTAGAATACTATTTACCAAACTTTAGAGTTTATAAGGCTTTTATTAAACAAGGAACACCATCAAGTCTCAATATGCTAACAATGGCTTTTGGTTCTATCATTCTTACTTATTTTGTAACTCACTATGGATATAAAGCAGTAGCTGGGTATGGAATTGGATTTAGAGTAGAACAACTTATGTTATTACCAGCCTTAGGTCTGAGTACTGCAGTTCTATCATTAGTTTCAAATAATTATGGAGCAAAACAATTTAATAGAGTAAAAGAGATTGTTTTATTGGCTTTTAAATATGGCTTTATAATATCGACTTTTGGAATTACTTTTCTTTATATATTTGGAAAACTAATAATTTCACAATTTGATGATGACTTAGGTGTTGTTCAATATGGATTTGACTACTTACTTATAGAAGTTTGGGTATTTTATGCTTATGTTGTTCTTTTTGTTTGTGTTTCAACACTTCAAGCAATAAAACAACCCAAGATGATATTTTACATAGGAATTTATAGACAAATAATAGCTAAAACACTTGTCTCATATCTTATTGTAAAGTATTTTGAACTTGATTATATATATTTGTTTGTAGGTATGTTTTTTATGATTTATTCTGCTGCAATATTTGCTTATTTTTATACGATGTATAAATTGAAAGTATTATGTAATATTAGAGTGTAGAAGTCTACACTCTATATTTGTCAGTTTCACCCACATTTACCTGTTCCACATGAACCTTTAGCTTTGTTTCCAGATTTTTTCATCATGTCACCTTGTTTTCCATGCGACTTAGCATCTTTCATAGAGTCACCACATTTTCCTGTTCCACATGATCCATTCTTTTTCATCTCTTTTTTCATCTCTCCACCACATTTACCAGTTCCACTTGAAGCATTTTTTTTCATCTCTTTTTTAGAGTCTCCACATTTACCCATGTTATTAGAACCCATGTGATTATCTGCAAACGCAACCCCAGCAGTAAATAGTAGCGCAGCTACTAACATCATAATTTTTTTCATACTCAATCCTTTTTTGTTTGATTTACAAGTTTAACAATTCTATAAAATCTTTGTGTACTTTTTGTGTAGTTGTCTTTTTAATGGGACAACTCTTGTTCTAAGATTTTATCTTTTCTTTTTAAAGCAAAAATGTAAAATATAGAAGGGATAATAATAAGTGTCAGAAAAGCTGAACTTACCATTCCACCAATCATTGGTGCTGCAATTCTTTGCATCACTTCACTACCTACTCCATCAATATACATAATGGGTATCAATCCACCCAAAATAGCAAAAAGTGTCATAAGTTTTGGACGAAGCCTTAAAACTGCCCCTTTATATATAGCATGGAAAATATGCTTATCATCATCTAGAGATATACATTTATCTTTTAATTCTACCATAGCTTCGTGTAAATATACAAGCATTACAATAGAAGTTTCTGCTGCAACTCCAAGCAAAGCCAAAAATCCGACTATTACGGCAATAGAAATATTAAAGTTTAAAAAGTCTAAATAAAATATCCCTCCTGTAATTGCAAAAGGAAGAGTAAAAAATATTATTATTGTATATGAAATATTTCTTAGTGCAAAAAAGATAAGTAAAAATATAATTACAAAAGTCAAAGGAATAATATAAGCTAACTTTTTCATTGCAGATTCTAAATACTCACTTTGCCCAGCCCACTCATAATAAAAACCTGAAGGCAGTTTTATCTCTTTTAAAAGCTCTTGTGCTTTATCTTTATACTCTTTTACTGATACATCAGCTTTTGGCGTAATATATATAAAGTTTACATTTAAAGCCTTTTCAGATTTTATTACAGAAGGTCCCTCTTCATATCTTAAGCTTGCAAACTCTTTTAAAGGCTGAAAACCAAGTTTTGTTTTTACTTGAAGGTTTTCCAAAGAAGTTATATCTTCCCTTTGAGTTGTTTCATATCTTAAGCTAATTGGATATCTCTCCAACGCATCAAGATATGTGGAAATTTTAGCTCCCGCAACTCCTAAAGAGACAGTTGATAAAATATCATTTTTTGTAATCCCATATCTAGATAACATCTCTTCATCTAAATCTATATTTAAATAGTATCCTGAATTTATCTTATCGGAAGATACAGATAAAGTCTTATCAAACTTTTTAAGCTTTTGCTCTATTTTTAAGGCTATTGACTCTAAGTTTTGGTGATCATTTCCATATAGTTTTATTCCTAAAGGAGTTCTAATACCTGTTAAAAGCATATCAATTCTTCCTCGAATTGGATATGTCCATGAATTAATTAGCCCTGTGACTCTAAGTTTTTCATCCATCTCTTGCATTAACTTTTTATAAGTCATACCCTCTCGCCATTGATCTTGGGGCTTAAATTGAATGATTGTTTCTATCATTGCAAGTGGAGCAGGATCTGTTGCAGTATCTGCCCTACCTGCTTTTCCAAATACAGTATCTACTTCAGGAAATGATTTTAAAATCTTATCTGTCTTTTGTGTAAGCTCTTTTGCTAAATCAACTCCAATACCATAGGGAGTTACAGGCATATACATAAAAGTTTGTTCATTCATCATAGGCATAAATTCCCAGTTTTGTTTTTTATAAACTGGATATGCCAAAATCAAAGTTCCTACAAATATCAAAACAACTAAATATCTAAATCTTAAAGACAATTTTAACAAAGGAGAGTATAAGGCAATAAAGAATCTATTTATATAATTCTTCTTCTCATCCATAATTTTTCCACGAATAAGAAATATCATCAAAATAGGTACCAGTGTAATAGATAAAATGGCACCTGAAATCATAGCAAATGACTTAGTAAAAGCTAAGGGAGAAAAAAGTCTTCCCTCTTGTCCTGTCAAAGCAAATATTGGTAAAAATGAAACCACAACCAAAATCAAAGCAAAGAAAATAGGACGACCTACTTGTTTTGCTGATTTTATGATGATTTTTATTCTCTCTTCATTGCTTATATTTTCTTTTCCCTGTAGGTGTTTATGGGCATTTTCTACCATTACAATACTTGCATCAACCATAGCACCAATTGCAATAGCGATTCCACCCAAACTCATAATATTTGAGCCCATTCCAAAGAGTTTCATACAAAGAAAAGTAAATAAAACAGTTAGGGGCAAAGTAATGATTATAATCAAAGCACTTCTAAAATGAAATAAAAATAAAGCAGTAACCACCATAACAATAATTGACTCTTCTAATAAAGTATTTTTTAATGTATCAATTGCCTTATCTATTAAAGAACTTCTATCATAGGTTTCCACAACTTCAACATCATCCACTTGTAGAGTTTTTAGCTTCTCTTTAACAGCTTTTATAACCTTGTATGGGTTTTCACCAAATCTTACTACAACAATTCCCCCAACTGTTTCTCCTTCACCATTTAAATCAGCCATTCCACGTCTGTTTGATGAAGTTATATTTACCGCTGCTATATCTTTTATCTTTAAAGGTGTTGAGCCATAAGTTTTAACAGTAATATTTTCTATATCAACTACACTTTGTAAATAACCTTTTGCTTGAATCATCTGCTCAAAGCCATTTTCTAAGATAATACGACCACCTTTTTCATCGTTATTAGCGGTAAGAGCTTTTTTTACTTTATTGATATCAAGATTGTATTGAACTAACTTATCTTGATCTAATGTAATTTCATAGTTTTTTATAAAACCACCAATTGAAGCTATTTCAGATACTCCATCTACCCCTAAAAGTGCATATTTATAATAATAGTCTTGCAAAGTTCTAAGCTCTTCAAGGGATTTTGTTTTTGATTTTAAAACATACTCATATGCCCAACCAACACCTGTAGCATCAGGTCCAATTGCCACATCAACTCCAGCAGGAAAAGTTCCTTGTAGTTGTGAAAGTTGTTCTAATATCCTATTTCTAGAATCATAAAGGTCTGTTCCATCTTTAAATATTATATAAATAAGAGCATTTTGAAATGAACTCATGGCTCTTACCGTATCAATATTTGGTAAACTCATCAAATTTGAAATAAGAGGATAAGAGACTTGCTCTTCTATTGTTTTGGGACTTTGTCCTGCCCATTTTACTTGGACAATAACTTGAGGAGGAGAGAGGTCTGGAAGGGCATCTAGAGAGCTGTTTTTAACAGCCCAAAAAGAAGCAACAGTTAAAATAAGTACTGCAAATAGAACTAAAAACTTATTTTGTACACTTTTGTTTATTATATATTCAACCATAGCTTCCTACCAATCATCATCTGAGTCTGAGTCATACAAATTATTTGTAACAGCGTCAGAATCTAATAAGAATAAAGCATTATTAATTACCTCATCACCTGCACTTAAACCATCTTCAATCTCATATTTTGATGATGAGATTCGTCTTGCAACTACCAGTACAGGTTCAAACTCATCTTTTGAAATTGGTTTAAATACATAATATTTATCCCCTTTTGCTAAAACAGCTGTTTTAGGTAGAGTTAACATCTTCTTTGAACTACTTTTTATAAGAGCTTTTCCAAACATATTTGGGAAAAGCTTTTTATTTTTATTGTCAATTACAAATCGGACATCTATTGTTTTACTTTTATTATTTGCAATGGGATAAATATAATCAACCTTTGTTTTAAAACTCATATCTATACCATCTATTTTTATTTTTGCTTCCATATCATTTGATAAAAATTCTAAATCACTTTGATAAACCTTTGAAATAAACCACACCCTATCTATATTTGCTAATTGCATAAGAAGTGTGCCTGTTTTTACATATGAGCCATCATTTATCTTTTTATTTAAAATAATCCCATTAAAAGGGGCATAAAAGGAGACATCTTTATTTTTTATTTGAGATAGCTTTACATCCAAAGAATCAAGTTTGTCCAATGAGCTTTTATATAGAGCTTTATTTATAGACTTTGTAACTTCTATCTCTTTTTTTATACTTTCAATCTCATCAGAATACAAAGAAAAAAGCTTATCGCCTTTTTTTACTTCCATTAGATTTTTATTTGCTGCTATTGAGCTTACATAACCATCAAATCTAAGAACTATATCTTTAATACTATCTTCTGCAAACAAAGTTTCCCCATAAAAGCTCTTTGTCTCATAAATAGTTTCATCTTTTACTTTGACAACTTTTTTATTAAATAGTTGGTTCACCTCTAAAATTTGGGCATTTAATAGCCCCATAAAAAGTAGTAATAAAAATAGTTTTTGTATATTTCTCATCGAATTTTTCCTTGGGTGAAGTAGTAGCTTTGGGCATATGCATCAAAATAACTTTTCATCTCATCATATGCTGCAATTTGGTTTTTAATTATTTTATTTAGATTTTTTAAAATCTCATTTGGCTGTGTAATTCCTAAACTGTTATATTTTTCTATTGTTTTTTGATTATTTTCTTGTAAAGGGATAATCATATCTTTAAAAAGTTGGTACTTTTTGTATGTACTATTTAAATCATTTTGTAATGAAGCAATTTTTAACTCAAAGCTCTTTTTCTTATCCTCAAGCTTATCTTTAAACTCACTTGCTTTAATTTTTGCTTGTAAAATTTTTATATTTTCTTTGCCATAAAGAGCTAAAGGAATAGATAGAGATACGTTTGCATAATCTTTGTATTTATCATCTCTTTGAAAATATGCTACGTTTAATTTTACATCTGATAGTTTTTTTGCATCTTCTAAAAGTGCTTGTTTATTGAACTTTTCACTGTTTTGTTCTAATATTTTTATTTTTGGATGAGTTGATATTTCTCTTACAAGAATTAACTCTTTTACATCTAACATAACATCGATACTTGATACTTTTTCATAAGTTATCTCTTCTAGTTTTAAATAGTTATTGTTTATTATATTTTTTAGATTCTGTTTTTGAACTTCTACTTTTAAGTAGTCAGTTTTTAAGTCTATTATCATACTTTGGTTTGATTTACTATTTTCATATAAAGAAGTAGTTAAATCCTCTAGATTTTTTATATTTTTTTGATATTCATTTAGCAATAAATACTTGTTTTCTAATATCTTTATACTATATAGATATTCAATAAGTTTTGATTTTAGTTTTAATTTTGCATCTTCATAATTTAGCTGTGCTATATTTTTATCATTGACAGCTATGTCTTTTTGTAGGCTAAATTTATCATTTATTGGAATACTTTGAGAAAACCCTAAATATTGTACTTGCATTGGCTCCAAATCTCTTCTAGAAGTGTCAAAATGCAAGTCATTGGCACCAATGGTCAAAATAGGGTTATCCCACTTATTTGATAGCTTAATTTGCTCATTTGCTATTTGTATAGACTTTTCAATAGATTGTAAATCTCTGTTGTTATTTATTGCACTATTTATTATCTCTTCCAAACTTTGAGCAAATGAGCTTGAAATCATCAAACAAAGTAGGATAAAACTATTTCTTAGCATTAGATGTTTACGCTCCCTCTTACTTTATGAACTTTTCCATCTTCTGTTTTAAACTTAAGTTGATATTGCCAAGTTCCACCCATAGTAAAATTTATTTTTACCAAATACTTACCATCAACAAGTTTACCTTTCCCTTCATACTCCATGTATGGCATTCCAGGCATCTCTGGCATATAAAATTTTATTTTTACTTTTGCATCTGTAAAAGAAGCACCATCTTTTGCTAACTCTATAAAAATATCATTGCTACCTACAACTAGTGATTTTTCACTACTTAACTTTACATCATAACCATTTTTACTTCCTTCTTGAAGTAGTGGATCTGCATGTACTAAATTAAATGCTATTAACAATCCAGCAAATAGTTTAAATAAGTTTTTCATTTTTGAACTCCTAAATTTTTAGTTTAGGAATTCTAGCTGTATTGTGTGGAGATTGTGTGGAGATTAAAATCGGAGAGTTATTGTTGTACCTTGATTATAAATAGATTCAACTTCTACTTTTATATTATATTTTTTACCTATTTCATAAACAATATTTAATCCTATACCAAAGCCACCCTGTTCTGTGGTTGCTCTATAGTATCTGTTAAATATATCTTTTAATTTGGGTGTCTCTATGCCTATACCTGTGTCCTTTACTGTTAGTACTCTGTTTTTTAAAGATATCTCTATTTTTCCATTTATTTTGTTATATTTTACTGCATTTGAAACTACATTATTAAATAGTCTTATAAACTCATCTTCTTCTATTTTATAAAAAAACTTTTCTATATCTAAACTTATCTCTATCTTCTTTTTATTTGCTAAAGGTTCAAAGTAATTCAACTGCTCTTTTATTAAAAAAGCTAAATCAAGCTCTTCTATTTCATGACTTTTAACATCTTTTCGCAAAAATACATAGCTTAAGTCTTTATAGATTTCAGATACTCTTTTTGCACTTAACTTGATACGTTCAATCTGTTTTGAGTTAAGATCTTCACCCTCTGCTGACATCAATATTGCACTAATTGGAGTATTTAATTCATGGGTAGTATCTTTGATAAAGTTATTTAATTTTTCCCTCTCCTGCTTAATTGGCTTTAAAAATAGTTTTGCCAAATAAAACCCAACAAAAGAGATAAACAAAAAAGAGATAATAAAAGTAACTATTATCTTTCCCATTAGCTTATCTATCTTTTTAGTAAAAGAGGTGTCTTTTATAACTATATAATCTATACCTAGATGTCCTACAGTTGAGTTATCTATAATCATGATGAAGTCATCGTTTTCTATAAATCTTTTATCAAAATCAACCTTTTGGTCAATATTTCCAAAAAGTTTTTTTTGGTTTTCGTCATAAAAAGAGAGTTTGTAATCACTATTTTCTAAATATTCATTTTGGTTAAAGTTGGTACCTCTCATATGTGCAAAGATTATCTCATTGGAAAGCTTTGAAACTACATTTTGCATAGTTGATTTTGTCAAATCAAAATAGAGAGTCTTTTCATTTTGAAAATATAAAAAGGCAACTAAAGCCATCAATATAAAAGCAGAACCTAAATATAAAGATAAAAATCTAAAGAAGGTATTCTTCTCAGTTGTTGTTAAATCGATAACCAACTCCTCTAATATTTAATATGTAATTTTCGCCTAAGAGTTTTCTCAAGTTTTTTATATATGTTCTTATAGTAGCAGAACTTGGCCCCTCTTCATAACTCCAAAGATTTGAGCTAATTTCATCTACACTTATTACTTTTTCTTTATTATTATACAAATACATTAATACATCTAACTCTTTTTGTGTAATACGTGTCTTTTCATTTTCAATAATAATTGTAAGATTCTCTTTATCAATTATGCAGTTATTAGATATTTTTAGGGTACTTGATAGTTCTATATTAAATAGTCTTTTTATGTTGTTTATTCGTAAATCAAGCTCTTTAAGTTCAAAAGGTTTTTTAATATAATCATCACAACCAGAAGCAAAACCATTTTCAACATCATCTATTCTATCAAGGGAAGTGATAAAAATCGCAGGTGTTTTTATACCATTATCTCTTAACTCTTTTAGTAACTCAAATCCCGTAAATCCTGGAACATTTACATCTAGTAAAAGTAAATCAAAGGTATCTTCATAAAGATGATTTTGGGCTGAGTTTGCATCATATGTAGAAATAACCGTGTGACCTTTGTCTTGAAGGTGTTCTTCAATAATCTCATTTAAAATCAAATCATCTTCCATCAAAAGTATCTTCATCTTATTCCTTTTAAAAAAGTAATTGTAGCATAATATTTTTTTAAGATTTTGTTTCTCTTAGTTCTTTTCCACACACTCTACACATAGGCTTGATAACATAACACAAAAAAAGGAGATATGATGTTTCATTTTATGAATATGAACATGACACTGTTTCATGGATTTGGTATGCTTATTTTTTGGGGAATTATTGTTTTTTTAATATTTTCAATTTTTAGTAATAAAGAGAATAAATATGAAAAAGATACTGCAATTAATATCTTAAAAGAAAAGTTTGCAAGTGGCGACATATCTGAAGAAGAGTATAAATCAAAAAAGAAAGTATTAGAGGAAAATAAATGAAAAAAATAATATTATCACTATTATTCATTGCAACATCAATTTTTGCAATGGAAGGTAAAACTATGACTGTTTACAAATCTCCTTATTGTGGTTGTTGTGAAAAATGGATAAACATAATGAAAAGTAAAGGTTTTGATGTAAAAACCATAGAAACAAACAGTGTCAATGAAGTAAAAAAAAGAGTTGGCTTACAAGCAGGACAGACTTCTTGTCACACAGCAATTGTAGATGGTTATTTTATAGAAGGGCATGTAGATTATAGTGCTGTGCAAAAAATGCTAAATGAAAAACCTAATATTTTAGGTATTTCAGTTCCGGGTATGCCAATAGGTAGTCCAGGTATGGAACAGGGTAATATGAAACAAGCCTACAATATAATATATATAAATAAAGATGGTAGCATTGGAGTTTATGAAAAACATTAAAAAAAAGTTGTAAATCATATTTACAACTTTTTAATTTTTAACCTCAATGAATTTAACACAACACTTACAGAAGAAAAACTCATAGCAATACCTGCATACATAGGATTTAACATAAGTCCAAAGATTGGGTATAAAACACCTGCTGCAAGGGGAATACCAAGTATATTATAAGCAAAAGCCCAAAATAGATTTTGTTTTACTACATTCATAGTTTCAATAGACAAATTAATACTTTTTATAATAGACATCAACTCATTATTTACTAAAATTATATCTCCAGCATCTTTGCTAATATCAGAACCAGAATTTAAAGTAATACCTATATTTGCCTGTTTTATTGAAGGAGCATCATTAATTCCATCTCCTATAAACATCACTTTTGATTTCTCTTGTAACTGTTTTATTACTTCATATTTTTGGGTTGGTAAAACTTCACTATAAACTTTTTTAATACCAAGTTTCTCAGCTATTTTTTGAGCTGTTATATTATTATCACCTGTTAATAAAATAGGTTCTATATTTAACAGTTTTAACTCTTCTATTACTTTTATAGCATCTTCTTTTAACTTATCTTCCAAAGAAAAAGAGCCTATAGTTTTTTTATTTATAGCCACATAGATTAATCCATTTGATTTTTCTAACTCTTCTAAATAAAACTCTTCGTGTTTTTTATCTATTTCAATGTCATTTTCATCTAATAACTTTTTATTACCTAAAATTATTTCATCATCATTAAAAAAAGCTTTTATACCTTTTCCAGGGATAATATCTATATCTTTTATCTCTTTATTTACATCATAGTTTTTATCTTTGATAAAATTTACTATAGCCTTTGAAATAGGATGTTCACTATAGCTTTCAATAGAGCCTATTAATTCAAAATATTTTTCATCAATATTTGTTTTTGAAACAGTTATTTCACCTTTTGTTAAAGTTCCTGTTTTATCAAATACTGCGTATTTTATCGCTTTTATCTCTTCTAATATTTCTGGGTTTTTTATTAAAATCCCCTCTTTTGCACCCCTACTTACTGAACTTACTATTGCAATAGGAGTTGCCAATCCTAAAGCACAAGGGCAAGAGATAATTAAAACGCTAATTGAAGCTATTATTGCTTTTTGAAAATCACCAAACATTAAGCCCCAAATTAAAAATGTGACTATTGAAATAACAATCACAGTAGGTACAAAGATATTTGCAATTTTATCTGCAAATCTACTAATTGGTATTTGTCTACTTTGAGCTGTTTTTAACAATGTTATAATTTTGGATAGTGTTGTGTCAGCAGATTCTTTACTTACTTTAACTTTTATTACACCATTACTATTTAGTGTTCCAGATAAAACCTCATCTCCAATCTTTTTGAAAACTGGCATTGATTCACCTGTTATCATAGAAGTATCAATATCTGCATTTCCTTCAATGATAAGTCCATCTGTAGGTATTTTTTCTCCACTTTTTACAAGTACTATATCTTTTAGTTTTAATTCCCTTGCCAATACGGTTTTTATATTCTTATTTTCATCTACTAAATTAGCATTTACAGGTGCTAAATTCATAAGTTTTTTTAGAAAATCACTAGCTTTTAGTTTTGAGTTTTCTTCTAAATATCTACCTAAAAGAACAAATGTAATAATAACAGCTGCTCCATCAAAGTATACAAACCTAAGATTTTCAGGAAATAAACTTGGGAGGAAAACTACAATCGAGGAATAAAAATATGCAGCACTTGTACCTAAGGCCACCAATACATTCATGTCATAGTTTCTATTTATTACTGACTTTATTCCTAATTTATAAAATCTAAATCCACAATAAAACTGAACAATAGAAGCTATAAAAAATACTAAATATTTTGTCAACTCATGACTGAATATATTTAAGAATGATAAACAAAAGATAGCAAGAGTCAAAGTCATAGATAGAATAAAGGTTTTTCTTAGTTTAGAAAAAGAGAGTAACTGCTCTTTTTCTAGGGCTTTTAAGTCTTCTTCTGGCTTATATCCTAGTTTTTGTATATCATTGAATAGTTTCTCTTTAGAATAAAGAGTATCGTCAAGAATAAACTCTCCTTCACTTGAAGCAAAACTTACATTTGCAGAGATTACTCCCTTTTTTTTATTTAAAAACTTTTCTATTCCTCCAGAACAGTTAACACATGTCATACCTGATATATTTAAATTAATCTTCTCTTTTGCCATAATTTAGCCTTTAATCTAATATATCAAATCCTAAGTCTTTCATCTCTTCTTTTAACTTATTCTCTTCTTCATTAGAATTTATCTCTAAAGTAATCTCTTTTGGAGTTTTTGTCAAATCAACATCTATTGTTCCAAAGTCATCTTCTAAAGAGGCTTTGATAAGATTTTTACAACTTTCGCAGTTTATATTGTTTGCTTTGTAGGTTTTTTTCATAATAGCTCCTTTAAAGGGTATTATATTATTTTTGTATGGAAATTGTGTGTAGTGTGAGTTTTAATAAAGAGTAAAATTACTCTTTATTAAAGTTTTTCTCACATGCTGTTTTAATTCTTTCACAAGTAACTTTTACACCAAGTACAGCCATAATATCATATACTGATGGAGCTTGTGTAGTTCCAGTTAGTGCTAATCTTATTGGTTGAAATAGTTGAGGGAATTTTAATTCAAACTCTTGGATAAAAGGTTTAGTAATCCCTTCATAATCAATACTTAAATGTAATTTATCATCATTTTCTTCAAGTAGTTTTACATAGTTATCTAAGATTTTTAAAATAGTTTCATCTTTTACAAACTTTTTAACACCTTTTGCTTCATAATCACTTGGTGTATCTAGGATAACATTAATTGCATCTTTTAACTCAACTAAGGTTTGAGCTCTCTCTTTTGTTAAATCTAAAAGCATCTCTTTTTTATCATGCCCATGAATAACACAATCAAAATACTCTAACTCTTTTGATAATCTTTCATTTGATACATTTTTGATATAGTGAGAATTTAACCATAATAATTTTTCTTGATTATATGCAGATGCAGATTTGTTAATATTTGTTGGGTCAAATAGTTCTAACATCTCTTCCATAGAAAAAATCTCTTGATCTTTGTTTGACCAACCAAGTCTTACTAAAAAGTTTAATAATGCTTCTGCTAAAAAACCATCTCTTTTATATTGCATAACATCCATAGCACCATCTCTTTTAGATAGCTTTTTCCCTGATGGGTTATTTATCATAGGGATATGGTAAAACTTTGGTGGAGTCCAACCAAGCGCTTCATAAATTACTATTTGTTTTGGAGTATTACTTAAGTGGTCATCACCTCTTATTACATCTGTCATACCCATCAAGGCATCATCAATAGCAACAACAAAGTTATAAGTGGGAACACCATTACTTCTTGCAATAACAAAATCATCTACTTCGCTACTGTTAAAGTTCATAATAGATCTTACACCATCAATAAATGTTATTACTCCTTCTTTTGGAGATTTTATTCTTACAACAGGTTCTATTCCTTGAGGAATAGATGGTAGTTCTTTACCCTCTTGGGGTCTCCATGTTCCATCATATCTTGGAGTTTGTTTATTTGCCATTTGAGTTTCTCTTAAAGTATCAAGCTCATCTTTACTCATATAACAATAATATGCTTTGCCTTCTTCTAAAAGTTGGTCTATATATTTTTTATAAATATCATTTCTTTTTGATTGATACTCTACAGTTCCATCATAATCTAAACCAATCCATTCAAAGGCTTCCATAATTGCACCTAGTGCATCTTCGTTATTTCTTGCAGTATCGGTATCTTCAATTCTTAATTTGAATTCACCTTTTGATTTTCTTGCCCACAAATAACTATATAAAGCTGTTCTTAATCCACCTATATGTAAATATCCTGTTGGACTTGGAGCAAATCTTGTAACTACCATTAATCTTCCTTATTCTTATAACTTTTAAAAAATCCTATTGCCGATACTATAATAACACCTACTATAAATATTAACATTGCTAAATCAAGCGGTTCCATCAGCATCCTTTTCTTTTAGTTGTCCACAAGCAGCTGAGATATCTAAACCTTTTGATTCTCTAATTGTGCAGAGTAAACCTTTACCTATTAAGTAATTTTGGAATTCTACCATTTTTTTGCTTTCTGGTCTTTGATATGTGGTTCCTGGGTATGGATTAAAGTATATTAGGTTTACTTTTGCTTTTATTCCATCAAGTAATGATAATAGTTTTTTAGCACTTGCAATATCATCATTTTTATCTTTTATTACAAGATATTCAAACATCACTTTTTTTCTAGCATCAACTGGGAATTTTTTTACTGCATCTATTATTGATTTGATATTATATGCTTTATTCATAGGAATTAATTCACTTCTTAAGCCATCATCAACAGCGTGTAAAGAGATAGCAAGCTGTATTCCTAAGTCTTCATTTCCAAGTTTTTCTATCTTTGAAGAGATTCCAGAAGTTGAAACTGTTTGTCTTCTTCTATTTATAAACAGACCCTCTTCTTGGGAAAATACTTTTACAGAATGAACAAAGTTATCATAGTTGTCTAAAGGTTCACCCATACCCATAAATACAATATTTAATGATTTATTCTTATCAATATTATTATCTCTTTTCATATTTACGATTTGAGCAACTATTTCTCCAACACTTAGATTTCTAACAAAACCGCCCTTTGCTGTCAAACAAAATGTGCACCCTACTTTACATCCTACTTGGGTTGAGATACAAACAGTATGTTTTTCACCCTTTTCTACAACTCCATCATCACCTATTTGTTTCTCACGCATTAGTAAAAATACGGTTTCGATAGTATGTCCATCATGAAGTTCAAAAAGATATTTTATACTTCCATCACTACTTTTTTCTTTTTTTATAATTTTTAAAATATCAAGTGCATAGTTTTTTTTCAAATCATCTTTCAAATCATTTGGTATGTTTTTCATCTCATCATAAGAAGTAGCATATTTTTTATATATCCAATTATAAACCTGTTTTGCTCTAAATGCTGGTTTTAGTTTCCCTTTTAATTCATCTAAAGTAAAGTCATATATTGATTGCAATTTTTTCCTTTTTTATAATGTTTCACATGAAACATCATATTACTTAATTATATTTTTTTCTAATAAATATTTTGTGATTTTTTCCATTGCCTCATTATGATTTTTTTTAAAATCTTCATGGGCATTTTGTTTTGTATAGTTTGTTACTGCAAATATTCCAGCAACAGGTATCTCAAACTCTTTTGCCACTTTCACAACAGAGAAGAACTCCATGTTTTCTATACCTATTCCATAGTCATTATATTTTTTTGCAAGCTCGAAGTTTGTAGTAATATAGTTTGAACTATTTACTATGGTGTCATTTTTTACAAATTTATTTTCTGATTCTAGTACATTATCAATAGGAGTGTAAGAGTTGTTTTCCAAAAATGACAACTCTAAGTTTGAAGCACGCTTTGATTCGACAATATCTAATATCTTGTGGTTCCCATAACTTCCTGCTGTTCCTATAAACAGAATATACTCAGGCTTATTAAACAGACATCTTCGTGTAAGATTTATAGCCATATCAACTAGCCCTATTCCCATAGGTTCTGCAAATTTGAAACTCTCTATATCTCCAGCACAAACTATCATTTGCACTCCAATTTATAGTTGGTAGTAATTGAGATTTTTTGTTGTGATACTTCAGGTACAGGTACATTCTCTCTTTTTAATGAAGAGTCAAGTCTTAAACTTGCAGCTGATTGTCTATATGTATGAAGAATATTATTTCGTAAATCTACTACTTTTACACTACAAGTTCTATTTAAATCAGCAGAAAGATTTTTTGCATAATTTTCTACCCACTCTATTGACTCAAGTCTTAACAAATCCAATATTACATTGTAGCTATCATCCTTTACTCTCCAAGAAAGATTATTTAAAGATACAGATGTATCTCTATCTTCTTTTAATGAAGTTATCATAGAGATAAACTCTCCCATATTTAGAGCATCGGTAGTTTCAACCTTATAATTTAAAGTTCCTTTATAACCATATATTTTAGGACTGTTACTACTTCTTTGATATTGGGGTCTTATATTAAATGTTCCTAATTGTTTTTCAACTTTATTGTACTCTTTAATTTTATTATTAAAAATATCCAATCTTTCAATTACTTCTTTCTCTCTTTTGTCTTCAACAATTATTGAAATGTCCGCACCTAAAATATTTGGTATTAAATCTTTTGTGAATTTTTTGCTAAAATTAATCTCATATGCATTTAGGATAAAGGGTATTAGTAAAAATAAGTATTTTTTCATATTAAATCCTTACTGGTATGTTGTTATCTTTTAAATAATGTTTTAAATCCATTATATCTATCTCTTTAAAATGGAAAATTGATGCAGCCAATGCAGCACTTGCTCCATGCTCAAAAGCCTCTTTCATATGTTCCATAGTTCCTGCTCCACCACTTGCAATTACGGGAATATCCACTAAACTTGATATTTGTTGTGTAATATTTAACTCAAAACCTGTTTTTGCGCCATCTGTATCCATAGAAGTAAGTAATATTTCACCTGCTCCCCTATTATAAACCTCTTTTGCCCAAGCTAATGCATCTAGTCCTGTATCTTCTCTACCACCCTTTACAAAAACGTGATAAGAGCCATCTGCTACTTTTTTAACATCAATAGCCACAACTATACATTGGCTACCAAATCTTTTTGCACCTTCGTCTATAAAGCCTGGATTTACAACTGCACTTGAGTTTACGGATACTTTATCACAGCCTACATTTAAAAGTTTATATATATCTTCTAAAGTTCTTATTCCACCGCCTACTGTTAGGGGAATAAAGACTTCACGTGCTACACCTTTTACTATATGAACTATTGTATCTCTATTTTCATGACTTGCTGTTATATCTAAGAAAGTAATTTCATCTGCACCTTCATTGTTATATCGTTTTGCAACCTCAACAGGGTCACCTGCATCTTTCAATCCAACGAAATTAACACCTTTAACAACTCTTCCATCTTTTACATCTAAACATGGAATTATTCTCTTTGCAAAATTGCTCACTTCTTATCCTTAATCATTTTTAACTTTTTATCTTATCTAAATGTAAGTTAAGTTCATATATAATCTTCCTTCTTATGGATAAAGTAAAAGCAAAAAAGAAGTATGGTCAGAACTTTTTAAAAGATGACACAGTCTTATCAAGAATCATCCAATCGATGCCCAACAACAATAATCATATTGTAGAAATTGGGCCTGGATTAGGTGATTTGACGAAAAATTTAGTCAAATGCAAAGATGTAACTGCCTACGAGGTCGATACAGATCTATTTACTATATTAAAAACTAAGTTTGCTACTCCTATAGAAAATGGTTCTCTAACACTGGTCCACACTGATGTTTTAGAAGCTTGGGATAAACAAAAAAGTCTACATGATAGTAAGTATGATTTAATCGCTAATTTGCCGTATTATATTGCTACAAATATAATACTAAGAGCATTTGAAGATGATGCTTGTGAACACATTATTGTAATGGTTCAAAAAGAGGTTGCTGAAAAATTTTCTGCCAATGAAAGAGACAAAGAGTTTTCTGCATTGGGTGTAATATCAAAACTATGCTCTAAAGAGTCTAGGATTTTATTTGATGTACCACCAGAATCATTTGATCCTCCTCCTAAAGTTATCTCTTCAATTCTTTACATAAAAAAAGATATGTCTAAAAAAATGGATAAGGATTTTAACAGTTTTTTAAAGGCTTGTTTTCAACAGCCTAGAAAAAAACTCTCTAAAAATATCTCTTCTATTATTTCAAAAGATACTATTCTTTCTTTATTTGAGGAGCTTGGAATTAGTGATAATATTCGACCTCATGAGGTTAGTTCATCTTTGTATAGCCAAATATATACAAAGGCAATAATAAATGGAAGAAAACAAAACAGTACAGAATAATACTCCAGTTGTAGAAAAATCTGCTCCCGCAACTGCAAAAGCTGCAAATACTACACAAGCAACAGAGGCTGCTCCAAAAAAGCAAAAACCAAAAAGACCAATGAACAAAAGAAAAAAAATAGTTGTTCCTAAAATGGAAGACCAATCTGGTGATGGTTGGATAACAGACCTTAGAAAAGCTCATATTATAAATGAAAGAATCCATAAAGATAGACTTAACCCACACAATAAATTAAATCTAAGTGCTACACAAAAAGTTAGAATCACTCCACTTGGTGGATTAGGTGAAATTGGTGGAAACATGATGGTAATTGAGACTGAAAAAAGTGCAATTATTGTTGATGTTGGTATGAGTTTCCCTGATGAAGATATGCATGGTGTTGATATTTTAATTCCTGATTTAACTTATATTAGAGAAATCAAAGATAAAATTGATGCTATTATTATCACTCATGGTCATGAAGATCATATTGGTGCAATGCCATACTTATTTAAAGAGATGCAATTTCCAGTTTATGGAACATCTTTACCATTAGAAATGATTGGTTCAAAGTTTGATGAGCATAAAATGAGACAACATAGAAGTTACTTCAAAGCAATTCAAAAAAGAACTCCAATCAAAATAGGGGATTTTGAAATAGAGTGGATGCATGTTACTCACTCAATTATTGATGCCTCATCTTTAGCTATTACAACAGAAGCTGGAACAATCATACATACTGGGGATTTTAAAATCGACCACACTCCAATTGATGGTTTTCCAACAGATTTACATAGATTTGCACATTATGGAGAGAAGGGTGTTTTACTATTAATGTCAGACTCTACAAACTCACATACAGCAGGTTTTACAAAATCTGAATCAACTGTTGGACCTACTTTTGATAACCTTTTCTCAAAAGCAAAAGGTAGAGTTATCATGTCTACATTCTCTTCAAATATCCATAGAGTTGCACAAGCAATTGAGCATGGTTTAAAATATGGAAGAAAAGTTTGTGTTATTGGAAGATCTATGGAAAAGAACTTAGAACTTGCCATGGCTTTAGGATATATCAAATTCCCAAGAGACCAATTTATTGATCCACACGAAGTTCATAAATATAATGATAATCAAGTACTAATAATCACTACAGGAAGCCAGGGTGAATCTATGAGTGCACTGTATAGAATGTCTATACATGAGCATAGACATATCAAAATCAAGCCAGGTGATCAAATTATTCTTTCTGCTAAAGCAATTCCAGGAAATGAAGCGAGTGTTTCTCAAATCATTAATCACCTTTTAAAAGCTGGTGCAGAAGTTGCATATCAAAACTTCTCAGAAATACATGTTTCGGGACATGCTGCACAAGAAGAACAAAAACTTATGCTTAGACTTGTAAAACCTAAATTCTTTATGCCAATTCATGGTGAATACAATCATGCAGTTAAGCATCAACAAACAGGTATTGCATGTGGAGTATTAGAAAGAAATACTTACATAATGAGTGATGGTGAACAAGTTGAAATTACACCTAAATATCTTAAAAAAGTAAAAACTGTTAAAACAGGGAAAACTTACATTGATAATCAACTAAATCATAAAATAGCCGATGATATTGTTTTAGATAGACAAACAATGGCAAACGAAGGTGTTATTATGATTGTTGCACAAATCAATGAAAATGATAGAAAACTTTCTGAAAGAACAAGAGTTACTTCATTTGGATTAGTTCCTGATAAACAAGATAGATTTTTTGCAAAAGAGATTGAAGATATATTAGAGATATTTTTATCAAATGCAAAAGAGGGTGTCTTTAAAAATAATAAATATTTAGAAGATGAAATTAGAAAAGTTGTAAGAAAACATTGTGTTAGAAAATATAAAAAATACCCTATGATTGTACCTACTATATTTGTTCAGTAAGGATATATAATGAATTATAATGAGATTGCAAAAGAGGTTTTATTAACTGAAGCAAAAGAGTTAGAAAGAGCCTCTGTCGAAAATACTTTTGATATGAATGCAGCGGTTGAGCTTATTTTTAAAACAAAAGGTAAACTCATTGTTACTGGTGTAGGTAAATCTGGACTTGTAGGAACAAAGATAGCAGCAACTCTGGCAAGTACTGGTACTAGTTCTTTTTTCCTTCACCCAACTGAAGCCATGCATGGTGATTTAGGTATGATAGGAAAAGATGATACTGTATTAGCTATATCATATTCAGGTGAGAGTGAAGAGTTGATACAAATTCTTCCCCACCTTAAAAGATTTGATATTCCAATGATTGCAATGGCAAAAACTCCAAACTCTACTTTAGCAAATTATGCTGATATATTTTTTGATATCAGTGTTACAAAAGAGGCTTGTCCTTTAGATATTGCACCTACTACTTCTACTACTTTGACTATGGCTATGGGAGATGCATTAGCTGTTTGTTTAATGAAAAAAAGAGATTTCCAAAAAAATGATTTTGCTTCTTTTCATCCAGGTGGAAGTTTAGGAAAAAAACTTTTTATTAAAGTTTCTGATTTAATTAGAACTGAGAACTTACCACTTGTTTCACGTGAAACACTTCTTAAAGATGCTATTGTTAAAATGAGTGAGGGTAGACTTGGAAATGTTATAATTCTTGATAATGAAAAAGTTGTAGGTTTGTTAAGTGATGGTGACTTAAGAAGAGCACTGATGAATAATAACTTTTCACTTGAGTGTAAGGTTGAAGAAATAGCAACAATGAATCCTAGACTTTTAAACAATAAAGATTTATTAGCAAGTGATGCCCTTAAGATTGTAGAAGATTATAAGATACAACTATTAGTTGTTGTTGATGAAAGTAATAAACTTATTGGGGTATTACATATTCATGATTTAATAGAAGCAGGAATAAAGTAGGTAATATGAATGAAACTCCAGAAACTAACCAAGTAAGATTAAACAAATTTATTTCGCATAATAGTAAATACTCAAGAAGAGAAGCTGATACTTTAATTGCTGATGGAAGAGTAAAAGTAAATAAAAAAACTATTACTGACTTATCAACAAAAGTATCAGAAACGGATATTGTACTAATAGATAACAAAGTTGTTAAATTTGAAAAAAACAAAATGTATACAGTACTAGTTTACAACAAACCAAAGGGTGAATTAGTAACTAAGAATGACCCACAAGGTAGAAGAATAATATTTGACACGCTAGGAAGCAAATATAAACACTTTTTACCAATAGGTAGACTTGACTATTCAAGTGAGGGAGTTTTACTTCTGACGGATAGCGTAGAGGTTGCAAATGGACTTATGCATTCAGACTTACAAAGAGTATATAAAATCAAACTAAATGGAGCACTTACAAAGCAAGTAGAAGATGCAATGAATAGTGGACTTCAATTAGAAGATGCAACAAAGGGTGCAAGAAAAGATAGCAAAATCAAATCTATGAACTTTGCTCCTTTTTTAGGATATAAAGTTGATTCGGTTAAAGACACTTTTTCTAAACTAAAAGTTGCAATTACAGAAGGTAAGAATAGAGAGCTAAGAAGATTTTTTGCTCACTTTGGACTTGATATACTTGACTTAAAAAGAGTAGAGTATGGTGGCATATCTTTAAATAATTTACCTACTGGAAAAAGTAGATACCTTACGAGAGAAGAATACAAAAACTTAAAAGATTATCTAGCTACAAAAGATAATGACTAATCTAAGTTCTATACTTCGTCCAACTACACTTGAAGACTTTGTTGGACAAAGTCATATAATTTCTAAAAACAAAGTTCTATATAAACTTATTATAAAAGGTGAGATTCCTCACCTTTTTTTTTATGGAAAACCTGGAACGGGAAAAACCACCTTAGCTAAAATAATTGCTAAATCTATAAACACTGATTACTTTTATTTCAACGCAACTTCACTTAAAATTGAAGACCTAAGAAAAGTCTTTAACAAATATGATAATAGCTTAATTAAACCAATTGTCTTTATAGATGAAGTACATAGATTGTCAAAAAATCAACAAGAAGTTTTACTTCCTATCATGGAAAATTATCAAGCAATAATTGTTGGGGCAAGTACAGAAAATCCATTTTTCACTTTAACCAGTGCTATTAGATCAAGAAGTTTTTTATTTGAATTTATGCCACACTCTAAAGAGGACTTAATTAAAATACTTGATGTTGCACAATCTAAATTAGAAACAAAACTAGATGAACAAACAAAAGAGTATTTAATAAATAGCTCTTCAGGTGATGCAAGAGCTATGTTAAACTTATTGGAATTTGCCTTTAAAGTTGACCCTGATGTTTCATGTGAAACATTAAAGGAGTTAAGACAAAATGTTATAGGGGATGGAGTATCATCTTCTAATACACACTATGACTTAGCAAGTGCTATGATAAAATCAATTAGAGGCTCAGATATAGATGCAGCACTTTATTACTTATCAAGATTAATAGAGGGTGGAGAGAGTGTAGAGTTTATTACTAGAAGATTAGTAATACTTGCAAGTGAAGATATCGGCAATGCAAATCCAAATGCTCTAAACCTTTCAGTAAGTACTATGCTTGCAACTTCAAAAATAGGTTATCCAGAGAGTAGAATTATACTTTCACAATGTGTGATTTATTTAGCATCTTCTCCAAAGTCAAATTCTTGTTATGAAGCAATAAATAAAGGAATAAGTGAAGTTAAAAATGGTAAAATCTTTGATATACCAAAAAACATTGACTCATTTCATAAAGATTATTTATATCCCCATAACTTTGGTGGCTATGTAGAACAAGAATATTTAAGTGAATCCATTAACCTTTACACTTCAAAGGGTATAGGTTTTGAAAAAACTTTAGATGAATGGATAAAAAAAATAAAGGATAAATGATTGGAATATTATAGTTGGATATTAACATTTCATATAGTTGCAGTTATGTCTTGGATGGCTATGCTGTTCTATTTGCCAAGACTTTTTGTATACCATGTAGAAAATATTGATAAAGAAGAATATGTAAAAATTGTAAAGATACAAGAATACAAAATCTACAAATATATTGGTATGCCAGCTATGTGGGCAACAATTATAAGTGGAACAGTTATGATTTATCTAGCAGAAGATTTATTTAAAACTGGCGTTTGGTTACATGCAAAACTTACAGTTGTAATAGTACTTATTATCTACTCATACTCATTGGAATATTTTAGAAAAAATCTAGCAAATAATGTTTGTAAAAGAAGTGGTAAATTTTTTAGAGCATATAATGAAATACCAACTTTACTTGCAATTTTGATTGTTACATATGTAGTTGTTAAAACTGTTTCTGTTACATTTACCCTTGCTATGATACTACTTTTTACATTTATAATATACATGATAATGAAACCTAAGAGAGCTAAAAATGAACAATGAAAACTTTGATAAGTACTATGTACTTGATACAAATATACTATTAGAAGATGCTAATAATATTTTCAATTTATCTGATGATAATAAAAACCTTATTATACTTCCCGAAACAGTTTTAGATGAAATAGATTCTAAAAAAAGTGGTTTTGATGAAATCAATTTTCAGGCAAGAGAGTTTGCAAGAATACTAGAGAATTCAACCATAATTTTTACAAAAAGTATAAAAGACTTTAAAATAGTTAGATTAAATATCGAAAACGAAATACCAATTTCAATTGATATTATATCAAAATTAGAGTATCAATTAGTATCTAAAACAACTTCACAAAACATAGCAAATGATAGAAAAATATTAGAAATAGCACAATTTACTACAACTTATTATGATAAAGATTCAACATTTTTATCTATGGATATAATGGCAAGAACAAGAGCTATATCTCTTGATATAAAAACAGAATCGCTTATTGGCTCAAATAAAGATGACTTTGTGCATGAATTTATAAAGACTATACAAATAAAGTTTGAGGATTTAGAATTTATTGAGAATAGAGATATAAAAGAGTTAGATAAAGATTATCAAGTTTCTAACTTTTCCTATTGTTTTAAAGTAAAAGGCTCAGACCAAGTTGTACTAGCTTCTATACAAAATGGGAAGATAAGAGTTCTAAATGAAGATGAAGTAAGAAATCAAATAATATCTCCACTAAATAAAGAGCAACTATTTTTCTCAAATGCAATCATCCAACACTATTTTAATGTTCTGATAATAGAAGCAAAAGCAGGTTCAGGGAAAACTCTATTAGCACTAAGTGGGGCATTAAAACTTGTTAAAAACAAACAATACCAAAGAATAATATATATAAGAAACTCAATTGAGTCTTTAGATAAGGGTGAAGATGTTGGATATTTACCAGGTCTTGAAGAAAAATTCAAAATATATAATCATCCCTTAATGGATAGTATAGATCATATAGTTCGTTCAGAATACAAAAAAAGAAGAACAAACAAGAGTAAAGAAGAACAAGAGATTGATGAACAAGAATTAAAAACTAGAGTTGATCAAATGATTCAAAACTATTTTATTGAGACTATGTGGGTAGGTGAGATGAGAGGGAGAACACTATCAAATGCATTTGTAATTATCGATGAAGCACAAAATATGTCAAATAAAACTATGCAAATGGTATTATCAAGAATAGATAATACCTGCAAAGTTGTAATACTTGGAAGTAATAAACAAATAGATAACTTCTATGTTAACAAATACACAAACTCTCTAACAACACTACTAAAATCTACAAAAGAAGAATCATCTTTAGTAAATATATTTGCTATTGAACTACAAAAAGTATTAAGAGGTCCAGTAACTGAATGGGCAGAAAATATCTTTTCTGCTAAAAATAAATAATCTAAATTTTAGCTTAACTTTGATACCTTTACGTATTATAATACGTAAAGGGATACATAATGAAAATTGTAATACTTGATAGATCCACACTAGGTGCTGATATAGATTTATCAATACTTAGTGAATTTGGTGAAATAACAGAATATGACTATACAAATGAAAAAGATACAATTGAAAGATTGAAGAATTGTGATGTAGTAATTACAAACAAAGTATTGATTACAAAAGAGGTAATAGACAATACAGAGTTAAAATTGATATGTATTAGTGCAACAGGAACAAACAATGTTGATGTAGAATATGCAAAACATAAAAAGATAGAAGTAAAAAACGTAGCAGGTTATTCAACTGCAAGTGTAGCTCAATTAACTATTTCTTTAGTGCTTCATTTTATGCAAGAAATCAATTATTACTCAAACTATGTAAAAGAGGGGAACTGGCATAAGTCAAAGATTTTCACTCATATAGATAAACCTTTTTCACAATTGAGTGGGAAAAACTGGGGAATTATAGGACTTGGTAGTATTGGAGAAAAGGTTGCTCAAATTGCATCTGCTTTTGATTGTAATATAAACTATTATTCAACTTCAAATATGAATTTTAATACAAACTACAATACGACTAATCTTACAGCACTTTTAGAATCGTCTGATATAATATCAATACATTGCCCCTTAAATGAAAAAACAAAAGATTTATTAAATTATGAAAATATGAAATTGTTAAAAAATAATACAATTATCATAAATGTAGCCAGAGGTGGAATAATAAATGAATATGACATAGTAAAGATACTAAAGGAAAAAAATCTATTTTTTGGCTTAGATACCATATCTACAGAGCCAATAGAAGAGGATTCTCCTTTGAATAGTATCTTAGAGCTAGATAACATAATTCTCACACCTCATATAGCATGGGCATCAATAGAGTCAAGAAAAAAACTAATTGAGGGTGTATATAAAAATATAGAAGGATTTATAAATGAATGAGCATAAACTAAAGTCATTACTACAATATAAGTCAAATGAGATGATACCTTCAACACAACTCATTAGAAAAAGCAAACAAGTATTTGATTCCATACAATACAGTGATATAGATAAAGCTGTGATATTAAGAGATGGTAAACCTTCATTTTTGTTAATGGATTTTGGAAAATATGAAGAACTAATTAATTTTTTCATCTCCAATAACTTATTAATTGATAAAGAGTTATCCATGTTAGAAAGTGTTGAGATAAAAGAGACTAAAGAAATAGAAGAAAAAATAGACAATTCTATACATGATAAAGTGATAAATGAAGAAGAAGATACAGAACTTAAATCAAAAAAGAATAATCTTCTTGATAAACTTGATAACATAGAAGGCATAATAAATAACGATAAAACAGTTATTCAAGATAATTTAAAAGATTTCTGGGAGTAATATGAAAGATGTAATTATAATTGGAGCAGGAGGTGCAGGATTAAGTGCAGGATTAAGTGCTAAAGAGAATTCTGATAAAGTGTTGATAATCTCTAAAACATTCCCTACGCACTCTCAGACTGTACAAGCTCAAGGGGGAATAAACTGTGTTTTTGATACGAAAAATGACTCAATAGAAAATCATATAAATGATACATATAATTCATCAAAGCATCTATCTAACAAAAAAAGTGTTGAAACTATGTGTACAAATGCAAAAGAGACTATAATATGGCTTGACAATATTGGTGTACCATTTAGTAAAGATTCGCAAGGTAACATCAAGCAAAGGTACTTTGGTGGAACAAAATACAAAAGAACATGCTACAGTGCAGACTATACAGGATTAAAGATACTTCATACACTATATGATCACTGTATTAAAGAGAATATTGATTTTTTATATGAACACATTTTAGTAGATATAATTATTGAAAACTCATGCTATAAAGGTGTTAAAATATTAAATTTACTTAGTGGTGAAATCATTAACTATTATTCCAAAACATTAATAATTGCAACAGGAGGATATGGAAATATTTATTCTTCTCATACTACAAATAGTATCTCAACAACAGGCGATGGGCTAGGGGTTGCTTTTAGAAATGGTCTTGCATTATCTAATTTAGAGTTTATACAATTTCATCCTACTGCCTTAAAAGGAAGTAACACTTTAATAAGTGAAAGTGCAAGGGCAGAGGGTGCATATTTAGTAGATGAAAATGAAGAAAGATTTGTTGATGAACTAGCAACTAGAGATGAAGTGGCAAGGGCTATTAAGACAAAAGTTTTAGATAATCATTCAGTATATTTAGATATGAGACATCTAGATATAACATCTCTTAAAGAGAAAATGCCACAAGAACTTAAACTAATCAATGACTTATTAAATCTAAATGTTGAAAAAGATTTGATTCCAATAACACCTGCAGCACACTATACAATGGGAGGAATTTTAACAAATGTTTCATGTGAAACATCGGTAAAAAACATATATGCCTGTGGGGAAGTAGCACAAAATAATACACATGGAGCTAATAGATTAGGGGGAAACTCACTACTTGAAATAATTACATTTGGAAAAGTTGCAGGAATAAATGCAGCAAAAAAGAGTAAAGAGATAAAAGATTTAAAGAGCACAAGTGAAAAAAGCAGAGATAATTTTATAGATAATATCTTGATAAAAAATGAAAATAAATCAATATATTTCATAAAAAAAGAGTTAGGTTCTCTAATGTTCTCATATGCTGGTTTATTTAGAACAAAAAGTGATTTAGAAATTTTGTTAGAAAAAATTGAAAAATTAGAAATAGAGTATGAAAATACAGGGATATCAAATAAAGAGAAAAAATATAATAAGAATCTATTAGATTATATTGAACTAGGAAATATTATTCTTCTATCAAAACTAACTACAATATCAGCACTAAATAGGGAAGAATCAAGAGGTTCCCACTATAGAAGCGACTTTAAAAATACATCAAAAGAGTATGAAAAGATATCAATAATTAAAAACATAAATAAGAAAATAGAGCATCACTTTGAGGGAATATTATGAAGATAACTATAACTAGAGACAATAAAGAAGTAGAATATAATATTAAACAAGAAAATACAACACTTTTGGGTGCATTGGACTATATAAAAGAGAATATTGACTCATCATTAGCATATAGAAGTGGTTGTAAAAGTGGTATTTGTGGCTCTTGTAGTGTTTTAGTAAATGATAAAGAATCACTTGCCTGTAAATGTAAAGTAAATGACAATGATAATATAAAACCATTAAAATATGTTAAGTTAATAAAAGACCTAGTCGTAGATTTAAATCATGTAGAAGAACTGCTCAAAAAAAACAAAACATATGTAGAAGAGCTATCAAATAAAATAATTACAAAAAAAGATGAAAGTCTAATTGATGTTCAAAGTAATTGTATCTTATGTCAAAGTTGTTACAGTTCATGTCCTGTATATGAAGTAAATAAAGAGTTTCAAGGTCCATATATTTTAACAAGAGTTTTAAGATACGTAAATGATAAAAAAGAGTTGAATATAAATAATAAACTAGATGTAATACAAACAAATGGAATTTGGGATTGTACTTTATGTGGAAATTGTACAATTGTATGTCCTCAGTTTATTGACCCAAAAACTGACATCATGAATCTTAGAATGAAATCAATTCAAAATGGATACGCAGACCCAACAATTCAAAGTAATGATTTCTTAAACGAGTTTAATAATTTTGATACAGGATTTAATCCAAATTCTTTTTAGTTTATTTATCCATTGACTTTTTTAGAACATCTCTAAAATGATGATATGGATCCTCTTTTAATTTATTTGCTAAAATTATTTTATCAGTTAATTCTTTGTTATTTTCATAATATAAGGCAATAGATTCTTCAATAATTCTACTTTTTGTTTTGCCACTATTGACACTAAGTTCAGTTAAATAACTATTTGTTTCACCATCTATTGATAAACCTATTTTTACTCTACCAATTTTCTGTATTGGTCTTCCTACTTTTCTTTTCTCCATTTTTAATCCTATTTTATGGTATCTTATAATTATATCTAAATACTTCTAAATGTTTCTAGACATAAATACATATGCTAAAAAAAGCACTCCAAATTGCATAATTTAAACAAAAGAATATGCTAAAAATAATTATTTTGAAAAATTAAAAGTTAAAGTTTTGGAGCAAATTCTAACAAATTATTTAATAAAAAAGCTTCTATTATTTCATCAATACTTTTTTGATTATCTACAATTAGAACTTTAGTCTTTTCATCAATAAATGTCCAAATAAATTCTTTGTCATTGATAACAACAACATAATCTATCCATTCAATAATGTCTTCTTTTCTATCAAAAAAATCGCAAGATATAATTTGTCCATCATTTAATGTTATATAAGCCCATGAAGAATTTTCTTCAATACTTGAAATAATACATTCGTGTCTACTGTTAGAATTTGTCGGAATTAAAAGTGTCATTTTAAACCTTTAGATTTATATAATTTATTATATAAGATAATTTTTGTTAAACCAATTAGAGAAAATATATAATGCCCAGAAATGTTGCTTGAATTTATTTGTTTTAGCAAGATTATAAATCATAATAACATAATCATCATTGAATAAATTAGTATGTGAATTAACTTTTAAAACAAGTTTTAACAAATCATCATCGTAAGTAGAAAATATCCATTCATTATATGGAGAGTTAAAACCTTTTTTTGTTCTATTTATAATTTTTTGAGGAATATATTTTTGTGCAATTTTTTTTAGTAAATATTTATTTGTATCACCAACTTTCAAATCAGTTTTGATTGAAAAAAGATAGTCAACTAATCTATAATCCAAAAATGGCGTTCTAACTTCTATGGAATTAGCCATTGATATTCTATCAACCTTAGAAAGTAAAGATTGTCCTAGCCAGACCTTTAAATCGATATAACTCATCCAATCTACAGGATCTTTTTTTGGATTTTCTTGCTTAAAAGTAGGCAAGCGTTTAAATAATTTTTTCTTTTGTAAAGTTGTATAAATTTCACCAAAAGAGTTATAGATATTTTCTTCGCTAATTACACGTCTTAGATACTCACTCTCTTTTGTATTGTTTTGTAAGCAAGAGCCTATATCTTTTAGAAAAGTATTTTGTGAAGTGGATAAAGAGTCTTTAAATTGATAATATTTAAGAAATTTTAAGTAGTTATCATAGCCCAAAAAGAGTTCATCACTTCCTTCACCACTTAAAACAACTTTTATACCATTTTTATTTATTAACTTTGTCAAACAATACAGGGGAAAAGCAGCACTATCAGCATGTGGTTCTTCTAAAGCATCAATGACATGATCAAAAACATCCAAAAAATCTTTTTTTGTAATTTCTAAAGGGTGATGAACAGAATTTATCTCATTTGAAACTAGTTTTGCATAGTCTAGTTCTGAATAATTTTTATAATCAGAATATCCAACAGAAAATGTATGAATCTTTTTACCAGACATATTAGTATATAAAGTAGAAATCAAAGAGCTATCTATTCCTCCACTAAGCAATGAACCCACTTCTACGTCACCCACAAGCCTTGAACTTATACTTTTGTATAAAAGTTCCTCAATACCTTTTAAAGCAATATTTTCATCACTTATTTGTTTATATGTATTGATTTTATAATATTTCTTTATAAAAACTTCATTATTTATCAAAGTCATATATGAAGAAGATTCAAGTTTTTTAATATCATTGTAAAAGGTCAAATCATTTAAACTTACAAAATATTGTAGATACTGAGATAAAGCTACTTTATTGAAACTAGGTGTAGTCCCTAATATTTTAATTATAGATTTAATAGATGATGAAAAGATAAACTTGTTGTCTTTAAAATAGTAAAAAAACGGCTTTTTACCGTATCTATCCCTTGCACAAAAGTATTTTTCCTCTTTCATATCAAAGATTACAAAAGAGAACATACCATTTAACTTGTTTAAAAAGTCAATTCCAAACTTTTGATATAATCTAATTATAACTTCTGTATCAGAAGAGGTTTTACAAAACAAATTTTCACTAACAATCAGCTCTTTAAAATTATATATCTCCCCATTGAATACAATTACTATATCATCAAAAATCATTGGCTGATTTGCTTCATCATCCACATCAATTATAGACAATCTTGTATGTCCAAATTGATAATTTTTATGATTAACTATAGAACTATTATCAGGACCTCTATTATTCATCAAAGCTAAGGCACTAGAGAAGTTTTCACTAATAAAGTTTGTTCCTAATATACCACACATATTAAAGCCCAAAAAACATATTTATACAAACTATATAGACGTACATTAAAAATATAAATATAAAAGAACTAATTAGAACAGAAAAGGTTGTATCAACAGGCTTGCATTTATATAAAGATGCAATATTTACATTATTTACAGCAAGTGGTACAAAAAGTTCCATAAAGATTATTGCTCCAACAAAAACTGGCAACTCAAAAAATAAAATAACAAATAAACCAACTACTGGCAATACTAAATGCTTAAACAATGAAATATTAAGTGCCAAATTCCAGTTTGCACTTCTGATTTTAACTTGAGACATAAAAATACCAAAAATAACTAGTTGCATAACAATCGCTGTATATGCACCCATTGTAAATACTTTTTCAAAATCATCATTCATTTGAAAATCAAAGTAATTAAATAATAGGGCAAAAAAAGCAAACCAGATAGCAGGTATTTTAAAAATTTCTTTTAATGAATTAGCAAAATTAAATTTTTTGCCAGCGAAAAAATATACTGAAAAAATGTAAATATAGAATACATTTGCAATATTTAAAGCAGAGGTAAAAGGAACACTTTCTAGTCCAAAAAGAGCTATTCCTAGTGGGATACCAAGGTTTCCTGTATTTCCCACCAATGATGAAGCCATAAATATAGATTTATCTTGTACCTCATTTTTAAATGCTCTTAATGAATACAAATATGCAATCCCCAAAACAATAAAAATAGCAATAAAATAGACAATAGGGGAGATAAGAAGTTCAAAACTTAATGGAGCCCTAGTCAAACCCCAGAAAATCAAAATAGGTTGTAAAAAATATAAATTCAGTAAAACAATTGTTCTTTCATTTACTTCATCATGAAAAGTTCTTTTAAAAACAAACCCTATAATAATAAATAAATAAATTGTAGCAACTGAGATTAAAGCTTCGATAGGATATTCCTAATGATAATTTTTGAAATATTATCATAAGGTATATTAAGAAAGAAAAATTATGCCACTAAAGCATAATTCCTCTAATCATAAAAAATATTGCAGCAGATAAAAATGCAGCAGCAGGAACAGTAATGATCCATGCAGCAACGATTTTCTTAACAGCATCTCTTTTAACATATTTAATACGTTTTGCAGATTTAAGTTCTTTTTTTTCTAACCTTACTTTTTCATCTTTTTCATCAATTAAATTATATAATTCCACAATTCTTTTATAGTCAGATTTAGATTTAGATTCAGTTGCAGTAATATCTGAAAGTTCATTTTGATATTTGTCTAACTCTTTTTTATCTTTTTTAAATTTATCTCTAATATCTTTTAAAAACTTCTCTTCAGATGAATCTAACCACTCTCTTAAAAATCCAACACCAAATACACCACCAACTGCAATATGAGTAGAAGAGACAGGAAGTCCAAGCTGAGAAGCAATAATAACAGTAATAGCAGCAGCCATAGCTATCGAGAAAGCTCTAACTTGATCTAGCTCAGTAATCTCTGATCCAACAGTTTTGATAAGCCTAGGGCCGTATAAAGCAAGCCCAATTGCAATACCTACTGCACCAACAGCCATAACCCAAAATGGAATTCCAACTTTTGATGAAATAGCAGCATTTGTAACTGCATCATTAATAGCAGCTAAAGGACCAATTGCATTTGCAACATCATTTGCACCATGTGCAAATGATAGAAGAGCAGCAGCAAATATTAAAGGAATGTTAAATAGAGTATTAACATCTTTTCTACTGCTAGTTAGTTTATCAGCTTTTTTAGCAATCATAGGTTTAATAAAGAAATAAAGAATAATAGCAATAATTAGACCTGCAAGAGCAGCAGTTAAAAAATTAACTTTAATAAGGTGCTTAATACCTTTTAAAATAATATATGTAGAAAATGCCCAAGTCATAAAGCCAATCAATAAAGGTACAAACTTTTTGGCTGATTCAATTTTTTCTTCTTTAAACATAATATTCTTTTTAATAAAATATAAAAAGGAGGCAGCAATAAGTCCACCTAATACTGGAGAGATCACCCAAGAAGCAGCGATTTTTCCCATAGTTGACCATGAAACAATTGCAAATCCAGCAGCTGCTATACCAGCTCCCATAACACCACCTACAATAGAGTGAGTCGTTGAAACAGGTGCTCCAATTGAAGTTGCAAAGTTTAGCCATAATGCAGCTGATAATAAAGCAGCAGCCATTGCCCATACAAATATTTGAGGATCAGAAATTAAAGCAGGATCAATAATTCCTTTTTTGATAGTTTTAACAACATCTCCCCCTGCAATAAATGCACCAGCTGCTTCAAATATAGCTGCAATGACTATTGCCCACATTAAAGTCATCGCTTTAGCACCAACTGCAGGACCTACATTATTCGCAACGTCATTTGCACCTATATTTATTGCCATATAGGCACCAAAAACTGCACCAATAATCAAAAAGCTATTATTTGGTAAAGACTCATGTGAAGCATAACTCCACAAAAATACAATCACTAAAAATAATAATACTAATGATAGTTTTGCAAATCCTGGTAGAGATTTATCCCGTGCTTCATCCATACTTTTTATCGTGTTAAAATCCAAAATACACCTTTGTAACTGTTTTGTAATTTTTTAAGTGTAGGATATTAGCCACATTTAATTTATATAATTCTTAATAAAAGCTTAAACTTTTATACTCTTTAGTAGTAAAATATAATAAAACTCTATAACTTATTCCATCAAAATTCCAAAATTTGTATTATAATTCTTTAATAAAGATAAATTTAAGCTCTTTTTAAATTTTAATATATATAATAGTAATAATTTATAGAGAAAGGAAAGAATATGTCTATTAGAATATTAACAGAAAATGAATTTCCTGATGTATCTAAAGTGAAAAATAGATTTGATATATTTAGAGTTATAGATATGAAAACAGGAAAACTTGAGATTGTAGAGTTTTTTGGAAAAGATGGAGTGTTTAGAGGTATTGGAAAAAATACACGAGAAGCATTTAAAAAAGCCAAAAAAGTAGCTAAGAAATACTACAAAGAAGAAAGAGATTAATCTCTTCTTCCTCTTCCACCACTTCTATTTCGGTTTCGATTTCCACCGCCACCATTTCTATTTCGGTTTCCACCTCGGTATCCACCACGACCTCTACCTCTAGAGTCACCGCCCTTATCATCTTTTAATCTTTCAAAAAGTTTTTTAATATCAATTTCTGATTTACCAATATAGTTATTACCTTTTACAAAAGTTGAATCTGATAAAATTGAAGCTAATTTAAATGCAATAGTTGATAAATCAAACTCTTCTTTTAAACTCTCAACAATAGCAATTCCAGAATCAAAAACTTTTTGTTCAGAAATCTTACTTCTTAAAGTAGTTGTTTTTTTCTCTTTAACTGAATCAATATTTGGAACAACTTTTGCTTCCATCTTTCCACCAGTTACATGTTGAATCTTTTGAATCATTCTAAACTCATGAGGAGTAACAATTGAAATAGCAACACCCTCTTTCCCCGCTCTTCCTGTTCTTCCGATTCTATGTACATAAGATTCTGAATCAAATGGTAAATGATAATTAAATACGTGAGATACATCATTTACATCTAGTCCTCTTGCAGCAACATCTGTAGCAATAAGAACATCTAATGTACCTTTTTTAAAAGATCTAATTACTTCTTCTCTTTGTCTTTGCTCCATATCTCCATGAAGTCCCTTAGCCATATGTCCTTGAGAAACTAAAAAAGTCGATAGTCTATCAACCTCTTTTTTTGTTCTACAAAAAATAATTGATTTGTCAGGGCTTTTAAAATCATAAAGTCTAATCAGTGCATCATCTCTCTCATATTCATCCACTACATAAAAGCTTTGCGTAATTTTAGAGTTAGTCATTTCTGCTTTTGTAACAGTGATAAACTCAGGCTCTTTTAGAATATTTTGTGCAAGTTTTTTAATTGCTGGAGGCATTGTTGCTGAGAAAAGTAATGTTTGTCTCTCTTTTGGTAAGAAAGTAAAGATCTCTTTAATATCATCTAAAAATCCCATATCTAGCATCTCATCAGCTTCATCTAAAACTACAAAAGATGGTTTGATATCAATCTTTTTACCTTTTAATAAATCAATCAATCTACCTGGTGTTGCAACTATAATTGATGCTCTATCAATATTTCTTAACTGCATATTATATGATTGTCCACCATAAACAGTTGCTGTATTCATTCCTGAATTTTTACCAAATCTAAATAATTCATCAGATACTTGCATTGCAAGTTCTCTTGTTGGAACAATAACTACAGCTTCAACGCCAGAACCACCCTTCATCATATTTATCATTGGAAGACCAAATGCTGCTGTTTTTCCAGTTCCTGTTTGTGCTTGACCAACCATATCTTTTCCTGATAAAACTACAGGAATAGCATCTTTTTGGATTGGACTAGGTTCTTTAAACCCCGCATCATCAATTGATTTTTGTAAATTTGCTTTAAAATTAAAGTCTTTAAAAGTCATGTGTTACCTTTGTGTATTTTATATACACGTATATATTTAAAACTAAAAGTTTAAAACTTGATAAAACAGTTTAGTTATAAAAGTGTACAGTAACTAAATGAGTGAGTAATAAGTATATATTTGTGTATATTTGCCGGATTATACATAAAAATGTATTAGTTTAAGCTTTAACAAAAGAGTTTTATGCTCTTTTGTTAAATGTCACCTAAACCTTTATAGTTTTCTAGGTATTTGGTATCGTAGTTATTTGAGATAAAATCTTTATTTCCCATCATTTTGATATGAAAAGGAATTGTTGTTCTTATTCCATAAACTTCAAACTCATTTAAAGCTCTTTTCATAATATTGATAGCTTTTTCTCTATCTCTTCCCCAAACAATAAGTTTTCCAATCATAGAATCATAATAAGGAGGGACAACATAGTTTGTATATATATGAGAATCAACTCTTACATTTCTTCCACCAGGAACCATCCATTGTGTTATTTTTCCAGGACTTGGTAAAAATGTATTTGGATCTTCAGCTGTAATTCTACACTCTATAGCATGACCTCTAAATTTGATTTTATCTTGAGGAGGAAGAACATCTCCCTCTGCAACTTTAATCATAAGTTCAACAATATCAATTCCAGATACCATTTCTGAAACGGGATGCTCAACTTGAAGTCTAGTATTCATTTCCATAAAATAGATATTTTGTTTATCATCTGCTAAAAATTCAAAAGTTCCAGCACCTTCATACTCTAAGTACTTAGTAGCTTTCACAGCAACATCATGAAGCTTGGCTCTTGTTTCATCATTTAATAAAATTGCAGGTGATTCTTCTATAACTTTTTGATGTCTTCTTTGTAAAGAACAATCTCTCTCACCAATATGTATAGCATTTCCATGAGAGTCACCTACAACTTGAACTTCAATATGTCTTGGATTATTGATAAATCTCTCTAAATACATAGTACCATCACCAAAAGCCGCTAGTGCTTCACTTGAAGCTGCAGTGAAAAGTTGATCAAACTTATCTTCTGATTCAATAAGTCTCATTCCTCTTCCACCACCACCAGCAGATGCTTTTGCCATGATTGGGTAACCAATTTCTCGAGCTACAGTTCTACCTTGTTCTACACTATGAACAGCACCTTCAGAACCAGGAACAACAGGAACACCTGCTCTTATCATCTCTTCTTTTGCTTTTGACTTATCAGCCATCTTTTCCATAACTTCAACAGATGGACCAATAAATTTAATATTATGTAATCTACAAATTTCTACAAAATCTTGATTTTCAGATAAAAATCCATATCCTGGGAAAATTGCATCACAACCTGTCATTTCAGCAGCAGTGATAATTGCAGGAATATTTAAATAAGACTCATTGGACCTAGCACCACCTATGCAAACAGCTTCATCAGCATGTTTTAAATATGATGCTTCTTTATCTCCTGCACTATAAACTGCAACTGATTTTTTACCCATCTCTCTAATAGTTCGAACTGCTCTTTGAACAATTTCACCCCTATTAGCTATTAAGATTTTTTTTATTTCTGCCATTTTTTATCTTTCTTATAATTTTTCTACAACAAAAAGTGGCATATCGTATTCAACTGGACTAGAATCTTCAACTAATATCTTAACAATCTTACAATCAAATTCTGCCTCAACCTCATTCATTATTTTCATAGCTTCTAAAATACATAATGCTTGTCCAGCTTTTACAGTATCTCCTACTTTTACAAATGCTGCTGATTCAGGAGATGGTGAAGCATAAAAAGTTCCAATCATTGGAGAGTTAATTGTATCACCACTAACAGCAGAAGGTGCAGCCGTTTCTGTAGCAGGTGCAGCTACAGGTGTTGGTGCTGCAGGTGCTGATTGAATAGTTTGAGCAACAGGTGCTGATTGTGAGACAACTGTTCCACCATCAAAACCTGTTTGCATACTAATTTCAAACTCACTATCTTTGATTTTTAATTTATTTAAGTCACTTTTATCAAAAACTCTAATTAATTCTTTTATATCTTTAAATTCCATCTCTAGCCTTTTTTTTGAAAATTTTAAGGTATAATACACAAATAACTATAAAAATGTCATAAATCAAAAATTAATAAAAATTAACAATTTTTGGCATAATTTATACATTTTTAACAAAATTTACAAAAAAATAGTTAATTTTGAGCAAAAATTGAAGATTTTAAGAGATATGAAAAAAGTCTAGGATAAAGAATGATAAGTGATAAAAATTTTATAAATATTGCAAATGAAATAGCTAGTGCTTCAAAATGTGTATCAAAACAAGTGGGTGCAGTTATCGTAAAAGATGGAAGAATTTTATCTACTGGATATAACGGAACACCAGCTGGATTTAAAAACTGTAATGATTATTGGGGTGGAGAATATACAAAAGATCACCATGATTGGTCAAAAACCTACGAAATACACGCAGAAATGAATGCAATAATTTGGGCAGCAAGAAGAGGTATAAGTATAGAAGGTGCAACAATTTATGTTACATTAGAGCCTTGTAGTGAATGTTCAAAAAACTTAATAGCAGCAGGAATTGCAAGAATTGTTTTCCAAAGAGCTTATGAGCATACAGACTCAGATATTGTTTCTACATTTTTAAAAGAAAACAAAGTAATAATAGAACAAATAGATTAAATGGCTCAAAAAGACAACACTACTTTTTATAAAAAATCTATAAAAAAATATGGAATAAGTGCAAAAGGGGTACATTGGAACTCTGAATTCACTCAATATATGAGATTTGAGATACTTACTCAATTTATTAAAGAAGATATTAAAAACTCTTCTGTAATTGATGCAGGTTGCGGATTTGGGGAATATTATAATTATCTATTTGATAATAATTTAAAACCAAAATCATATACAGGAATAGATTGTGAAAAACAGATGATAGAACTAGCTAGCAAAAGGTTTTTAGATACTAATTTTCACATTAAAAATATCCTATATGATGAATTAGAAAGTGCAGACTATTATATATGTAGTGGTGCTTTAAATATTTTAGATAAATATGAAATTTTTCAATTTATAAACAAATGCTTTAATGCTTCTAAAAAAGGTTTCATATTTAACTTTTTAAAAAATGACCCCTTAACAAAAGTAAAGATTGAAGATGTCTTATCTTATTGTAAGACTTTAACAAAAAATCTAAAAATAGAAGAAAATTATTTAGAAAATGATGTCTCAATATACTTAAAAAACTAAAATATCATAAATATCTCATACTTAAAATATAAAATAAGCTCATCAAAAGAGGAGTTTTTATGAGAATAGGACTATTTATACCTTGCTTTATGAATGAGCTTTACCCTGAAGCCTCAATGGCAACACTAAAGCTTTTAGAAAAATTGAATTTTAATGTTGAATATCCCTTGGAACAGACTTGCTGTGGACAACCTATGGCAAACTCAGGTTGTAGCCAAGATATAGAAAAACTAGCACACAGATTTGTAAATACTTTTAAAGATTATGATTATGTGGTTGCACCTAGCGGTTCTTGTGTGACTATGGTAAAAGAGCATTATGAGCCTTTTTTTAATGATAATAAAGATTACAACAAAATCAAAACATCAATATATGAAATTACAGAGTTTTTACATGATATTGCAAAAATTGATAAAATAGACTCTACATTTAATTTTAAAGTTGGGGTTCATAACTCATGTCATGGACATAGAGTTTTAAAACTTGGAAGTGCAAGTGAGCTTAATATAACACCATTTAACAAATTAAAAAATCTATTATCTCTTGTTGAAGGAATAGAAATAGTTAAATTAAACAGAGATGATGAGTGTTGTGGTTTTGGTGGTACTTTTTGTGTAACAGAAGAAGCAATATCAGTTGCCATGGGAAAAGATAGAATAAAAGACCACATGGATTCAAATGTAGAAGTTATGACAGGAGCAGATATGTCATGTCTAATGCACATGCAGGGAATAATAAATAGAGATAAAAATCCAATTAAAGTTATGCATATAAGTGAGATACTTTTAGGAGAAACATCATGAGTCACCCAAAAGAAGCAGCAAAATTTGTAGCCAATGACGAAAGAATGCATTGGCATGATAAGGCATTATGGTTTGTAAGAGAAAAAAGAGATGTTGCAAGTAAAGGTATTCCAGAATGGGAAAAACTAAGAGAATATGCAAATAGTATAAAAACTCATACTATGCACAAGCTTGATTATTATTTAGAAGAGTTTGAAAAAAATGCCATAAAAAAAGGTATAAAAGTTCATTGGGCAAAAGATGCCCAAGAGCATAATAAAATAGTACATGAGATTTTATCTTCTAAAAACGTTACAAAACTTGTAAAATCTAAATCAATGCTAACAGAAGAGTGTCACTTAAACCCTTACTTAGAAAATAGAGGAATAGAAGTTATTGATACAGATTTAGGTGAAAGAATTGTTCAACTAAGAAATGAGCCACCTTCTCACATAGTATTACCTGCCATTCATTTAAAAAAATCTGATGTAAGTGATACTTTCCATGAGCATTTAGGTACTGAAAAAGGAAATGATGATCCGACTTATTTAACACGTGCTGCACGTGCTAGTTTAAGAGAAGATTTTCTAAGTGCACAAGCAGGACTTACTGGAGTAAACTTTGCTATAAGTGAAACAGGTGGAGTAGTTGTTTGTACAAATGAAGGAAATGCAGATATGGGAGCAAGTGTTCCTAAACTTCATATTGCTTCAATGGGAATAGAAAAAATCATTCCAAGACTTAAAGATTTATCTGTATTTACAAGACTATTAGCAAGAAGTGCAACTGGTCAAGCTATTACTTCTTACACTTCACATTTTCATGCGCCAATTGAAGGTGGAGAGATGCATATTGTAATAGTGGATAATAAAAGAACTCCATTTTTAGCTGATGAGACTTATCAAAAAGCACTTAATTGTATTAGATGTGGTGCTTGTATGAATACTTGTCCAATATATAGAAGAAGTGGAGGACACTCTTATAAATATGTTATTCCTGGACCTATTGGTTCTACATTAGGAGCATTTAGAAATGCAAAAGAGCATAAGTCTTTACCTTTTGCGTGTACACTTTGTTCTTCATGTACTAATGTATGTCCTGTAAAAATTGATTTAGATTCTCAACTTTATGCCCATAGACAAGATATGGCTAAAAAACATTTAATAGAGACTAAAAAAGCAATGGCTATGAAAATAACATCTTGGGTTATGGATCATCCAAGAATATTTACTCTTGGTGGGAAAATTATGAGAAAAATAATCCCAATGCTACCCGATTCAATTATCTACTCAAAAACAAATGTTTGGGGAAAACAAAGAGATATTCCAAAGATGCCAAAGAACTCTTTCAAAGAGTTATATAAACAAAGAAAGGATTCATAATGTCAAGTAAAGAAGAGATATTAAATGCTATTAAATCAAATAATGTAGTAAAAGATGCAATCCTTCCTGAGTATGATGATTTTGGAATAACTTTTGAAAACAAGCTAGAGAAGTTTACAGAAGTGATTAAAACAGTAGGTGGAGACTCAATAGTTACTACAAAAGATAAATTGGATGAAACAATTAATAATCTATATGATGACTTAACAATTATTTATTCAAATGTAGATTACTGTTCATTGAGCAATTTTGATGCAAACAAAGAAGATGATGCCCACCATTTAAAAGATATAGATTTGGCAATTGTAAAAGGAAACTTTGCTGTTGCTGAAAATGGTGCAGTTTGGTTAAAAGATGAAAATAACAGACACAGAAGTCTTTATTTTATAGCTCAAAATATCATTATAGTCGTAAATAAAAATGATATTGTAAACAATATGCACGAAGCATATTCAAAAATAGAGTTTGAAGATAGTGGCTATGGAGTATTTGTTTCTGGTCCTTCAAAAACTGCTGATATAGAACAATCACTTGTAATAGGAGCTCATGGTCCAAAGTCTGGATATATTATTTTTGTAGAATAATGATATAATCAAGCATTATGAAGAAATTTTTATTACTCTATTTTATTATCTTTATTACATTATCTAACGCACAAGATAATAATAAAGAAGTCTTACTCCTCCACTCTTACCACAAAGGGTATAAGTGGAGCGATGATATCTCAAAAGCAATTGAAGATAAATTTGCATCTCACCAAAATATCGAACTCACTACTATGTACATGGATACAAAAAGAATTCTTGACCCAATTTATTTAGATAAGTTAGCAAATTTATATAAAGAACAACTCTCAAATAGAAAATTTGACTTAGTCATTGCAAGCGATAATAATGCCTTTGAATTTGTCATAAGATATCATGAATATCTATTTAAAGATATCCCCGTTCTTTTTTGCGGAATCAATAATTTTGACAAAGCTTTGTTAGATGAAAATAATATGAGAAATCACACCTCTGGAGTAGTTGAACAAGTTGATTTAGAAAATAATTTTAGATTAATTAGAAGTTTGCATCCAAAAATGAAGAATTTAATCATTATAAATGATAAATCAAAAACAGGACATGCTATAAAAAGAGATTTACGTCCAATAATTAAAAAATATAAAGACACGTTAAATATAGAATATATTGACCAACTTGACATTGAGAACCTAAAAAATAAAGTTAAACATTTGGATAAAAATGATGTAATGCTTTTCTTACTACTATTTAAAGATACAACAGGAAAATATTTCACTTATAAAAGAGGATTTAAACAAATAAGAGACGTAAGTAAAAATCCTATTTATGGATTATGGGATTTTTATTTAAATTATGGGATTGTTGGAGGTTTACTAACCTCTGCAACAGCACAAGGAAATAGTGTTGCAAATATGGCGCTACAAGTTTTAAATGGTAAAGATATAAAAGAGATACCCATATTAGAAAAATCTCCCAATAGGTATATATTTGATTATAATGAATTAAAAAGATTTGATATATCCATAGAGGACGTAGTAGAAAATTATGAAATAATCAATGAACCAAACTCTGTATATAGACAACACACGAAGTTTGTAGTTATTTCTATTCTTATCATTTTTATTCTTAGTGTTATGGTTGTAACAATGAAGGCAAATATTCAAAGAAGGAAAAAACTTGAAAATGACCTCTCCAATCAACTAAAATTTGAAAAAGTTTTACTAGATACTATTCCAAACGCAATCTATTATAAAAATAGAGACGGTAAATTTATAGCTTGTAATTTGGCCTTTGCAAAACTTTTTAATGTCACAAAAAAAGAAGTTATTGGAAAAACAGCTTTTGACTTCTTTCCAAAAGATATTGCTAAGAAAAATGTTGCAATAGATGCAAAAATATTAAAAGAGCAGATAACTGATACTTCAGAAATAGCTCTACACTTCTCTAACTTGCAAATGAAATATTTCATTTTAAATAAAGCGGCATATGAAAATATAGATGGAGAAATAGGTGGTATTGTTTGTATAATGGATAATATTACTGAAAGAGTTCAACAAAAACAATTCTTAATTCAACAATCAAAATTAGCAGAAATGGGAGATATGGTTGCAGCTATTGCCCATCAATGGAATGAACCATTAGTTGAATTATCAGCCTTAGTTCAAGATATACAAACCTCACATATGCTTGAAGAGTTACAAACCCAAGATGTAGAGAGTTTTGTAAAAAACTCCATGGTTCAAATTCAATATATGTCACAAACATTAAGTGATTTTAGAAACTTTTTAAAACCCTCAACAACAAAAATTGAGTTCTCTATAAAACAATCTTTTAATGATATTTTAGAAATTGTAAGTAAGCAACTCTTTTATTGCAATATAAAAGTTGAGATAAACTACCAAGAAAACTTTGATGATTTTATTATATTTGGATATAAAAATGAGTTTAAACAAGTCTTATTAAACCTAATAAACAATGCAAAAAATAAAATTGTAGAAAAAAGGTTAGAAAACAAGAGTAAGATTACAGTTAATGTTTATAAAAATAGTAGCTATAATACTATAGAGATAATTGACAATGCTGGTGAAATAGATGAAACAATAATTCACTCTATTTTTGATCCTTACTTCACAACAAAAGAAGAGGGAACAGGAATAGGGCTTTATATGGCAAAAGTAATTATTGAAGATAAAATGCAAGGGCAAATTTTTGTAAAAAATAATGAAAACAATGTAGTTTTTACTATAAAAATTCCCATAAATAAAAAGGTTTGATTATGAAAATTTTACTATTAGAAGATAATGAGAAACTAAATCAGACCATAAGTAAGAGGCTTGGATTAAAAGGATATAGAGTTGATTCTTTTAATGATGGGAAAAAAGCTTATGACGCACTAAGTAATGGATACAACTGCTTTTTGCTAGATATAAATGTTCCAAATGTTGATGGCATAAAAATATTAAAAAAAATCAGAGAATATAATGAAGAGGTGCCAGTTATAATTATTAGTTCTACAGTTGAACTTGATATTATAAAAGAGTCTTATGATTTTGGTTGTAATGATTATTTGAAAAAACCTTTTTTTATAGATGAACTAGAGATAAAAATTGAAAAACTTTGTAAAATCACAAATGATATTATAGAGTTTGACAAAGATTGTTTTTTTGATTTTAAATCATCTTTATTAAAAATAGATAATCAAGAGATACGACTTACAAAAAAAGAGAGACTACTCATAAATCTATTTTTAACTAAAAAAAATGCAGTAATTTCCTATGCTACTATAGAAAACTACGTATGGGAAGGTAACTTTGTCTCTTTGGAGTCAATAAGAAGCCTAATAAGAAGAGTTAGAAAAATCTTAATTAAAGAGTATATTCAAACTGTAGTTGATACAGGATATATATTTAAAATCTAAAATTAAACATAATTTTTACATATATAATAAAAATATCATTCCATTATCATATTTGCAAGTTACAATTTAAATGAACAAATAAAAAAGGAGAATATATGAATATGTTTGGTAAAACAACTAAACTTCTTGTAGCATCTGCATTGCTTGCAGGTCTAAGTACTGCTTCAATGGCTGCTGAAAAAGTATATAAATGGAAGTTGGCAACAACTTGGGGACCTACTTTATCACCATTTATTGATGCACCGCAAAATATGGCTAAATTAGTAGAAAAAATGTCTAACGGAAGATTACTTATTAGAGTGGATGCTTCTAATAAGCATAAAGCTGCATTAGGTATTTTAGATATGGTTAAAGGTGGTCAATATGATATGGGTCACTCTGCATCATATTACTGGAAAGGTAAAGACATAAATACTATGCCTTTTACAACTATGCCTTTTGGTATGACTGCTCCTGAGCAATATGCATGGTTCTACTACGGTGGTGGAATGGAACTTATGAAAAAAGCTTATTCTAAACATAAAGTACTATCTTTCCCTGGTGGAAACACAGGAAACCAAATGGGTGGATGGTTTAGAAAAGAGATTAACTCTGTTGATGACTTAAAAGGTCTTAAAATGAGAATTCCAGGTTTTGCTGGAGAAGTTATGGCAAGATTAGGTCTTACAGTTACAAATATCGCATCTGGTGAGTTATATACATCACTAGAAAGAGGTACAATTGATGCATTAGAATGGGTTGGGCCAGGAATGGATATCAACATGGGATTCAATAAAATTGCACCTTATTACTATACAGGTTGGCATGAGCCAGGTACTGAATTACAATTCTTAGTTAATGAAAGAAAATTCAAAAAGTTACCAGCTGATTTACAACAAATCTTAGTTACTGCTATGAGAGTTAGTGCATATGATATGTATATCCAAAATTATCACATGAGTGCTAATGCTTGGTCAAAAATTGAAAAAGATTATCCAAATATCAAAATCAAAACTTTTCCAAAATCAGTTATGGATGCTATGAAAAAAGCTAATAAAGAGTTGTTAGTTGAGAAAACTAAAGGTCAACCTTTATTAAAAGAGATTTTAGATTCACAAGCTGCTTATCAAAAGAAAGCTAGAGAATGGACTAAAATGTCTGACTACTTATACTTAAAAGATAACTTATAAGATAGGTTTTTAATCCCCTTTTAGGGGATTAATTAGTTTGTATGAATTATATAAATATACTTTTAAAGTATGTTTATCTGACTTATTTGAAAACCCCAAAGGAATTTTAATGTTGTTAAAACTAGAAAAAGCTTTTGATAGATTTGCTGATTTTATCGGAAGTATTACTGCTATTGCTATGGTTCTTATGATTTTAAACGTATTTTATGATGTAATCATGAGATATTTTTTTAAATCTGGAAGTATTGCTATGCAAGAAATGGAGTGGCATCTATTTTCTGTAATTATACTTTTAGGTATTGCTTATACTCTAAAAGAAGATGGTCATGTTCGAGTTGACCTTATTTACGATAGATTAAATCAAAAGAAAAAATCTATGATTAATATGATTGGTGTAGTTATATTCATCTTACCAATTGCATTTTTAGTAGGTATATCTTCAATTGACAATGCCTATGAAGCATTTTTATCTATGGAACAAAGTGGTGATCCAGGTGGCTTACCGCATAGATGGATTGTAAAAGCACTAATTCCATTATCATTTTTACTTTTAGTTATCACATCAATTGGATATTTTATTAAAAATTTAAATGTCTATAAAGGTATTCATCCTTCTTGTGATTATAATTTAAAAGGTGAAATAGAAAACTTAAAAAAAGAGTTAGAACAACATAAACATCATGTTGTTGATATTGATGAAAAAGGAGAATCAAAATGATTGGTATAATTATGTTTTTTACAGCACTTTTCATGCTGTTAATTGGTTTTCCCGTTGCCTTTACTTTTGCTGCTGTTTCAGTATTTTTTGGAATGATTGCAGGTATTGTGGAAGTTATGTCTTATATGGAACTAAGTCAAGGATTAATACCAATTATTACAGAAGGTCTGTATGAAGGTGTATTAATGTTTGATTATATGCCTTTTAGAATTTATTCAATTCAACAAAATACAATTCTTATGGCAATTCCTATGTTTATATTCATGGGTATTGTTTTACAAAAAACTGGTCTTGCAGAAAAACTATTAGAATCTATGGGCTTCTTATTTGGAGAGATTAGAGGTGGAGTTGCTATCTCTACTGTTCTAGTTGGTGCGCTTTTAGCTGCTTCAACTGGTGTAGTTGGGGCTTCTGTTGTTGCTATGGGTGTTATATCACTTCCTGTAATGATGAAATATAAATATAGTGTACCATTAGCTACAGGAACTATTTGTGCCTCGGGAACACTAGGGCAAATTATCCCTCCGTCTATTGTACTTATTATCCTAGGAGATGTATTTCAAGTTCCTGTTGGGGATTTATTTGCTTCAGCCGTTGGACCAGGACTTGCACTAGTTGGTGCTTATATATTATTTATATTAGTTGTTTCATATTTTAATAAAGATATGGCACCAGCAATTCCAGCTGATGCAAGTAGAGGTAATAAAAAACAACAAGTTAAAAAAGCTCTAATTGATATTGTTCCATCTTTAACACTTATTGTATTGGTTTTAGGTTCAATTTTTGCAGGGATAGCAACTCCTACTGAATCAGCAGCAGTTGGTTGTTTAGGTGCAATTGGATTAGCATTACTTTATAAAACATTCTCTACAGGAATGGTTAAAGAAGCAGCACTAGAATCAGTAAAAATCACATCTATGGTATTTGGTATTTTAATTGGAGCAACAGCATTTTCTATGGTATTTTCATATACAGGTGGAGAAGAGATAGTTGAACACTTTATGCTTAATCTTCCTGGTGATGAAAAATGGGGATTCATTCTATTTACAATGTTAGCAATACTAGTTTTAGGTTTCTTTATCGACTTTATAGAAATCTCATATATCATTGTTCCTATTTTAATTCCTGTTTCACAAACACTTGGAATTGACCCTGTTTGGTTTGCGATTTTAATTGCTATGAATTTACAAACATCATTTTTGACCCCACCATTTGGATTCTCCCTTTTCTATCTAAAAGGGTGTGCGCCAGCTAGTGTTAGGACAACTCAGATTTACAAAGGTGTTTTACCTTTTATTGCTATACAAGTTATAATCTTAGCAATAGTTGCATTCTATCCAGAATTCTTTGGAATGACTATTACTAACTAAATAAAAAGAAGAGTATTATGTTACAATTTTTAAAATTATTATTAAATATTATTTTAAAACAAAGTGACATAATGAACTCTTTTATAAATGACCCACAACAAAGAATTTATACTGTACCTCGCCTTGAATAAATTATTTTTTTTAATTAACAAAAAAAAATTAAAAAGGATTTAGAATGTTAGAAGGAAACTACCAAGAATTTTTAGAAACTATCTCTGCAAGAATTGAAAAAAATCAAATTTTCACAGATAAACTTCATACTTTAGTATATGGAACAGATGCCTCTTTTTATAGATTGCTACCTAAGATTGTTATAAAAGCAGACAATTCAGATGAAGTACAATTTATCATAAAAGAAGCCTACAAAAGAAAACTACCTATTACATTTAGAGCAGCAGGTACATCTCTTTCAGGTCAAGCAATTAGTGACTCTATTTTACTAATTACTTCAAGAAAATTTACCAATTTTAAACTAGCAGATGATAAAAGTTATATAAGTCTAGAGCCTGCACTTACAGGTGAACAAGCAAATAATATATTAAAAGAGTTTAACAAAAAGATAGGTCCAGACCCAGCTAGTATAAACGCAGCTATGATAGGTGGAATTGCAGCAAACAATGCCTCAGGAATGTGCTGTGGGATATCACAAAACTCATATAAAACACTAAAGTCAATAAAACTTATAATGGCTGATGGGACAAAACTAGATACAGCTTCTGAGAAGTCTAAAAAAAGATTTAGACACCAACATAAAGAGTTTTTAGCCAACTTAAAAGAGTTAGCAAGTAAGACAAGCCATGATAAAGAATTAAAAGCTTTAATTGAAAGAAAATTCAAGATAAAAAATACCTGTGGATACTCTTTAAATGCTCTTATTGATTATGAAGATGAATTTGATATTTTATCTCACTTAATCATTGGGAGTGAAGGTACTTTAGCATTTATTGAAGAGGTGACTTACAACACTGTTGAAGATTATCCAAATAAAGCTAGTACTTTAATATTTTTTGAAAATATAGAAGATGCTTGTAATGCAGTATCTAAAATGAAACTAGCAAAAGATGATAAAAAAATAGTTGTTGATGCGGTTGAGCTTATGGATAACAAAGCTTTAAAATCAGTTCAAGATAAAGATGGAATGCCAGAGTATCTAAAAGATTTTGATAATAAAGTAACCGCTTTATTAGTAGAAACAAGAGCAAATCTAAAAAAAGATTTAAAAACACAAACAAAAGATATAGAAAATACTTTAAGTGAATTTAAAACAGTAAGACCTATAAAGTTTACTACAAAAGTAGAAGAGTACACACTTTTTTGGAAAATAAGAAAAGGACTTTTCCCAGCTGTTGGAGCAATACGAAAAATAGGAACAACTGTAATAATTGAAGATGTTGCTTATCCAATAGAATCATTAGCCCAAGCTACACTTGAACTTCAAAACTTATTTGAAAAACACGGTTACAATGAAGCACTTATTTTTGGACATGCCCTAGAGGGAAATTTCCACTTTGTATTTACACAAGACTTCAATGATGAAAAAGAGATAAAAAGATACGACGAGTTTATGAATGATGTTACAAATTCCGTAGCTGTCAAATATCAAGGAAGTCTAAAAGCAGAGCATGGGACAGGTAGAAATATGGCTGCGTTTATAGAGCTAGAGTGGGGGAAAGTTGCTTTTGATATGATGGAAAATATTAAGAACCTTTTCGATCCAACAGGTATTTTAAATCCTGGTGTAATTATCAACCATGACAAACAAGCCCACCTTAAAGACCTAAAACCACTACCTGCAACCAATGATTTAGTTGATACTTGTATTGAATGTGGATTTTGTGAACCAATGTGTCCATCAAATGCCATTACATTTACACCAAGACATAGAATAGTTGCAAATAGAGAGATTAGTAGACTTGAGTCAATAGGTGAGCAAAAAGAGGCCGAAGAACTAAAAGAGGCATATGTTTATGATGGTTTAGAGACTTGTGCAACTTGTAGTTTATGTTCAACAGCTTGTCCTGTGGGGATTGATACAGGAGCTTTAACAAAATATTTAAGACATGAAAGAATAACTCCTACCCAAGATAAGATTGCAACTTTTATTGCAAATAATTTTGCTACAACATTAAGTGGGATGAGAGTGGGTCTAAAAAGTGCAAACTTTGTACACTCATTAATTGGAAGTTCATTAATGACAGGAATTACAAGTAATTCTAGAAAACTATTAGGAACTCCCAAATGGAGTGCAACACTTCCTAGTGGATTGAGCATAAATAAAAGATTTTCAAATAAAGCTAGTGAGAAAAAAATAGTATATTTCCCTTCATGTATTAGTAGAACCATGGGACAAAGTAGTTTTTCACAAGAAGAAAAAAGTCTATATGATACAACAATAGAGGTTTTACAAAAAGCTGGTTTTGAAATCATCTTACCAAAAGCACTTGAAGAGTTATGTTGTGGTATGCCTTTTTCTTCAAAAGGTTTCACAAAACAAGCAGAGCAAAAATCAACTCAGCTAGAAAAAGCCTTAATAGAAGTTAGTAATAATGGAGAGTATCCAATACTTTGTGATACAAGTCCATGTACGAAAAAGATGCATGAAAGCTTTATAAGTGATATTAAGATTTATGAGCCTATTGAGTTTTGTTTAGATTATGTGGTAAATGAATTAGAGTTTACTAAAATAGATGAACCCATAACTATCCACTCAACTTGTAGTTCAAGAAAAATGGGACTACATGAAAAGTTTATAACTCTGGCAAAACTGTGTGCAAATGAAGTAATAGTTCCAGCTGATGTAAAATGTTGTGGTTTTGCAGGGGATAGAGGGTTTAATTTTCCTGAATTAAACAAATCTGCACTTAGCAGTTTAAAACAGCAAACAGCAGGTGCAAAATTAGCATTTTCCACATCTAAAACTTGTGAAATAGGATTGAGTGAAGAATCAGAACTTGATTATAACTCTATTTTATATCTAGTAAATAGATGTAGCTCTTCTAAGATTTAAAAAACAAAACTTTCGTCAAACAAATATTTTACCAACTTTGTGGTAGAATATTTGCTTTATAAAAAAGGATTAAATGATGAAAGATAAGAATATCCAACTTTTTGCCAAAAGAGTTCTATTGACTTTATTAGCAACATTCACTATTTCAAATGCAGAAATTATTAATGGTCTAGCACTAACTGTAAATGATGAACCAATTACGATAAGTGATATCAATGAAAAAATGGCCGAAACAAAACTTAAAAAAATGGATGCAGTTGGCTTATTAGTTGATGAAATTCTATATACTCAAGAATTAGAAAAGCAAGGTATTAGTGTAGATATATTTGAATTAAATAACTACCTAGAAAAAATAGCTGCATCAAATGGTATGGATTTATATGCCTTTAAATCAATCATAAGACAAAAGAATAAAAACTATGATGAGTTTGAAGCTCAAACTAAAAAAGAACTTTTAAAAAGAAAACTAATAGATAAATTAGTACGTGGAAACCTAGTAATTGCCACAGAAGAAGATTTGAAAATTTACTATAACAATAATCAAAATATGTTCACAGCAGCTTCAGCAATTGAGGTAACACAATATGCTTCTAAAAATAAAAGAGCCTTAATAACAATAGCACAAAATCCAATGGCAGTATTTAAAGATGTTGTTAAAAAAGATTTTACTTTAGAGCAAGATAAATTAAACCCACAACTAAAATTTCTTCTAAATGATACTAAAAATGGAACTTTTACTCCTATTTTTACAGCTGATAAAAACTTTGTAATGTTTTATGTAAAAAACAAAATCGGAGTTACAACTTTGAAATTTGAAGATGTGAAAAGTAAAATTTTCAATACTCTTATGAGTGAAAGAGAACAAAAATTCTTAAAAGAGTATTTTGAAAAATTAAAATTAACTGCTGATATAAAAATAATAAGATAAAGGAATTAGATGTTTGAAGTAGTAATAGGTCTTGAGGTACATGTACAGTTAAACACAAATAGTAAACTTTTTTGTTCATGTGCAACTAGTTTTGGAGAAGAACCAAACACAAATGTATGTCCTACATGCCTAGGTCTTCCAGGAGCACTTCCTGTACTAAATAAAGAAGCTGTTCATAAAGCAATTATGTTAGGGACTGCATTAAAATCAAAGATTAATCAAAAATCAATATTTAATAGAAAAAATTACTTCTATCCTGATTTACCATCTGGTTACCAAATCTCTCAATTTGAAGTTCCTGTTGTAGGACTTGGAGAATTAATTATTGATTTTGATGATGGAAGCCAAAAGACTATTGGTGTTACAAGAGCTCATTTAGAAAATGATGCAGGTAAAAACATCCATGCAGGAGATGTTTCTCATGTGGATTTAAATAGAGCTGGAACGCCTCTACTTGAAATAGTAAGTGAACCAGATATGAGAACTGCACAAGAGGCAATTTTATATCTTAAAAAACTTCACTCAATAGTTAGATATCTTGGAATTAGTGATGCTAATATGCAAGAAGGGTCTTTTAGATGTGATGTTAATATATCTATTAGACCAAAGGGCGATACTAACCTTTACACAAGATGTGAAATAAAAAATATGAACTCATTTAAGTTTATTGAAAAAGCTATTGCTTATGAAGTAAATAGACATATTGAAGCATGGGAAGATGGTATTCACTCAAGTGAGATTGTACAGGAAACAAGACTTTTTGACCCTGAAAAAGGTGAAACAAGATCTATGAGAGGGAAAGAGGATGCTGCTGATTATAGATATTTTCCAGACCCAGACTTAAGACCTGTAATTATCACAGATGAAATGCTGGAAAAATATTCACAAATCCCTGAACTTCCAGATGAGAAAAAAGCTAGATTTGTAAAAGATTATCAAATTAAAGATTATGATGCAAGTGTAATTACAAGCCAACTTGAAATGGCTCACTTTTTTGAAGAGATGTTAGAAGAGCAAATCAGTGGTAAAAATGCAGTTACATGGCTAACTGTAGAACTGCAAGGAAGATTAAAAGAGGGAGTTACTTTAGAGACTTCACCAGTTCAAGCTAAAAAACTTGCAACTATTGTAAAGGCTATTGAAGAGAATACTATCTCAGGAAAAGCAGCAAAAGAAGTACTTGACTACCTAATGGAAAATGAAGCAAGTGTTGATGAAGTTATTGAAAAACTTGGATTAAAACAAGTTTCTGATGATGGAGCACTTTTTGCAATAATTGATGAAATTCTGGCAAATAATCCAGAAAAGGTTGCAGAATATAAAGCAGGGAAAGAAAAATTATTGGCATTTTTTGTGGGACAAACTATGAAAGCTTCTAAAGGAAGTGCAAACCCTCAAAAAGTAAATGAACTTTTAAAACAAAGATTAGCATAAATGAAAAAGAAATCTATTGCAGTTATAGGTGCTGGTAAATGGGGACAAGCACTTCATTTTGCCCTTAGCCTAAAACAAGAGGTATATATAACTTCAAGAACAACAAAAGATATAAAAAACTTTGTTGACTTAAAAACTACAATGGATTGTGAATATTTAATAATAGCAATTCCAGCCCAAGAGATAAAAAAGTGGCTAAAAGAAAACTTTGTTTATAAAGGTCAAAAAATACTTGTAGCCTCAAAGGGTATTGAAGCCTCAAGTGGAAAGTTTCTAAATGAGATTTATGAAGAGTTTGTTCCCAATAAACACATAGGTTTTATCTCTGGACCTTCCTTTGCAGCAGAAGTAATAAAAGCATTACCAGCAGCAATTGTAATAAACTCCAAATCAAAAAAACTATACAAAGAGTTTAGTCACTTTTTTCCAGACTATTTAAAAACATACTACTCAAAAGATGTAATAGGTGCAGAAGTTGCAGGGGCATATAAAAATGTCTTAGCAATTGCAAGTGGTATTTGTGATGGCTTAAATCTAGGAAACAATGCAAGAGCTTCTTTGATATCTAGGGGTTTAGTAGAGATGGAAAGATTTGCAAAAGTATTTGGGGCAAAGAAGTCTACTTTTTTAGGTCTAAGTGGAGCAGGGGATCTATTTTTAACAGCTAGTTCAACAATGAGTAGAAACTATAGAGTTGGTCTTGGCTTAGCAAAAGAGAAAAGCTTAGATGCGATTTTAGAAGAGCTTGGAGAAGTGGCAGAAGGTGTAAAAACAGCTGAAGCAATACATAGATTATCATTAGAAAACAATATTTATGCTCCCATTGCCAATGAAGTAAAAAAGATACTTGATGGTAAAAGTCCTATTGATAGCCTAAAGGACTTATTGAAAAGTTAAAAATGCAGACAATTCCATTTTTTAACCTATCATTAACACTTATTCCCCTTTTAATTGTTTGGTACTATTACAATAAATGGACAAACGATAAATCTGAAATACTTATATCAACTATTAGAATGATTTTCCAACTACTTTTAATAGGATACTTTCTTATTCTTTTATTTGAGAAAAAAGACAACTTTATAGGGCTACTTATAATTTTATTTATGGTTAGTGTATCCACTTGGATAGCCCTTAGAAATACACAAGATAGGTCACTAAAACATTACTCTATTATTTTTATATCCATTGGAATATCTGGACTTATTCATCTTGTTTTAATTATAGGTTTTGTACTTGATTTAGAAGAGTTTTATGAACCAAGATTTGTAATACCAATTGCTGGGATGATATTTGCAAACACTATGAATGCTCTATCTTTAGCAATTGAGAGATATGAAAAAGAGATAAGTAGAGAAGTTATATTTGAAAAAGCTAGGGAGATAGCGTTTAAAGCCTGTATGATACCTCAAATAAACTCTTTACTAGCAGTTGGCTTGGTTTCCCTTCCGGGAATGATGACAGGGCAAATACTCTCTGGTGTTGATCCCTTGATTGCTGTAAGATATCAAATAATGATAATGACAATGGTAATTTCAAGTGCAGGAATTAGTACTATAGTTTATTTTTTACTAAAAAAATTCAATTCTGTGTTATAGCGATATCATTATCTTCTGTAAAAGTTAGATTAAAATACTTTTTATTTACATTATCTTCAATTTTTGCCAATTCTTCAAACCGTAGAGTTCCACTTAGCTTTGTTCTTATATATAAAGTATCATCTTTTAACTCTTTTTGCGTAAAGTAAAAATTTTCATCTAAATATACAAAGTCATAAAGTTTTTCTAAACTATCTATATTATCAAATCTATATTTATTTGGACAAATAAAGTTTTCATTATCACCATTTAACAAATATTTCACAATATTATCAATGCTAATTGGTTTTAATAGTCTAATAAACTTGAATGTATCCACACAGGTATCACAATCTACGGGACAATTAATACTATCACTTAATAAAATCATTTTTTGTTTTGGATTTAAACTCAATACATAAGTCATAAATTCATCTGATATCTTACAATTGTGCTCAAGTATGATAAACGCATAAGTGTGATTATCAAATAATTCTTTTGCACTTTTAACATCAACAGGAGTATCAATTTCAAAGTTTGTTATACTAGTAGCTAAAAGAACAAGTCTCTCTTTAGATATTTTGGACTCATCTAGAATTAGTACTTTTTTAGAATTCATAATTTAAACCATTATTTTTGAGATATTATATCAATAAGTTTTAAAAACTTACTTCAAAATAAAACTAATAAAAAAAATAAATTTAATTCTTATTTTTATGTATCTCACCCCATAAATAGAGTTGTTTTAAAATTGGCTTTAGGGTTTGCCCATATTCAGTCAAAGAGTACTCCACTTTGGGAGGAACTACAGGATAAACTTCTCTATGAACAATTCCATCCTCTTCTAACTCTCTTAATTTTTGAATTAACATCTTTTGAGTTGTTCGAGGAAGAAGTTTTTCTAATTCGTTAAATCTTTTTTTTTCAGCTCTTAAATACCATAAAATAAGAATTTTCCACTTTCCAGACAAGGCATCAAGAGCCGTCTCTACTGGACACTTATCAATAATACTATTTTCTATTTTTTTAACCATAATCTTTCCTAACTATACTTTTAGATAGTACCTATTCTTTTTGTAGGTTCTTGTTCTTTTGTCTAATTTTAGCTAAAGTTTCAGTATAAGTAAATAGGAGAAAGAAATGAAAGCATATATAGTAGAAAAAATAGAAGATAAAAAATTTGAATCAGGACTAAAAGATATTGAGGTTCCAGAAATTTCTGAAAATGAAGTTTTAATAAAAGCGACATATTCATCATTAAATTATAAAGATGCATTAAGTTCAGTTGGTAATCCAGGAGTTACAAGAAACTTCCCACATGTAACAGGTATTGATGTTGCGGGAGTGATTGAAAAATCAAATTCACAAAAATTTTCTGTAGGAGAAAAAGTTTTAGTTACTGGTTATGATATGGGGATGAATACAGATGGAGGTCATCAAGAGTTTGTAAAAGTACCAGATTCTTGGGTAGTTAAAATTCCTAAAACGATAAGTGATAGAGAGATTATGATTTATGGAACTGCTGGATTAACAGCAGCATTAAGTGTAAATGAGTTACTTAATAATGGTATCACAAAAGGTAATATTCTAGTAACAGGAGCAACTGGTGGTGTTGGAAGTATAGCCATAAGTATACTTCATAAACTTGGATTTAATACAACTGCTATTAGTGGTAAAGAGGATAAAATACCATTTTTAAAAGAATTAGGTGCTAGTGAAGTGATATTGAGAAATGAGTTTGATGTAGAAAATAAAAGACCAATGGGAAGTGAAAAATTTGATGGTGTAATTGATACTGTTGGAGGAAATATTTTAGCAGAAGCTTTAAAGGTTGTGAAATATGATGGTGTTGTAACTTGCTGTGGATTAACCTCATCATTTGAATTAAATACAAATGTTTTTCCATTTATTTTAAGAGGTGTTAGACTTATAGGGATTGATTCTGTAGAGTGTAAAATCGAGAAAAAAATTGCCGCTTGGGAAAAAATCGCAGGTGATTTTAAAATAGATACTTTAGAAAAACTAACAAATGAAATTACACTAGATGAAATAAAAGTAGCATATGAATCACTTATTGCAGGAAAAGCATCAGGAAGATATTTAGTTAAAATATAATATCATTAAGTCTACTAATTTAAAAAATGAAGAGACATAATGAATATAAGAAAAAAAGTAGTTTTTAGTTTTGTAATTCTAGTTGTTTTTATTATCTCTATTAGTGCATTGAGTATGATAACAACATACCATATGAAAGAAAACTCTAGTTTTGCAAAACAGGTTTCAAAGTTAATTAATATTCAAGAAGATATGAATGAATTAATTAACATAGTAACAGTAGAAAATTCATTAGAAAAACTAAAAGAAATAAAAGAAAAGTTTATTAGCTACGAAAATGATTTTGAGTTACTAAGGGAAGATATATCTAAAAAAGATCACAAAGATTTGGTTGATTATATCTTACCCAATATTCGTCAAAACAAAAATATCTTAAAATCCTTAAATAATCTCTTTGAGAATGAACATACAATTGAACTTATATTTGATGATATATATAAGTTCCAAAACAAACATATATATCATAATGAGCTATTTACTAAAATTTATCCAAAAGAAAATGAAAAAAGAAAATTACTCCAAGAACTTATCTTTAAGACAAACAACCTAACACTTATACAAGAGTTTGGAAATCTTAGATACTACAGTAAAGAGACACTTTATCAACATAAAGATACAAAAACATTTCAAAAATGGATAACATCTATTGATGAAATTATTTCAGAGTTTAAAAGAAATGATAATTTAAACCTTCTTCCTCTTTTTACAGGATACAAAAAAACTGTAGAAATTGTAGGTAATTTAGCTATAAATATTCACAATATCGAAAAAGAAGAAAAAGTTTTAACAGCTAGACTTATAAAAATTCTAAAAGAAAATAGAGATGTATCTACAGCAATCGAGATAAAAATAGAAGAAGTGGCAGAACAATTTTTAAGTAAAGTCTCTTTTATCGAAATTATCTTGGTTATTACAATTATTTTAATAACTATTGCATTGACACTATATATCTCATCTAAGCTTACTAGTATCATACGTAAATTAAATAGTGGAGTTAAAAGATTAAAAGATGGAGATTATAGTTCAACTATAGTTATAAAAGAGGATAAAGAGTTTAGTGAAATCGCTACAACTTTTAATAATATGGCTCAAAATATTGAAGAACACCAAAATACCCTCGAAGAGAAAATCAAACTAAGAACAAATGAATTACAAGGTGCCTTAGAAAATATCCAAAAACAAAAAGATATCCTAGAAAACCTATCAAACAAACTTGCAAAATATCTTTCACCTCAACTTTTTGAATCAATCTTTAGTGGAAAACAAGATGTACAAATAGAATCTAAAAGAAAATATTTGACAGTGTTTTTCTCAGATATTAAAGGATTTACAGACATAACTGATAGTGTTGAAACAGAAACCTTAACTGGAATCTTAAATGAATACCTAGATATTATGTCTACTGTTGCTATAAAACACGGGGGAACTATTGATAAGTATATTGGAGATAGTATCATGGTCTTCTTTGGGGATCCTCTTTCCAATGGAAAAGCCCAAGATGCTATTTCTTGTATTAATATGGCAATTGAGATGAAAGAAGAGATGAGTAAACTCCGTATTAAATGGCAAAAAGATGGTATTAGTAAACCTTTTCATATAAGAATGGGGATAAATAGTGGTTACTGTACAGTTGGGAATTTTGGTTCTAAAAATAGACTTGATTATACTATTATTGGAGGGGTTGTAAATCTAGCCTCAAGATTGGAATCAAATGCAAGACCTGACCAAGTTTTAATATCAAGTGAAACCTACATACTAATAAAAGATAATATTCAATGTGAGAAAAAAGAGGAGTTACAAGTAAAAGGTATAGCTCATCCTATACAAACATATGAAGTGATTTCAAGTAGCAGTAATAGTACTATAATAGAAGAACAAACTGGATTTAACCTTATTTTGGACCTAAACCAAATTGATAAAGATAATATAATAAACATCTTAAAAAATACAATTATAGATGTTGAAAAAAATAGATAAAGAGTTTTTTAGATAAAATAGAGAAAATTTATAATAAATATAAAAGAGAGTTTCATGCAACAATTCTTAGTGGAAGCAAAAAAAACAAGCAGACATATCTCAACTCTAAGTGGTGAAGTAAAAAACAGAGTACTTAATGAGATGGCAGATGCTATAATCGAGCACTGTGATTATATCATTAACCACAATGAAAAAGATATGGAAAATGGCAGAGTAAATAATCTAGATGCTGCTTTAATGGATAGATTACTTTTAACAGGCGAGAGAGTTATGGGTATGGCAAAAGCTATAAAAGAGATAGCCACACTAAAAGACCCAGTAGGAAGAACGCTTGAGGGCTGGATTACAGAAGATGAATTAAATATTCAAAAAGTATCTGTTCCTATTGGCGTAATTGGTATCATTTATGAAAGTAGACCAAATGTTACTAGTGATACAGCAGCTTTATGTTTTAAAAGTGGAAATGTTTGTGTTTTAAAAGGTGGAAAAGAAGCAGAACATTCAAATAAAGCTATTGCAACTATTTTAAGGAATGTACTAGATAACAATGGTCTTCCACAAAATGCTATATCTTTATTACCTGACTCTTCAAGAGAAGGAGTAGCTAAGTTAATAAAAGAAGATAAATATGTTGATTTAATTATCCCAAGAGGTGGAGAAGCCCTAATAAAATATATAAGTAAAAACTCTAGTGTTCCTGTTATAAAACACGATAAAGGGGTATGTCATACTTATATTGATAAAGATGCAAACCATGAAAAGGCAATCTCTATTTCAATAAATGCAAAGTGCTCTAGACCAGGTGTTTGTAATGCTATGGAAACACTCCTAATACATAAAGATGTAGCAGCATATATTTTACCTCCACTACATGAAGCTTTTATGCAAAACGATACAGAACTGCGAGGTTGTAGTAATACAAGAGAGTACATAGATATTCATTGTGTAAGTGAGAATGACTACGATACAGAGTATTTAGCAAATATTTTATCTATCAAAATTGTAAAAGATTTGGATGAGGCTATAGGTCATATCTCAAAATATGGTTCTGGTCACTCAGAAGCGATTATAAGTGAGAATTATAGCAGTATAACTAAATTCTTAAATGAAGTAGATTCTGCTTGTGTATATGCAAATGCAAGTACAAGATTTACTGATGGTGGTGCTTTTGGGCTTGGTGCTGAAGTTGGGATTTCTACTAATAAACTTCATTCAAGAGGACCTATGGGAATCAATGATTTAACAACATTTAAATTCAAAATTTATGGTAATGGACAAATTAGATAATTCTAATTTGCCCCTAAAGTAGGTCTCTCATTTTCAAAATTATCATCTGAAAGTGGGATAGTAATAACGCACTCTACCCCTTTATACTGAGCTTTATTCCATGAAAATGTTATATTCTCTAAAGAGATATCACCTTTAAACTGCTCTACTATAATTTGGTGAGAAATATATAAGCCCATACCAGTTCCTTGGAAATTGTGTTTTGTAGTAAAATATGGTTCAAATATCTTACTTATAATCTCCTCACTCACCCCCAAAGCATCATCTTTAATTTTTATATAAGCATTGTTTTCGTCTTTACTTATGTCTACTAAAATAAGTTTTGTCATATTTCCTAAGTTTTCTAAAGCATCCATAGAGTTATTTAGAATATTTACAAAAACTTGTATTAGGTCATTTTCAATTCCTTTTAATACAATAGAACCCTCATCACAATTAAAAATATATTTTATTTGAAGATTACTAAGTCTATACTCTATTAGTTTATAAGACTTTTCAAAACTATTTCTTATATTAAATATAGTTACCTCATTACCTGTTTTAAAAAATGATTTGAAGTTATCTATAGTTTGAGATAGATATTGGGAGTTATTCATAATAGAATCAGTTAAGTCTTTAAATAACTTATCATTTAAAGTACCATATTCTTTGTGTATAAGTAGTCCACTAGCAGCTGTTGAGATTATAGATAAAGGTTGTCTCCATTGATGTGCAATAGAGTTTAATATCTCATTCATAATTACCATTCTGGCTTGTTGCGTTAATCTATGGTCTTTTTCTTTAAGGGATTTTAATATCTCTTTTTCTTTAGTAACATCTTGTTTAATTGCTAAAAACTCTTCAATTTTACCAGACTCATTAAATATAGGAGAAATTGTCGCTTTTTCATAAATAAGATTACCCTCTTTATCTTTATTTATAAATTCACCTGTCCATTTTTCACCTGAATAAATATCTTCATTCATCTGTTTGTAGTAATCTTCGGGGATAATTCCAGCAGCAAAAATAGCTGGTGTTTTGTCTATAACTTCATTTAGACAGTATCCAGTAACTGAAGACATACTCTTATTTATATATTTTATTTTTTTATCTTTATTGGTAACTACAACAAAATTGTTAGAGTTATCAACTGCATTTTTAAATCTTTTTAGTTCAAGTTGGCTTTTTAAAACCTTATATGAATAATACAAAAATCCAAATATTAAAATAGATAGTAAAAATAAAAGAGCTAAAATTATATTTTTGATTCCTAAAATTAACTCTTTAGTATGACTTGAATAATTCTTTTCAAAACTCTCCAACTCTCTTCCAAAAGCTAATACTGAACCATCCTCTTTTAGGGCTTTATACTCTTTCATTTTTTTAATTATAATCTTACTGTGTACTAAAAAAAGCTCTTGAAACCTATTTTTGGGAATCAATTCTTCAAGCTGTTCTTTTAAGGAATCCATTGACGGGTCAGAACTAAAATTTAATGCTACTATTTTTACAAAAATATTTAAATATCTTTTATCTTCAATTTGCTCAATGATTTTTATATTATTTCTAAGTGAATTATTTAAAATGGCATTATGAGATTTTAATCTTTCAATTATTCTCATTTTCTTTTTTAATAACTCTGATACAGATAAAAACTCTTTTTTTAAGCTTCTATCTGCAATATTATCAAAAATATTTGCCTCTTTTATTTTCTTTATATTAAAGTTTGCACGTTCAATTTGATCATTAATAAAATCAAAGTTTATAAATCCAATATCACTACTTATAAATTTATTAAAGTTATTATCTATTACTACAATATCTGCTATATATTCATCAAAATCAAAATAGTTACTTACTCTTCTATTATCTTCTACAATATTATATATTAAGCTACTAATTAACAATAAAAAGAAAAATGCAACAAAATATGTACTTCTCATTCATCTACCATAATAGTGGGAGTATCCCCATTTAATGTTTTTAAAAAGATTTCAATTTTATCTATCTCTTCATCACTTGGGATTATTCCAACTTGATACTCAATCATCACTTTTATTGTCTCTTTTAGATTCTCCTCAGAGCCATCATGCATATAAGGAGCTGTATGTTCTATATTTCTTAGTGTTGGGACTTTAAAATAATATTTATCTTCTTCATTTTTAGTGACGTTATATCGTCCAAAATTACCTGATTTGATTTTATACTCTTTTATTATTCCCATCTTTTGATAAAGATTTCCACCAATATTAACTCCATTATGACAAGATATGCAACCATAATCTTTAAAGAGCTCAAAGCCCTCTTTTTCATCAGTTGATAATATATCTTTGTCTCCTAATAAATATCTATCAAATTTTGAGTGTGGGGTTATAAGTGCTTTTTCAAACTCTACTATTGCATCTACTATATTATCTTGTGTCATTCCATCTTTGTAGATTTTAAAAGCCTCTTTGTAATAATCATCATTTTTTAATTTATTTATAATATTTTCAAAATTATTACCCATTTCAAGAGGATTGTGAATAGGACCAAGGGCTTGTTCTTTTAAATCCTTTGCTCTACCGTCCCAAAACTGTGAAAGATTAAATCTTGAGTTTAATACAGTTGGAGAATTTATATTTCCCTTTTTGTTATCAACGCCAAGGGAAAACTTCCTATTATCATCTCCTCCTTCATTTATTATATGGCAAGAGGAACAAGATATTGTATTATCAATACTCAACCTTTTTTCATGAAATAATTTTTTCCCAATAAGTGCTTTATTTATATCATAATCTTCATTTGTGGGAATAGGGGATATCAATGAAGAAGAATATAGAGATGAAATAAGAGTTATAATTATTAATAATTTTTGCATAACAAAGTTTATCATAATAAATAAAAAAATTTACTAAATCTTCCATAAAATAACTTTTAGATATAATCTAAAAAAAAATAGGGTAGATACGTGATAAATAAAAGTATTTTTAGAGAATATGATATTAGAGGGATTGTTGGAAATGAGCTAAATGAGCAAAGTTCAAAGCTTATTGGTTATTACTTAGGCTTAGAAACCATTAAAAGAGTAAAAACTACAAAACCTACTGTTGTAATTGGTTATGATGCAAGAACCCACTCTCCTGAACTTTTTTCTTACCTTACATCTGGGTTTAATAAAGCAGGTTGTCAAGTCTTAGGTATGGGGATGGTAGCAACAGGGGTTAATTATTTTGCCTCTTTCCAAGAGTTTGATTCAGTTTTACCAAATGCTTCAGTTATGATAACAGGTAGCCATAATCCAAGTCCTTATAATGGCTTTAAAATAACTATTAACAATGCACCCTTCTTTGGTGAAGACATATATGCTATGGGTGAAGAAATCACTAATAATCAAGATATGCTTATCGAAAATAACACTTCGTTTAAAGAAATAGATGTAAAAAGTTTATATAAAAACTACATGATTGCAGAGTTTGCACACCTAAAAGGTATGAAACAAAAGCTTATAATTGATTGTGGAAATGGAGTTGCAGATACTGTTTTAACTGATATATTAGATACACTTGAACTAAACTATGATGCCTTATATTGTGAGCCAGATGGAACTTTCCCAAATCATCATCCAGATCCAAGTGAAGAAAAGAACTTAAAAGATGTAATAGAAAAGCTAAAAGGTGATTATGAGTATGGTTTTGCCTATGATGGAGATGCTGATAGAATCGCATTTTTAACTAAAAATCATAATGTAAAAGGTGACATAATGGCACTACTTTTTGCAAAAACTATGAAAAATCCAGTAATCATTGGTGAAGTAAAATGTACACAAATCATGTATGATAGAATCAATGAAAGTGGAACTGCAGTTATGTATAAAACTGGTCACTCAAATCTAAAAGTAAAACTAAAAGAGCTAAATGCAGATATGGCAGCAGAGGTATCAGGGCATATCTTTTTCAATGATAGATATTATGGTTTTGATGATGCAATTTATGCTACATTTAGACTCTTGGAACTTATACATGATGGTATGGACATAGATAAAGAGATTGACTCTTTACCAAAAGTGTATTCCACAGAAGAGATAAAAGTAGAAACAACAGAAGAAGAGAAATTTGATTTAATGCACCAAATTAAAAAGAATCTAATAACAGTAGGAGATGACTTTCCTAAAATCTTAGATATCATAGAAGTTGATGGAGTAAGAATAATATTTGAACAAGGTTGGGGATTAGTAAGAGCTTCAAATACTACCCCTGTACTTGTGACAAGATTTGAGTCAACAGACCTTGAAGTTGCAAAACTTTATGAAACAAAAATTAATGAACTAATAGCAAGAAGTAAAAATGAACTTAATAACTCTTCAAACTAAACCTAGTACAAACTTTCAAGATAATTTAGACCATCTTGAAGAGCTTATTTTACAAACTCCAAAAGAGTCATTTATTTTAGCACCTGAGTTAAGCCTTACAGGTTATGCCTATGGAAGAATAATAGAAGCAGGAAAGTTTACTAAAAAGGCCATAGAAAAGCTTACCCTATTATCAAAAGAGAGAACGATTAGTTTAACTATGACAAATAAAGAGTGTGAAGATTACTTCAATACCTTTTATATTTTTCATAAGGGTAAAATCATACATAAACAGTCAAAAATAAAACTCTTTGCACTAAATGATGAAAATAAATATTTTGAAAGCGGTAGAGAAGAGGATATAAAACTTTTTGAGATAGATGAACTTAAAATTGGAGTTCTTGTCTGTTTTGAACTTAGATTTATAGACTATTGGCAGAAATTAAAAGGTGCAGATATTATTTTGATTCCTGCTATGTGGGGAGCAAAAAGAAAAGACAACTATGAGACACTATCAAAAGCCTTGGCTGTTGCAAATCAGTGTTTTGTTATTGCAAGTGATAGTGCAGATGAGTCTTGCGCAAAAGGTTCTGCTATTATCACTCCCTTTGGAGATGTAACAATAGATGATAACAAAGAGATTATCTCTAAAACAATAGATTTAAAAGAGATAAAACTTATGAGAAAATATTTAGATGTAGGTATACAATAACATGAAGATTTTATTTGTTTGTTTAGGAAATATATGTAGGTCACCACTTGCAGAAGCAATAGCTAGAGATTATGCACAAAAAAAAGGTTACAATATAGAAGTAGACTCTTGTGGAACAGGATCTTGGCACATAGGTGATGCCCCATGTCCTGATTCTCAAAAAATTGCTAAAATAAGAGGACTTGATATTTCAAATTATAAAGCAAGACAAGTTAGTAAAGATGATTTTAAAAAGTTTGATCTAATCGTAGGACTTGATTCAAAAAATATAGCTTCACTAAAAGAGTTAGGATGCAAAACTGCACTTTTGATAGGTGATTATGGATATGAGGGAGAAGATGTACCTGATCCATATTTTTTTGATGGCTTTGAGGGCTTTGATAAAGTTTTTGATATGATTGAGTGTTGTGTTAAAAATCTTTTAGAAGAAAAGATAGAAAAATAAGTTCTATCTTTTTGTAATTACTTTAGCTTTTTCAACCCACTCTTCTTCGATAACTCGATTATCAATAGAAAAATACTCTTCTATCCAATCTATGTTTTTATCACTCCATTTTGCTATTTGTTCAATATGAAAAATTCCAAGTGCGTTTAACTTGATTTCCATATCTCTATCAATACCTTCTACCTCTTTTAAGTCATCTTTACCAGTAGGTCTTGGATTCCCTAAAATAAAAGGTTTGTTATAAATATTTCCAGGTTTTCGCAAGATTGGATTGATTTCATAACTTACTGGCTTTTTCTTATATCTTACTTTTCCAATTAAAAATCCAATATACATAGAAAGTATAGACACAGCAAGTAACCAAAAAACTATCTTAGAAGCAATCATCAACATACTTATTCCTCAATTATTTTAAATTCTACTCTTCTGTTTTCAAAAGAGTAACCATTTTTATCATTAGGTACCAAAGGTTTAGTTTCACCATAACCTTTTGCAGTAACTCTATCTTTTGAAACTCCAAGCTTAATTAGCTCTTTTCTTACACTTTTTGCTCTTTGTAGAGATACCCATTCATTAACATCATCTGCACCTTTAGCATCAGTATGCCCACCTATTTCAACTTTTACGTTTGGGTTTTTTAATAAAATATTTGCTATATCTTGAACAACTTTGTAACTTTTTTCTGTGATATCTGTACCTAATCTTTTGAAAAATATCTTCTCTTTAGAAAGAATATTATCTATCTCTTCTTGAGTTTTGTTATTTTGTATCTTTTTAGGTTGAATCTTTTTAGATAACTCTTCTATCTTTTGTTCTTGTGGTATCTTTTCTGAAAGAACTGGCTCTTCTTTCTTTTTTTCTATTATCTTTTTCTCTTTTACTTCTTTTTCTTTAGGAGTTTCAATCTCTTTAGTTTCTTCTATATTTTTTTCAATCTTCTCATTTGCTTTTTCTTCAATTTTTGTAATAACTTCTTCATTTTCTGTTATTTCTTTAGTTACTTTTTCTTCTATTTCTTCTGTATTTTTTGTCTCTTCTTGAGAAGTTGCAGTTATTGTAGTATCTGTTTGGATTTCATATTGATTAATGTATGTATACACACAACCAACCATTACGGCTATTAAAAGAAGTGTTAAAAAAATAATCTGTTTAATTGCACTCATTTATCTCTCTTTAATGAAATCTATCAATTGTATCCAAAAAAATTATATTTTTCAACAAAAAATAATAAATTGTAAAAAGAAATAAAATATTTCTTATATCAAATATTTAACATCTTTTTTATAATTATAATTTTATAAAATTTACGTACTATTTTAGTATTGATAAAACAAGAAGGAGTAAGTATGCGATTTTTAGCTCTCTTTTCTATAATTTTTAGTTTCATTTATGCCTTACCAGAACAATTTGATAGGCAAAAGTATGAAAAAGGAGAAAAAGTTTTTGAACAAAAATGTGCTGAATGCCACGTAAAGTACATGGATATACAACTTTTGATGAAAAACTTTATTGATGAAGATAACAAACTTCTAAACCTAAAAGCTCCAACAGGAAATGAAATATCTTTTAGACTAAAGAGTCAAATAGGTAGTATGCAAGATATTGAGTTTCACATTATTGAGACTACTGACTTTGTAAAAGATTATCTTTATTATCCAAATAAAGCAAAAACTATCTGTCTTGAAGGGATAATAAAACATTTTGATACTATGCCAAGTCTCAAAGGAAAAATAAGTTTAAATGAAATTGACGATGTAGCATTTTTCCTTTACTTCTTAGAGGGCTTTAATGATGTAAATGAGTTTTATCATGATGAAAGTAAATTCTAAAATTTAGCCTTTTTGTGACGTGATATGTGACGTCTTTATCCTAAAATAATATATATAAATTATTTAGGATACATATATGTTAGCTATAAATACAAAAAAAGCTTTCAAATTATCGATTGCTATACTTTTTTCTTATTTTCTTTCTATAGGAATAGTTGATTTGATTAATTTTCAATATCAAACAGATAGTTCAATAACATCAGAACTTTTAGATAGCCTCTATCTTATTTTAAATTCACTGTTCTTTGTCTTAACACTACTTCTGATAAAACTCTTTTATGATGAGAAAGAGTGACTAATAGTTTGATAGCTCCACTAAATTCATATCAGGGTCTCTTATATAAATAGATTTTATATTACCCATTGCACCAGTTCTTGGAACTATTCCTTCTATGATTTCTACATTTTTGGACTCTAAAAACTCTTTTACCTCTTCTATTTTTGTATCCACTATAAAACACAAGTCTGCACTTCCATCTTTTACATTAAAAGCTTTTGGTTCAAATTCATTTCCTAATTCATGAAGATTGATTTTCTGATTACCATATTTTAATGCTATGCGAGAGCCTTTAAAAATCTCCTTTTCCATACCTAAGATTTGAGTATAGAACTCAACAGTTTTATTTATATCTTTGACAGTTAATACAAGATGGTCTAAGTGGTTTATTTTTATCATAAAAAATTATATCATATTATAAAGATAATATTTAGCAAGAATAGATAACTTTTATATCAAGATATGTATAGAGTAAAAATATTTTAACAGATATAATCACCTCACAAATTAAAAAGGAGTTCATTTGCAAGAGTTTTATACCTTTACTATGCTACTTTCTATTGCAACATTTACTGTAAGTAGTACTATGACTCCAGGACCAAATAATATCATGCTTTTATCTTCTGGACTTACATTTGGGTATAAAAGAACTATTCCTCATATACTTGGAGTAACATTAGGTTTTTCTTTGATGATTTTACTTGTAGGCTTAGGTTTTGGGATTATATTTGAAAAGTTTCCAATAGTTTTAAAAGTACTTAAAGTAGTAGGGATAGTTTACCTCTTGTGGATGGCATATAAAATAGCCACAAGCAAAGGAGGTATGCAAATAAAACACAAAAGTAAACCTTTTACTTTTATACAAGCAGCACTATTTCAGTGGATAAATCCAAAGGGTTGGATTATGTCATTAACTTCTATATCTATTTTCGTAACTTCAAAAAATGATAGTATAACTCAAGTACTAATCATATCTTTTATCTTTTTACTCTCAGGAATGCTTTCTACCAACACTTGGACTATAGGTGGCGTAGCTTTGAAAAGATTTATAAAAGAGGAGAGTCATGTAAGAAAGTTCAATATGACTATGGCAATACTTCTTGTAGCTTCTGTAATACCGTTTATATTTGAGTAAAAGAAGCTAGAACTTCTAGTTTTTACCACTCTTTACAAACTCTTCTAACTCTTTTAATGTCCCATGCCAAGGTAGAGTAAAAAGATGATTTTCAAGCTCTTCTCTTATGTTTTCTGGAATATGCACAGACTCTTTTGTCTCAAAGTTATAGTGAATAAGCACGCACTTTCCAGTAGTACAAAGTTTACCCTCTTGGTAAACAGCATGGCATAACTCAAGTGAAGAGTTGCCTATCTTTGAAATAGCAGTTTTAACAATAACTTCCTTACCCCAAAATACCTCTTTTAAAAAATCAAAAGAGCTGTGAGCCATCACAAGATTCCACTTCTTCACATCAACCTTTGGCATAAAGATATGAAAAATAGGGTCACGTGCAGATTCAAACCACACGCCATAAGTGTTATTGTTTATATGCCCTAAAGCATCAGTTTCTAAAAATCGTGGTCGTATTAGTTCTGTGAACATTTTTGCCTCTTATATTTGATAAATTGTGTGGAATATTTTAACTAAAGGGATTTAGGGTTTGTTTAATTTTAAACTCTAAAACCCATAACTTTCTCTTCTGTTTCCTTTGTATCTTCTAAAATTTGTTGAAGATATTTCAATGCTAATCTTATATCTTTAGTATTTTCATCTGTGATTTCTTTATGAAGTTTATTATCTTCTTTTATGTTAGTTATCTCTTTTATAACATTTTCATAAGATAAAGAAAACTCTCTCATTTTTGTAAATGTACGCATAATTAATATGGTAACATCTCTTGCGATATCGCCTTTTAGAACAGTCGCTAACATATAAACCCCTTGTTCTGTAAAAACATATGGCATGTATCTTCTTCCTCCCCAACTTGAGGTCGCATTTTGCGACCTCAAGATTTCAAACTCTTCACTAGTTAACTGAAACATAAAATCATCTGGGAACCTTTCAATATTTCTATTTACTTGCTCTTTTAATCTTTTTGTTTGAACTTCATACATAACTGCTAAATCACTATCAATCATAACTTGCTTATTTCTTATATGATAAATCTTTGATTGTATTTGTACAGATGGAAAGTTTTGCATGTAAACTCCTATATATTTTTAGAAGTTTAACATTAATAATTTATTAGATTATATTTTATTGCAAATTGCAATATTCTCTTGAAGAACAAGTTCTTCACTTTCTCACTTTTTAGTGTTAAAAAGTAAGACAAAAAGCCACCAGCCGAGTTGTCAAAGGCTGGGATTTCTTTGGTGTTTTAGTTTTTATGTTTTTTATTGAAATTTTTTAATTCCTTTTTTGCTATTATCTTAATAACTTAATTTAGGAATATTAATGAAAGATATAGTTAACTCATTTAAAGCAAGTCTATATGAACGGACTACAAGTCCACTTATTGGTGCCTTTATTTTTTATTGGATTATTCTTAATTATAAAATAATCGTAATATTATTTGATGAAAAATTAGAATCTAATATCAAGTTTACAGAAATAGATAAATTATATAAAGAAGATATTTTAACTGTTCTAGGAATTAATATTCCAATAAATGGATTATTAATTCCTATGATTATAACACTACTATATATATTAATTTTCCCATTTATTAGTAATCTTATTCATAAAGCTTGGATTTGGCATCAAAATAAATTAAAAGAAATAAGCAATGGAAAAGTTCTTACAAAAAAAGAGTTTGGAGAACTACAACAAAAATTTACAGAGCTTGAATTAAGTTTCGATGATAAGTTTCAAAAAAAAGATAGTGAAATATTGAAATTAAAATCCTCTATGGAGAAAAAAGATACTTTAATCTTTGAATATCAATCAAAAATTGAATCATTTGAAAAAACAATAACTTCTAAAGATAATGAAATAAATAATACTAGAATTGATTTAGATAATTATTATAATAAACTAAATAGTAAAGAAGAAGAAATTTCTCGTTTAGAACAAAAAATCAATAATATGAAGCCTAATATTGATGAACTAGAAGATAAAGCAATGAAACTTTATGTACCTGATTATAAAGAATTATTTACATTAGATGAAATAAAAAATAAACTAAATATTAATGAATTAAAAACTAAATATTTAATAAAACAGTTAAAAAGTAAAAATTATATTAATGAGGCAAATAAACATACTTCTAATAATAAAATTATTCTTGGATATAAATTATCAGACAAAGGTGAAAACTTTTTAGTTGAGAATAATTATATTGAATAAAAAGAGATTTTATGATGTTTATTTTTGTTAAGGTCAAGGCGGTGGAGTAGATTTATGAAGGAGCTTACTAAAGTAAGTGAGTTTATAAATCTACTCCGCCAACGCAGAGATTAGCAAAAAGAAAGATTAGAAAATCTCCTTTTTAAAAGTCGTCGAAGTCGATGCTTCCTTTTGAGTAGTTAACTACATTTCCTTCGAAGAAATTCGTTCTTTGGTCATTGAAACTGCTATATCCATCTACCCATGGAATAGGGTGCTTAACATTATACTCTGGTTTATATCCTACTGCATCTAATCTTTTATCTGCTAGGTATTGAATATATTGAGTGATGATTCCATCTGTGAAACCTAGGATTTGCCCTTGTGTGATATATGCTCCCCATGATGATTCTAGTTCAACTGCTTTTCTGAACATTCCTCTTACTGTTTGCTCTAACTCAGGAGTAAACAGTTCTGGTCTCTCTTTTCTTGTAGAATTAATCATGTTTTGGAAAAGTAGTAGGTGTGTTACTTCATCTCTTTGGATGAATTTTATCATTTGTGAACTTCCTAGCATCTTCCCTGATTTTCCTAAGGCATACATAGCTGCAAAACCTGCATAAAAATATAATCCCTCTAAGATTTGATTTGCAAACATTGCTAAAACCATCTTTTCATCTGTAATATTCTCAGACAAGTTATCATAAACTGCTGCTATGTAGTTGTTTTTTTCTCTTAATTGAGTGTCATTTTTCCACATGTCATAGATTTCATCTGTATTGTCAGAAATTGACTCAACCATAACAGCATATGATTTTGAGTGGTTTGCTTCTTCATATGATTGTCTTGAAAGACAAGCATTGATTTCAGGAACTGTTATATAAGGGTTAATATTATCCATTAAGTTATTTGTCTGCAACGAATCCATAAAAATAAGTTGTGATAAAACTAAATCATACATTCTTTTTTCAGCAGGTGTAAGGTATTTATAATCCTTTGCATCACCTGTCATTTGAACTTCTCTAGGAAACCAAGTATTTGCTTCCATTGTATCCCATAGATTTATTGCCCATTGATATTTCATTCTAGTGAAATTTATCATACCATCTGGATTACCACCAAAAATTCTTCTATCGTTTAAACTCTCTTTTGATTCGGGATTGTATATAGTTTTTCTTGCCACTGTTTTGCCTTATTTTATTTTTCTTCTTATGGGAAATCAGATTATCTTATTGACAACCTGAACACTCCATGCTTCTATCTTCCACATCATTTGCAGCCTCTGGTGATTGACTTCTTAGGTAGTACGTTGATTTTAGACCTAATTGCCAAGCTAAAGTATAAATTTGATGCATATACTTACCACTTGCTTTATCTAAAGACATAAAGATATTTGTACTTTGCCCTTGGTCAATCCATTTTTGTCTTACTGCTGCTGCTTTTATTATATCCAATTGGTCTACATCATAAGCTGGTGTATAATAAGACCATGTTTCAGGACTAAGTTTTGGAACAACTACAGGAATAAGTCCTGATAAGTTTTCTTCATACCATTTTCTTTTATACACTGGTTCGATTGCTTGTGTAGTTCCTACTAAAATAGAGATTGATGAAGTAGGAGCAATAGCCATAAGGTATCCATTTCTCATACCATCTTTTTTTACTTGTTCTCTTAGAGCATCCCAATCATACCCAGCATCAAATAAATCTTTGTCTACTAAAGCATTTACAGCTTGTGGAGCATGGTCATGTGGCATAATACCTTTTGACCAGTTTGAGCCATCAAACGTAGGGTATTTTCCTTTTTCAACTGCAAGTTCTGAACTTGATTTGATTACATTGTATGAAATAGATTCCATTACTTTATCAATTTTTTTCAGATGATCTGAACTTCCCCAAGCAAGTTTCTCTTCTGCTAGCATTTGAGACTCACCCATAACACCAAGACCAATACTTCTTGATTTTAGGTTTGTAGCTTTTACTTTTCTTAGAGGATAGAAGTTTAAGTCAATAACATTGTCTAACATTCTAACAGCTGTTGGAACAACTCTTTCAATATCTTCTTTTGTATGGATTTTACTTAAGTTAACAGAAGCCAAGTTACATACAGCAGTATCTCCATCTGTTTTCTCTTTTTCAACTATAAAGATTTTTTTACCACCAATAGAGTCTAGGGCGGTTACTTTATTTGCTTTTTTAACTATTCCTGAATCTACTTTTATAGTATCATCTTCATCATGTACTTCTATTACACCATCTTCAAACTCTAATTTTATCTTATATCTATTTGGGTTAGTGTTTTGGAATATCTCTGTACATAGATTTGAGCTTCTGATATGTCCAACGTGTCCGTTTGGATTTGCTCTGTTTGCATTGTCTTTGAAACATAAAAATGGAGAACCTGATTCAAAATATGAAGTTAAAATTTTCTTCCATAAATCTTTTGCTTTGATTCTCTCTTTTACAATTGAATCATCATGTTCATATTCTATGTATCTTTTCTCAAATGCCTCACCGTGAAGTTCACTTAAGTCTTTTACATCATTTGGATCAAATAGTGTCCAGTGTGAGTCTTCCATGATTCTTTGCATAAAAATATCTGAAATCCAAAGTGCTGGGAATAAATCATGAGCTCTACGTCTCTCTTCCCCTGAGTTTTTCTTTAAGTCAAGAAAATCAGAGATATCCATATGCCAAGGCTCTAAATAAACAGCAATTGCCCCTTTTCTAGTACCTAATTGGTCAACTGCTATTGCAATGTCATTTGTGATTTTCAAAAATGGAACAGTACCACCAGCTGCACTTTTGTGACCATCAATAGCTCCACCTAAGGCTCTGATTTGATTCCAATCCCAACCAATACCACCACCAAACTTAGATAATAGTGCCATCTCTTTATAACCATCAAAGATACCTTCGATGTTATCAGGACTTGAACCTATATAACAAGATGATAATTGGTGTCTGTTTGTTCTTGCATTACTTAATGTTGGAGTTGCAAGCATAACCTCAAATTTTGAAACAACATCATAGAACTCTTTTGCTCTTTCTTGTTTATTATCTTCATTTTGTGCTAAGAACATAGCAATACCCATAAACATATGTTGTGGTAACTCTATTGGCTCAGAATTTCTATCTTTAATTAGATATCTATCATATAAAGTTTTAATACCTAGGTAATTAAATTGTAAATCTCTTTCTGGCTTTAAATAACTATCTAAATCATCTAAATCATATCCACTCTCTAATCCTGGAATCATTCTTCCAGCTTCTTGAGCGATTCTTATATAATCACTCATATGTGAGTAAGCTTCGCCTTTTACACTGTTTGTCGTTCTTCCCACTCTATGATATAAATTAAATATAAACAATCTTGCTGCAACAAAAGTCCAATTTGGAACATCAATATCGATTTTTTCAATTGCTGTTTTTAATAGGGCATCTTGAATATCAGATGAACTCATCCCATCAATAAACTTTATTTGTGAATCAAGTTCCAATTCACTTTGAGAAACACCCTCTAAATCTCGTGTTGCTGCAATTGTCATCTTTTGGATTTTAGTTATATCTAAAACCTCTTTTCTACCATTTCTCTTCTGAATCATTAAAGCCATCGTATTACCTTTAAATAGATTTTTTTATTTTTTAAAAACTCTTTTAAAAATTGCATCTACATTTTTAGTGTAGTAGTCAAAATTAAAACACTCTCTTATTTGCTCTTCAGATAAAGAATTTCTCAACTCTTCATCCCCTAATAAATATTGTAAATATAAAGATTCACCTTTTTCATTTGTTGTAGGTTTACCTTGTTGTATCTCTTCCCAAACTTTCATTGCGTTTCGTTGAACTATTCTATAAGCATCTTCTCTAGAAACTCCAGCTTTTGGAAGTTCTAACAGTACTCTTTGTGAAAACACTAATCCACCAGTTTGATTTAGATTTTTCATCATATTTTCTGGCATAACTGTTAAGTTTGCAATTACATTGTTCATTCTATGAAGCATAAAATCACTTGTAATAAAAGCATCTGGTAACCAAAATCTCTCTGTTGAAGAGTGTGAGATATCTCTTTCGTGCCATAAGGCAACATTTTCCATTGCAGGTGTTGCATATGCTCTAATCATACGTGCTAGACCTGTAATATTTTCAGTTAATATTGGATTTCTTTTATGTGGCATAGCAGAAGATCCTTTTTGCCCTTTTGCAAAATACTCTTCAGCTTCATATACTTCTGTTCTTTGTAGGTGTCTTACTTGTACAGCAAACTTTTCAATAGAACTTGCAAGAAGTGCTAAAGTAGTTGCTAGTCTTGCATATCTATCTCTATGAACTACTTGATTTGAACAAGGTTCTGGTTTAAGTCCAAGCTCTGCCATTGCATACTCTTCAAGCTCAAGTGGTGCGTGAGCAAAGTTACCCATAGCTCCAGAGATTTGTCCCACAGAGATAACTTCCATAGTCTCTTCAAGGTTTTTAAGGTGTCTTGATACTTCATCATACCAAACAGCTAAAGTTAAACCAAAAGTAATAGGCTCCCCATGAATACCATGACTTCTACCCACCATCAACGTAAACTTATGCTCTTGTGCTCTTTTTTCAATAGATTCTAGTAACATCTTTACATCTTCAATGATGATTTCTAAAGAATCTCTCATTTGAATTGCAACACCTGTATCAACAGCATCTGATGAAGTCATACCATAGTGAAACCATCTTGACTCTTCACCTAGTGATTCAGATACACTTGTATTAAATGCAATTAAATCATGTTTCGTAACAGCTTCGATTTCTTCGATTCTTTCAACTGAAAACGTAGCATTTTTTACTATTTTTTCACAATCAGCATCTGGAATAAGCCCAATTTTATTCCAGGCTTTCACTGCTGCTTTTTCTACCTCAAGCCATGCAGCATATCTTGCATGTTGAGTCCACTTTGAGCTCATCTCTTCTCTTGCGTATCTTTCAACCATTCATAAATTCCTTGTAGCACTTTTTAAATTTTTTGTATTTTTATCATAAATTTCGATTTTTTTTAATATGATATGTTATCTACTTTAGTCAAAGAATCTTATTAATTTTTGGTTAATTTTTACTTAATTTAAGGATATAGTTTTGCCGTTCATTTTAAAAGAATACCCAGCACTTTCAGGAGAAAAAATCCAAGTGCATTTAGTCAAAAATCTCAAGATAAAGACGTCTACAGCGCAAAAGTCTATTAGTAAAGGAAGAGTTTTTGATGAAGCTTTCAATACTTTAAAGTATGGGGACATCATTGATTCTGACTTGATTTATATGGCACAATTTGAAGGTCATACAAGGGGCTTAAAACCACTATTTCAAAGCAATTTCTTTGCTATATTTGAAAAACCTTCTGGAATTGTTGTTCATCCCATAAGTAAAAATACAGAATACTGTTTATTAGACGAAGTGCGCTATCATTTCGGCCCTGATGCCAACTTAGTACATAGAATTGATGCGGAAACTTCTGGATTAATAATGTGTGCAAAAGATAGGGATATAGAATCTAAGCTAAAATTAATGTTTGAAGAGAAAAAATACAAAAAATCTTACTTAGCAATAGTAAAAGGTGAGTTAAAAGAGTCTGTTTCAATTGATACTTCCATACAAAAAGAGGGCAAAAATATTGGGGTGAGAATGGCAGCAGGAAGTGAAGGTAAAAAATCAAAAACAATAATCAACCCAATCAACTATAATAAGAAAAAAGATTTAACTCTTGTGGAAGCTATACCCGTAACTGGGCGACAACATCAAATAAGAGTACATCTTTATTCAATAGGCCATGCCATATTGGGTGACCCAATTTATGGGGTAGAAGATGAGTTTGCAGATGCGTATCTAGATAGAGTTTTAGATGAAGAGAAAAGAAAAGAGGTAAGTGGTTGCCATAGATTATGGCTTCATGCGAACTACTTAGAATTCAATTATGAAGGTGTTTTATATAAAATCTACTCTAAAAACAAAGACTTACATGATAAGTTCTTAGAATAATTTATGAAGCTAAAGAGCAGTGGAAACAGTTTGAGATATCAGTACATTTAGCACAAGCAGGTGCTGTTTTAGCAATACAATCATACAGATACTTTTTCCATCTTACATCTGAAGGTTTTAGTTTGGCTAGTGAGCTAAAATTTGCGCTCATGAGTTTTCCCATCTCTTCTCTACTTGGTAATCCCAAATCAGAATAAAGATGTCCCATCTCTATAGAAGTTCTTGCAATAAGAGGAGCTAAATTCTCTTTTGCAAAGTCATCATTTGCATGTTTTGTCAAAAGGGCTAAAACCTCTTTTTCCATAAGTTCTAAATCTAACATCAAAAACTCCTTTCTAAACTGTTATCTTTTTACTATAAATCACAATATTCAAATTCCATTCCCTCTGGTTTTTCTAAACTATTATTATCAGCTAAGTAGAGGTTTTTTAGCTTTTTTAGCTTTGTAAAACTCTCTGGCAGTTTTTTGATATTGTTATCTTCGATATCCAACTCTTCGAGGTTTTGAAGATTTCCAATATTTTCTGGCAGTCTTATTAGAGAGTTAGAACTTATACTTAAGTTGTTTAAATTGCTTAATTCACATATCTCATTGGGAAGTGTTGTTAAAAAGTTATTATCCAAAATAAGAATTTTTAAATCTTCTAATTTACTAACATTAAAATCCAATGACTTCAAGGAATTCTCACTTAAATCAAGTTTTATGAGCATATCATGTGATTCTAAAGAAGGTAAATCATCTATTTGATTTCCCTCTAATAGTAGAGTTTGTAACTCTTCTATTTGAGAAATAGAGTTGGGTAATTTAGTTAAATTATTAAATGAAACATCCAAATAATATAAAGATTTCATCTTAGAAAAACTATCTGGTAGTTCATCTAGCTCATTAGTATCTAAAGAGAAATATAAAAGCTTATTTAACTTCTCTAAATCCTTATGCAACTCTTTAATCTTATTTGCAGCTAGAGTTAATCTTGTAAGACTTTTTAAGTCATATATCTCTTTTGGAAGCTTTTCTAATCTATTTCCATTTAGATTTAAAATCATAAGCTTAGATAAGTTTCCAATACTACTTGGAACTTCTTTTAATAGATTGTTTTCACATTGTAAGTTTTTTAGATATTTAAAGTCTCCTATACAATTTGGTAACTTTGTTAATCTATTATTTGACAGCTTTAAAACTGTTAGGTTTTCCAAGACACTAAAGGACTCAGGGATTTCTCGGATTTTCTTTTTTGATAAGTCCAAATGAGTCATCCCATTTATATCATCAATATGAGTGGAAATGAAAGCGCTTAGTCCGTTTGTATGAACCCATCTAATAAAATCTTCAATTTTACTTCTCATTTTGTCCCTTTAATCTATCATTCATTGCATCTATTAAAAAGGATACTTCTTCATAATCAACAAATCCAAAGTCAACCATATTAAACAATGCCATAAGAGGTTTTCTACAACAGGTTTTATTACATCCTGTCACTAACTTTTTAGCTTTCTTATATGGAAGATCTGTAGTTTCAAATATTTTTACTGCATCAAGAGCTGACATCTGTCCACACTCACAAATAATTTTATATTTTAAATCTTCCATAATATTCTATCTTAAATAAGGATGTTCGTCTAAAAAACTTTCAACATCTTTCATGGCTACCCCTATCTCTTCACTAAGTTGAGGCAACTTTACATAATCAGTCCAAATTGTATCTTCAACTATATCGTGCATAACACCAGCTTTTTCTACAACTTTTCTTTTATATTTTGCTAACTCTTTTTTCTTCTCTTTTTGCTCAGGTGTTAAATTCGACATACTATTATCCTTTTATTAAATTGCGTACAAATTCTCTAATTTTATCTGAGGCTTTTCACCTAAATAAAGCAAAGTAAAATTTGCATCTTTTCTAAATTTGTAACTCTCATAGAGTTCACTTATCTCTTTTATATCTTTTGGTACAAAAGCAAAGATTTTCTTTAACCCTCGATAGTACAAAACTCCTCTTAAAAGCTTTTCAGCATCTAAGTAAGATTCATTTTGCATAAGCCAAGGTGATATTCTTATGTATCTTTTATTTACAACATAAGAGTGCATAAAACCACTTGTAGTAGAAAGTTTTAAAGAGTTTGAAAAAACACAATCTTTTTTTATATACTCTTCTCTATCATCTAAAAATACTTTTCTATCTATCTCTCTAGAGATATTCGCATAATCTTCCCCACTTACTTGTTTTGCTGTTGAGTTTGAAAAATTAAAGGCAACAGCTTCTCCACTATGCATATATCTCAAAAACTTTGAGTGTTCTTGGAACTTAAATGCTGTAAAATATGTACTTAATTTATCTTCAACTAAAACATAAATATTCATACTTGAGACATTTTGAACTAAAAGTTTTATAAATCTTGTTAGTACCTCTTTATGTGTATCTAAAACGTTTATAACATTTATAAAAACATGTTTATTAAAATCATATGCACTTATTACTCCAACTATTTTACCCTCATCATAAGCAGCAAAACAGTATTGTGGATATACCTCATAAGTCTGTTTTAATAACTCTAGGTCAAAAAGCTTATCACTTTCTATTATTGAAGAAAGCTCTTCTTCAAAATTGTTTCTTAAATATCCAACGAACATAAGTATAACTCTTCCAATTCTTTTATCTCTAAGACTTTTTTTCTATTTGTAACAATCTCTCTAACCAATGGCAATATCTTTTGTAAACTTTCCTTTGTAGGACTTATCCCCAATGCTTGTAGATGAAAAAGTAGTGTTGAAGTTCCTGAGTGTTTTCCAATAGGGAAACATCTCTCTAGCCCAACATCCATAGGAGTAAATGGTTCATAGGCACTTTTTGATTTCATCATTCCATTTACATGAATACCAGACTCATGGGAAAAAATATACTCTCCCACAATAGGTAGGTTAGTATCAATTCTTCTATTTGAAGCTAATCCTACCGTTTGAATAAGTGCTTTTAATTTATCAGATTTTATTTGCGTATTTTTTCCAAGAAGTCTTGCCAAAGTCATCAGTACTTGTTCAAAGGATGCATTTCCCGCGCGTTCACCCAATCCAATAACCGTGGTATTGGCACTTTTTGCTCCTGCTTCATAACCTGAAATTGCATTTGCTGTTGCCATACCAAAATCATTATGGGTATGCATCTCAATATCAAGTAAATCTAACTTTGTAAGCTCACTAATATTTTGATAAGTTTTTGTTGGAGTTAATATTCCAACAGTGTCACAATATCTAAATCTATTTGCACCAAGACTTTTACCTAAGGCTAAAATCTCTTTTAAAAAGTCCAAATCCGCGCGACTTGAATCTTCTCCCCCAATGCAAACAAATAAGCCTTCTTTTTTAGCTTCAAGAATAACTTTTTCTAGTTGTGCTAAAACTTTTTGTTTATCTCCACCAAATTTTACATCGATTAAGATATCTGAAACTGGAATAGACAAATCAACCGCTTTTAAGCCACACCCTAAAGAGGCTTCCAAGTCAGACATTGTTGCTCTATTCCAACTCATTATTTGAATAGGAAGATTTAAAGCTAATATCTCTTTAAGATCATCTTGCTCTTTTTTTCCCATTGCTGGAATTCCAACTTCTAGTTCATCAGCGCCCGCTTCATAAAGTTTCTGGGCAATATCAAGTTTCTCTTGTGTATTAAATGCTACGTATGGTGCTTGTTCGCCATCTCTTAAAGTAGTATCATTAATAAGAAACATAATATTTACCTTTTGTTGGATTATAAGTAAACATGCAAAAACTATTCCCTAAAAATATTTTAGGATTCATAAAATAAAGCTAGGGCTTACCCTAACTCTTTTTGAGATTTTACTTCATCACTATAGAAATACTTTTGTGCTGCTGCAAATACTGATTTTTCTATTGGTTGAAGTGCATATGAATCATCAGAGATAAGATTGATTTGAGATAACTCATCTTGAGGACATCCACCAATTTTTTCTGTTAATAAAATATCAATATCATTTAGCGTATTTTTAATCTCTTCAATTGGATAAGAACCATCACAATCCTCAGGACCTTTACAGTAAGCATTTTCAACTTTTCTATGCATTACAAATTTGATAGCTTTATCTCCAACTTCATAAATTAAGAACTCTGTAGCATTACCAAAGTGTAAGTTAACTGTTCCTTCACCAGCTGTTGTAACTGCTACTAATTTAGTCTCACCAGTAGAACTAAGTTCTTCTTTACTTGCTTGTTCTATTTTGATTCGCTCATTTGCAGTATCAAGTGCTGCTCTCCAGTTTTCTATAACTTCATGTTTTTTAGCTCTTGCTTCCATGTTATATTGGTCTTGTAACTCTTCCCAAGACATATTTTGGAAAACATCAGGAGTAAACTCTTCTCCTCTATCTTCACCAATCAATCCAACTGCATCTGCTCGACATTGTCTACAGTGACTCATTAGTTTCATATCCATACCACATGCTTCTTGTGCAGCCATTACTTCTTGGTCTGTTGCACTTCTTTGTCCATTTAGTCCATAATATGTTCCATACTCTTCTTTTGATAAAAGTGGCATAATGTTGTGTAAGAATACGTTTAATTCTTTAAGTTTTTTAGCAACATTTACTAACTCTTCTTCATTAACTCCAGGGATTAAAACAGAGTTTGCTTTTACCAAAATACCTCTTTGCGTAAGCATCTTGATACCTTTTAGTTGTTGTTCTAAAAGAATTTTTGCACCCTCTGCCCCAAATACTTTTTCATGATTCCAGTGTACCCATGGGTAAATTTTAGCTCCAATTTCACCAGTTGGATCAACTGAATTAATAGTTACCGTTACGTGGTCAACGTTGTATTTAACCATCTCATCAACATAATCAGGAAGTCTTAGTCCATTTGTTGATAAACATAGTTTTTGATCAGGTGCTTTTTCGTGAAGCATTCTAAATGTATCAAATGTTTTTTTAGGGTTTGCTAGTGCGTCACCTGGTCCTGCGATTCCTACAACTGAAAGTTGTTGAATATCTCCACCCACATATAATACCTTTTTAACTGCATCTTCAGGACTTAACTTATTTGATGTAACACCAGGTCTTGATTCATTTGAACAATCAAATTTTCTGTTACAGTAGTTACATTGTATATTACAAGCAGGTGCAACTGCTACGTGAATTCTTGCGTAGTGTTGATGAGCACCCTCAGAATAACATGGATGATTGTTAATCTTATCCATAACCTCTTGTTGTAATTCCTCTTGCGTACTACTTGATGTACAAGAACAACTCATAGTATCTCCTTTTTAATTATATGTAGTAGCTTATGCATATAGCGTTCCATAAAGTTTCTGGGAATAAAAAATGCATAGAGTACTTATATAAGGAGATAATATGATTCCAATAATTTTTTACGAAAAACCAGGGTGTGTAAATAACACTAAACAAAAGAAGAGATTGATTGATTTTGGTTTTAATGTTATTAGTACTAATTTACTAAAGACAAATTTTTCAAAAAATCAACTTCTAGACTTTTTGGGAGAAAAGAGTATAAAAGATTGTATAAATCCTAATGCTCCTATTGTAAAGAATAAAGAGCTAGATGTAGAACACACTTCTGAAGATGAGATATTATCTCTTATGCTTTCTAATCCCATATTAATAAAAAGACCTCTTATTGCAATTGGCTCTAATAAGTTTTGTGGATTTGATTTAACTAAAATTTTAGATTTTAAACTAAAGGAAATAAAATGAGTATTCAAGAAAAGATTAAAGAACAACTTTTACAAGAAGTTTTTTCAAATATCGACAACATATATGATTTCATGGAGACAAGATTTGAAATGGATGAACACTGCAATAGTGATATTGTAAAAAAGCTAAATGAACTTAAAGATGTGGTTTATAAAGTGTCAACTCTTAGTGACCTATCATAAAACTCTAAAGTTTATGGGTTTGAAACCTTTTTGCAAAGAGTAAAAGTACAATCCCAGAAACTACAATAAATGCTGTTAAATATAAAGCATAATCATAATTACCAAACTTTTCTATTAAATATACACTATAAAGTGGTGCGATAACTTGTCCTATTCCATAAGATGTGGTAAGAGCACCCATTAGTACAACCGGATTTCCTTTTGCTAAATGACCACCTAAAGTCATAAACAAACCAACCAATCCTACAAAAGTTCCACCATAAAGAACTCCACTTAATAAGTTTAGATAAATATTATTTGTAAAAGTAGGTATTAAAATCCCCACTGATTGAAGAGATAAAGCTATAATTATTATGTTTACACTTCCATATTTATGAGCAAGTCTTAACCAAATAATACAAGAAGGAATCCCAGCTATTCCAACAAGTGTCCAAGTTAGATTTCCATAACCTTGAAGCCCAGGCAAAGTGTTTATAATATCAGGTAAAAACGTTCCTTGAACTACAAAACCTACACCTTCTGTAAAATATGCAATTATTAAAATAACTACAAAAAATGTAAAAATTGATTTGTCAAATTTGTGTTTTACTATTTTTGTGTCAACTTTCTTGTCAAAGGATAAAATATACATAGAATATATAGAGATAACAATCCCAAAAACAGCTAAAACTATCCATGAGATTTGCCAAGAGTTACTAAAATGTAAAACTGCCCGATTAATCAAATCAGTAGTTAAGATTGAAAATCCTATACCAGAAAAATGTATTCCCATGGCTTTGGTTTTACTCTGCATATTCAGTTTTGTCATAACAATTGCAGAACCCACAACAAAAGCCATAGCTCCCCCAAAACCAGCCAATAGTCTTGAGATTATCCAGATAGTTTCATTTGTTGTAATACCTAAAACAAAGGTATTAATAATACATATGAAAATACCTATTCTAAAAAGTATGACTTTTTGATTTATATCTTTTATAAAAATTGATAGAATCGAACCACTTAAATAGCCTGCAAAATTTAGAGAAGCTAAAATACCAGCAAAGGTAATATCTAAAAAATCTTCTAACATATTTGGAATCAATGAAGTAAAAACAAACCTTGAGATACCAAGACCAATAATTACAGCAAAAATACCCGCTATAAGAATGGCTAAGTTATCATTTCTATCAAATAATCTATTCAAATATTTTTCCTCAATCATCAAAATATGAGTATAATATCAATAAATCTAATCTTATGTCAAATAATAAATAAAAATTAGTCTATAAATTTGTTGTTGAGGTATAAAGTGAGTTAAAAAGAAGAGTTTTATTTAATTATTCCAAATAAATTGGAGATGAGTAATAGTTTTAGTCAGTTATTTATACTCATCTCCATTTTATTCATCTAATTCATAGTCATTTCCAGCATTTTTCCATTTACTATTTCACCAAACTCTACTCCATACTCATAACACTGTGCAAGTTCTTCGGAAGTGGGTATTAGTTTTATTTTCATTGATTCTACAGGAGGGACTCTAAAGTTTAGTGATTTTAATCTATGTATTATCATATCAACAGCTTCTCCACTCCACCCATAAGAGCCAAAGGCACCACCAGTTTTTCCTCTTTTTTCCAATAACATCATGCAAGATAGTAAATCCCAAACTGGTTTTGGAGCATCTGCGTTGATTGTAGGAGTTCCTATTAATATACCTTGGCTCTCTTCAAGTATATTTATCATATTTGACTCTTCTATTGAAGCTAAATCATAAACATTGGCGATGATTCCATCTACACTTTCAGCACCTTCAAATATAGCTTCTGCCATATCTTTAGTATTTTTATAACTTGTTAGATAAAAAATTGATAGGATTTTTTTTCCATGAGATACATCTTTATAGTTATCTTGGCTCCACTTTCTATAGTAGTCAATATATTGCTTTGGATTTTCCCTTAATATTGGTCCATGCAGTGTTGCTATCATATCTATTTCAAGTTTATCATATAGTTTGATTGCATTTAGAGCATAAGATTTAAAAGGTCTCATAATGTGGTCATAATAGTATTTAAAAGAATAAAAAAAATCTCCTACTAAGTCATTAAATAGTCTTCTATCGTGATAGTGACTTCCGAAAACATCTCCTGAAAATAGTAACTTATCTTCTACTACATAAGAGCTCATAGTCTCTGGCCAGTGTAAGTATGGAGTTGTAAGGAATTTGATTGTTTTATCACCTAAAGTTAAACTTTTGTTTGTCCAAACAGTTTCAAAATCAATATTTTCATTTCTTGTGATTGCTTTTAACATAGGTGTTGCTTGGGGAGAGATTAGAACTTTTGCTTGGGGTGCTCTATTCATAAGTTCTGGAATTGCTCCTGCATGGTCTGGTTCTAGATGGTGAGAAATAACATATTTAATCTCATCATATGAACATAAAGACTCAACTTTTTTAAAAAACTCATCTTGAAATTCTAATTTAACCGTATCTAAAATAATCACACCTTCATCTGTTTTGATTAAATATGCATTATATGATGAACCATTAGCTGTTTTCATAATAATATCAAAAGTTCTAATATCTGGATCAAAAGATCCAATAAAGTAGATATTTGGTGCGATTTCTATAGGGTTATTTGAATACATGTTATTAACCTATTAACCTTCTCATCCAAATGGGAGGGTTCTCTTTCATTTTAATTAGTTTATTTAAAATATCTTCTATCTTTTCATTTTCACTACTTGATTGCATAGGGAATATTTTTGAAGCTTTTACCATAAGTGATGCTTTTGGTCCGATTTGTTGTACATATAAAATATCACAACCTTCACAACACTCAATTTTGTAATTTAACTTCTCAATTTCATCTTCTATTTCAATGGAAGAATCAACTGATTTTATAAAAGAGAAACTATCATCTTTTATTTCATAGATATAAAACTCTTTGCACCAACCAAAATGTTGATTAATATGAATATTATCCTTTGAAGCAAATGCAATTCTCATAATATAAATATCCTAACCCTTGGATCAATTACTTTTTCTAAAGTACCTTTTATCATCTCATATGTTCCAGTACTAGCAATAGAACAGCCAACACAAGCACCTTGATAAGCAAGTCTTACTTCTATTTCTGGCTCATTTGCATAATCAATTAAAAGGATATTTCCACCATCTTTTAGTAAAATAGGTCTTATAAATCTATCCAAAGTATCATTTATAACTTCTAGCTGTTTTTCCATAGTTTGAGCTCTAAAATGGTCATTTAACTCAACATCTTTAGCCAACTCTTTATCTATACCCGTTAATTGTATAGTTGCCATTGTATGACCATTTTGTGCAGCTCTTAACATACAATCAAAGCCTTCTTTTACTCCGTCAATACTTTGTCTATCTTGAAGTAAAATTAGTGCTAATCTAAAAGCTGCTTGAGTATGGTTTTTTCTAACTGCACGTCTAAAAAACTCTTTTGCTTTTTCCATATCCTCTTCAACACCTATTTTTGTTTGATACATAAGTGCTAAGTTGAAGTTTGCAGAATCATTATCGTAAGAGCTTGCTTTTTCAAACCAATCTTTAGCAATAGAATAATCCTTTTCTACACCTTCACCTTTTAGGTACATTAAACCCAAATTTGTCATTGCTTGGTCATTTTTTTGTTTTGCTTCTTCTTGCCAAATAGCATATGCCTTATCGTAATCTTTACTTTTGTATGCAGCTAGTGCTTCTCTATGTTTCATAAATCTTCTTCCTTCATTTGGGTTTGGAATTTCCCTATTTGCTTTTAATTCTCTTTTAATATGTTCCTCTAGATATGTATGGGCTATTTCAACTGCCTCATCATAATCTTCACTTGAAGCCTTTATATCAAAATCAAAAAACTCCACCAAAAAAGCATCTCCAACTTCATGCTCACCGCTGTAACACTCAAAAGGATAGTTTAATGAAAGATAATAATCTAAATCTTTTTCCATACTAAAACTCTAAAGGCTTATAATCAACTCTATCTTGCATATCAACTACTTCCCTAAAAGGTCTTGGTTGATTTGCAGGTGAATAAATACCATTTTTTTTATGAACTCTGATTTTATAAATACCCTCTTCATCTCTTTGAAGATAATACTCATCATACTCTTGGATATATGGCATATCCCAAGCAATAGCCCCAGGAGTTGGACATACATCAAAGCACTTTGGAACTAAACAATCCACACACTCAATACACTTTTCTGGTTTTACATAAGTGAATTCAGCCTCAGCAAGAGGAGAATCATCTGCACTTACAATTGCAGTTGCGGGACACTCATCAACACAAGCGTCACAGTTGATACATTCATCAGTAATAATTACAGCCATTTTAAACCTTTACTAATTTTTATCGCATTCACAAGAACAAGATGATGTTCCAGGATCTAATAAAGTGTCGCAATTTGATTTTGTTACAAGTTTACAAGTATCATTTAAAAAGCTTCTATATATCTCTTCAATAGTTAAAAAAACTTTTGTTGCACTATAAACTTTTATTTTGTTCTTTTCTAAAGTATTAAATACACCTTCACCCATATGATAAAAGATAGTCTTTGCAGCACCTAAATCTTTTACACACTTTGCAGTATCCATTCCATTTCCACAGCCTTTGTTCTCTACAACACTAAATTGACCTGAACTTAAATCAAGAAGGGCAAAATGCGGTGCATTTCCATATAAATCTGAAATCACTGTTGAGTCTTCTTTACTTAATGGTATAGCTATCATTTGAAATCCTTTAAATAATTATAAAATTATCTATGCAAAATCTATTCCTTTATTTGAAAAGGAACGGAAATTGCAACTTTTAAGATAAATAGACAATCCAAAAAGGACAACTCGTTGTTCTCTTTAGAATTTTGCTACTTTTAAGTGGATTTCATATCCACTGCTAAAAAGTAGGCAAAGATGAAAAGGTCCCTAAAAAGTGGGACACTTTTAAGGAATAGAATATGGTAAATAAAAAATTAATTCAAGAGCTACTAAGCGAAAGTGATTGTTCACACAATAAAGAGAAGAAATCATCTTGTGATAAGCCAAAACCAGGTGCTACAAGTGGTGGGTGTGCATTTGAGGGATCTCAAATTGCACTTTTCCCTTATGCTGATGTTGTTCATTTAGTACATTCACCTGCAACTTGTATTGGAGCATCTTGGGAAACAAGAGCTACTCTAACTTCACATGAGGGAGATAATAATACAGTCAGTGGTTATACAACAGATGTAAATACCAATGATGTAATCTTTGGTGGAGATAAAAAACTCGAAGAGTCTATTGATTATATTGTTGAAAATAAAAATCCAAAAGCTATCTTTGTATATGAGACATGTGTAACTGCCATGATTGGTGATGACATGGATAATGTATGCAATCGAATGGAAAAGAAACATAAAATCCCTGTAGTTGTTATTCACTCTCCAGGTTTTGTTGGAGGGAAAAATCTTGGTTCAAGACTTGGTGGAGAGTCAGTTTTACACCAACTAATAGGTACAAAAGAACCTGAACTAATACATCCTTTTGGAATAAATCTAATTGGAGAATATAATGTTACTGGTGATATGTGGCAATATACTCCAATCTTAGAAAAAATAGGGATAAAAGTAGTCTCTACACTTGCAGGTGATGGAAGAGTTGAAAATATTCAAATGGCACATAGAGCAAAACTAAATGTAATAGTTTGTGCCAAATCACTTATAAGTTTAACAAGAAAAATGCAAGAAAAATATAATATCCCATATATAAGCATCTCTTTTTATGGGAAACGTGACACCTCAAATGCTATTATGAGTATTGTAAATGCCTTTGGAAACGAAGAGCTTATCAAAAAAGCAAAAGAAGTAATCGCCCAAGAAGAAGCAAAACTTGAAGAGACACTAATCCCATATAAGAAAATACTTGAAGGCAAAAAAGCTATTTTAAATACAGGTGGAAATAAAACTTGGTCAATAGCTTCAGCACTACAAGATATTGGTATAGATGTAGTTGCAACATCTGTAAAAAAAGCAACCTTAGAAGATAAAGAAATCTGTGCTAAATATGTAAAAATTCTTATAACAGACCCAGGAACAGAACAAGCAAAACTAATAGATGAACATAACATCGATATCTTACTTGCAGGTGGAAGAAGTTTATATACAGCTATTAAGAAAAAAGTTGCCTTTGTAGATGTAAACCAAGAGAAAAAGGTAAGTTATGGAGCTTATGGTGGTTTAGTAAACCTTGCAATTGATGTTTGTAATGCTGTAAACAACAAAGTATTTAAAGTAGTAGGAACTCCTGAACCTTGGACAATTGACTAATAAAATATAATATTGGTAAGAATAAAGATACCTTATCTTACCATTTTATTTGTTTAAATTTTTAGTCCTCATCGATTAATTCATCATCTTCTTCTTTTGCATATTCTTTAAATAATTTTCCAAGTACTTGCTCTAATTTCTCTTCTGTTATTGGTTTTAATATAAAGTTTTTTGCACCAGCTTTTAAAGACTCAGATACAAGTTCTTCTTGCCCATGAGAAGTAATCATTACAATATTAACATCTGGCAAAACTTCTTTTATAAGTTTAGTAGCCTCAATACCATCCATTTCAGGCATAGTAATATCCATCGTAATTAAATCAATTTTTTCTTTTTGCGTTTTGCATAGTTCTACAGCTTCTGCTCCATTTTTTGCTTCTGCTATTATTTTATGTCCCAAATCATTAAAAAACTTTGCTAAATTCTTTCTAATAACTAAAGCATCATCAACGATAAGAATATTTAACATTTTATATTTCCTTTTAAATCTAATTTATCTAAAAATAATTCCTGAGGACCAATTATTGCCATTTGCACATTCCCTATATCAGTAACTATATCTGTCTTTAACATAATAGAATTTTTATACTTAGTCAAAGATTTAGCATCATGAATTAAAATAGGTGGAGAAATACTAATAATGCTACTATCAACAGGATTTTTTATTACATTTCCTATTACAGTATTGCTAATTTCACAAGCAACGCTTTCTTGCATTTCCAGAAATTCTTTATCTTCAAGTTCTTCTCCCCAATAAAATTTTTTTACAAGTTTTTCCAAAAGTTCTTTTTCAAATCCCATCGTAATAAAAAGTTGTACAGAACCTCCTGTCCCAATAAAGACTGTATTTTCTTTTAATACAAGGTGTTCTGAATCCATAACTTCTGATTTTTCATCTAAGACTTCCATCTCCATATCATTTTTTAAATAATCTCTTAATCTATTCGAAATCGGTATTAAAATCTCTCTAAATATATCATGCATTTTCAATCTCCTTCTACTTTCTTCCATAAGGAAGTTTAAAAATAAAAGTACTTCCTTCATTTATTACACTTTTTATCTGAACAGTTCCATTTATTTTAATTAATTCATTTTTTACAACTGACATCCCTATCCCTCTTCCAGAAAGTTCTGTTATCTCTTCTTTTGTACTAAATGAATCATGAAATATTAAATCATAAACTTTTTCATCACTCATTTTATCAAATTCTTCTAAAGGGAGAAGATTAAGTTCTTCTACTTTTTTTCTTATTTTATTCCTATCTATTCCTCTTCCATCATCTGAAATTAAAATAGTTAAAAAATCACCTTCTAATTTAAAGCTACAAACAATAGTTCCTTTTTCATTTTTACCTTGTTCTAATCTTGTCTCAATATCCTCAATACCATGATCAATTAAATTTCTAAAAATATGAATTAATGACTTAACAAAAAGCTTAAAGTCTGTTGGTAAAACAATTGTTTCTTCCCCTAGAATTTTAAATGGATATATCTGTTTATCCAAAGAATTTGCTAGTTCTTCACATAGCTTTGGATAAGGAGTTAATGCTTGATACAATGTTCTTAACCTTAATCTTTGTGTTTCGAATAATATGTCTTCATAATTATTTAAATGTTTTCTATCTAATTTACAATACTCTTTTATCTTGTTTTCTAAATGAATTATAGTATCTTCATTAACTTTTACAACAGAATCTTCATCAAGAAACTCTTTCCCTAAAATAGATTTTATTATTTCTAAATCATCATCTATCCAAGATAAGAAATCACTTTTTTCTAGCAATTTGCCTAACTCTTTATTTGTAAATTTTTTATCTTTTATATACTCTGAAATTTCTGATTCAAAAGTATGTAGCCTTTTAACACTATTTGACATATAAACTTGTGAAAACAAACCTTTAAAAGTATGGACTTCTCTATATATTTCACTCAAGTTAAACAAAGCACTATTATTTATATCAAAAATTTTTAGCTTATTATTAGCAAAGCTTTTAAAATCATTTATTAGTTCATAGAACTGAGTTGTATCACTTATAATTGTTACAATCATTTTTAACAACTGTTGTTCTTTTTTTATTTTCTGTTCAAGCTTTTTCTTATGGGTTATATTTGTAAGTATTATCATAAACTTTTCATCATTTAATCTTTTATATTCCATAGAAATAGCTCTTCTATTTATAATAAACTCTTTAGGTAATAATTCAATAAAAGAATTTTGAACTATCTCATCTTTTTCATTAAATATATCTAGTAATGTTTTATTAAAAAAAAGCTTCTGTTCAGATGATTCAAAATCAAAAAGTTCATCTACCTTTTTACCAAAAATATCATTCCCTAAAAGTTTTTCACACTCTTTTGAATACTCTTTACCTACCGTTAGACTCCTATCTAAAGACAAAAAACCTTGTTTTGCATTATTAAATAAGTCAGTTATTTTCTGATTCTTTTCAAATAACTCTTCTGTTCGTAACTCTACTCTTTTTTCTAAATCTTTATTTAATAAAGAAATCTCTTCATCTCTCATTTTTAAGCTTTGAATATTCTTATCAATTGAACGTGTCATTTGATTAAAGGCATCTACTAACTTCTTATATTCATCATTATATTCTACTTCTATATCTTTAGAAAGGCTTACTTTATTTGCTAAAATATCATCAATCATTTTAATAATATGTTCCAAAGGATTATTAACTCTTGCAACCAAAATTATTGAAATAAAAGTCAAAATTAAAAATGAAAATATACCTATTAAAACTGCTGTAATAATAGTTCTTGTTGTGATTTCATCTGAGTGAACAAGACTATCTAAAATAATTTTCTCTGTAATTTCAGTAGCTTTATTAATATTACTTGTAATAACTGCTATTTGATATGTTCTACTTGCAATAATTTCTTCTAAATTGGATTCTTGGTTAAACATATTGAGTCGCAACAAAATAAAAGAGTTTTTAATACTATCAATATTAACCAAGCTCAAGTTGATAGTATTAACCAAATTTGATACTACAGAATCATTTTTTGCATTTATTCGTAGTTCTTCTAAAAAGCTACCTACTATTAAATAACTTTGTTCCAACTTATTTTTTTTAATCTCATTTATTTCCACTAAAGAATTTACAAACATAATATCTCGTAACAAAGTGAAAAGATTAAAAGTCGAACTTTCTAAATCAAATAAATTATCTTTTAATGATGGAGAATGCTCAGATATAACATTTATTTTTTCATGAATTTCATTGATTACTTCTTCTAGTTTAAATAAATAGTTTTTTAAATCTTGTTTGTAAATATATAAAGTATAAACTGCAGAAAAGAAGTCTTGTTGAAGTTTGATTTCATAAGCCAAACTCTCTTCCAACTCATTGATTAAAGGGTTATATTCAGATTTATACTTACTTTCTTTTAGTCTTTGAAATTTCACTATCTTATCTAAATCAAAAAGTTGAGAATCTATTCGTTCAAAATCTTTTTCATTTTTAGCAAGTAATATATCAGTTTCTGTTTCTAACACTGTTCCCAGTATCTTTAATATATAAGTATTTTGTTTCTCGATATCTAAAATTTTACTAATTGCTTTTTGATTTTCATTCATAGTCAAAATAGAATAAAAAACCATACCTATAATAGAAGAGAGAACCAAAGTAATTAATATAATTGTTCTAATTATAATTTGCTTAATTGATAATATCGCAGTCAATCTATTAAAAAAAGAAAACATTCAATCTTTCTCCTTGTTATAAATATACATGAAACTATATGATAAAGGATTTCTTACCTACAATAAAATATATCTAAAGTATATCTAAAATTAATGGAACTAACTATTTATTTTAGCTTTCATTAAAGTTGTATTATTTGCAATATCAGTATTAATTTGTTCACTTTTTTGAACTAACTCTTCATAATTTCTTTCTAAAACTTCTTTAAAAAGTCTAAAAGTCGATTTTAATTCAGGACTTGAGTACGATCCTGGTGGTGGGTTTAGAATTCCATCTATTCTATTCAATATATAGTCATAATCAAACTCTTCTTTATTTCCCACTTGAATGATTTCTCCATTTTCCTCTTTTAACATAGGCATTGGAAATAACATAGCCATTGATAAAAATCTATCTTTTTCATCAAGTTCATTAAGAGATTCTACTAAAAGCTCTTTATCAGAATTTGGTATATTAATTGGAATAAAGCCCATACCTTTGGATATACCATTTGAAACTAAACCATCATTATCAAAATCGTACTTTTCATAATGGTGTAAAAGTAGATTATAAGCACCCTCATCACTTAAAGAATCAACATTTATATCATCTGCAAGAAGAGTATAGTGTTGAAGAGTGCTTAACTCCTCTTTTGATAAAGAGTTCAAAAACTCTTTTGCATTTGAAATAGATACTTTTTCATCTTTTGCTTTATTATAAAGTTCTTCAAAGCTATCTTTATAAGGTTCTCTTACTTCATAAAAACTATCTGCCATTTTTAATTCTTTTACTATACCTACATGTTCTTCATAACTATTTATATTCATAATTAAAGCCTTTAAAAATTCCACTTAAAATTAGTTTAAAAATTATATCATAAAAAATCTTATTTCTTTTTTTACATAAAAAAAAGTATAATAAAAGCACACATCAAAAAGGGACAAAATGGAAGAGGAAAAAGTAAGGAATTATTTTTTTTATTTTGCAAGCTTTGTAATTATCATAGCAGGGTTTAAAGCAGCAAATGAGATAGTAATAGTGCTATTTTTATCAATCTTTACCTCATCTATAATTTCATCTATTTTAAATATATTAGAAAAAAAGCATATCCCCAGACTTATCTCTTATCTCCTTGTACTTGGGATTTTTACACTAATTTCACTACTACTTGCATATATAGTAAATATCTCTTTAAAAGATTTTATAACAAATCTTCCTATATACGAATCCAAACTGCAACAAGCTATTGTAGATACTATTGCTTTTACAGATTCATATGGTTATGAGATTGATAAAAAGACAATTTTAGATGCTTTAAATCTTAACTCATTTTTTGGTATTACTACAAATTTAATTGGAAGCATTGGTACTTTTTTATCAAAATTCTTACTAATTATAATAGGTATTGGATTTATACTTGCCGAGTCAAAATCTTTTGAAAAAAAACTTATACTTATATTTAGAAAAGAGGGAGATAAGATTGAACACTTTAACCTTTTTTCAAGCAATATTCAAAAATATTTTTTAGTAAAAACAGCAACAAGTTTTTTGACAGGTTTTTTAGTAGCAATTACTTTAATCTTTTTTAATATTGACTATCCTATTCTTTGGGGAGTAGTAGCTATGCTATTTAACTTTATCCCAGTAGTTGGTTCTATTATTGCTGCAATTCCTGCTGTACTTCTATCTTTTGTAACAACAGATTTAAATACAACTTTAATATTAATAGTTTTATATCTTGCTATAAATATTTCTATTAGTAATATTATTGAGCCTAAATTTATGGGTAAAGAGCTAGGTCTTTCACCATTAGTGATATTTTTCTCATTGATTTTATGGGGTTGGGTTTTAGGAATAGTAGGGATGTTTTTAGCAGTACCAATTACAATGACCCTAAAAATTGCTTTTGATTCAAATGATACTACAAAATGGATATCACTTCTTATGTCAAATATTGGGAACAATCAAAAAACTACTTAAGAAACAAATTATAATACCCTTTTTTTATATTACTATTTAATGGAATATATCCTAACTCTTTTATATATCTATCTCCACTTGTAAATACCCAATTAAAAAACTCTACAAATATTTTATTATTTTTAATAGATTTTTTTGAGGTAATTGTATAGTTTATTACTTTTATTGGATAATCTATTTCTAAAGATTTCTTCCATTTACCTTGTAAATCTTGTATGCTTATAGAAGAGTGTTTATTTAAGATTCTGTAAGGAGCAGGTATATAACCAATACTATAAGGTATCTCTTTGACTTTTGCAGATACTCCTTCATTTTTTATTCCATAAACAGCATGAGATAACTCTAAACTCTTTGTAGTTCCTATTTTATTCCAATTTTTTGTTGTCTTTTTTAAATGTTTTGTAAAATAATATGTTGTACCACTATCACCTTTTCTAACAACTACTACTATTCTTTTATGTGGTAATTTTATATCTTTATTCAAAGATATAATACTAGGATTATCCCAATATTTAATCTCTGCATTATAAATCTTAGCAATTGTTTCATTAGTTAACTTTAAAAAATCATCTTTTATCTCTGGTATATTATGTACAATATCTATTGTAGTAATTAATGTTGGAAATTGAACTAACTCATTCTTTTTTAAAGTATCATCACTTAATTTATTATCAGAAGAGGTAAAGTCTATTGAGTTTAATTTAAGTTTTTTTATTCCAGGAAAAGAACCAATAGAATCATAATATACAGTAGTACCTTTCTTTTTATAAAAATAATATGACCATGTAAAGTATGCTGGTTCACTAAGAGTTGCACCACCACTTAATAAAAATGAAGCATTTAAATTGCTTAATAATACAATAACACATATAAGTACTTTACAAGCTCTCATTTATATTTCCTTACCATCATATATAGTAACTTTATTTCTACCATTTTCTTTTGATAAGTATAAAGCTTTATCTGCTGCATCAAAAAACTTATCTATATCAATATTATATGAAATCTTTTGTGTTACTACACCTATAGATATTGTTACTACACCAAACTCATCACTATATTTATGCTCAATATTTAAATTCTGAACCTTCTTTCTTAATAAGTGTGCCATGGAAATTGAAGAACTAGAATCATTACTTGCAGTTACAACTAATAATTCTTCACCTCCAACTCTAAAACAATAATCATTTTCCCTTTTAAATGTATTTAATATAGTTTTTGCAATTAATTTTAAAACATCATCACCTTTTAAATGCCCATAGTTATCATTATATTTTTTAAAATTATCTACGTCTATTAATATAAAAGAAATAAAGATGTTAAATCTTGCACATTTGTTAACTAACTTAGAAATAGTTTCTAAATAATGCTGTTTATTATATAGTTTTGTAAGTCCGTCATGAATAGATATCTCTTCTATTTCTTTGTATACTTTTTTTAGTACATTTTCTGTATTTTTTATATGTCTAAAATAATACCATCCCATAATTATTAAAAGAACTAAGACAATAATTATAACTTTTATTATCGTTCTAAAAAGAGATAAATATTCATCTGTCACATCATTCAGTACAAATATTTTCCCAATTTTATGATTATTTACATCCCTATAATCCTTACTATTAACATAGTACTCTCTTCCATTGTTTTCTACATATTTATTTTTAGAATCTATTTTTGTATTTAATACTTCCTGTAATTCTTTTTCAATTGTATTTAAAGAAGAATCAATTATATAAAAATTATCCATAGCATAATAATATCTATTTCTATGACTCTTATTTTTCCATTTCTTAAAATCTTTTTTTGTTATAAGTTCCTTTTTTATTGTAAATATAACATCAGCATTTACAAGATTAGTGTACTCTCGTGTGATTAAATCCATCTCTTTACCTAACTCAATAAACCCAATTATTTCACCATCTACAATCCAGGGAGATACAACACGTAAAGTCAGATTATGAGAAATTCCAAATTCGACACCACTACTTGTTGATAGACTATTATATGCCGTATTTAAGGTTATTCTATCAATTAAATCCCCATTCACATCTTTATTATGTATTCTCAAATAATTTTGTTTATCTAAACGATGTATATAAAAGTGGGTGATATTATAATTATGATAGAACTTCAAATAAGTTTGGTGAAGATACACAAAAAGCCAATCTTTTTGATTATTTTTATACAGACTTATAGTTTTTTGATCTTTTTCTAATTGCTCTATCAAGCCTTGCATAAGAGTTGTCTCTTTTTTTACTATATAATCCAAAGTTTTTGAAACATCAATAAAAGAATTTTCTGCACTTTTTGAGATATTGTCTTTTAGCAAAACATAATTTGAGAATATTGAGATAATAGCTATTAAAAGTAATCCAAATACTAATGGCAAAATCACTTTTAATACAATATTAAACTCTTTCATACAAATAACTCCTCAAAACCGTCTATTGTAACATTATTTTTTAAAATCTAATATTCTAATTAGAGTTTTATTTTATTTATTTGTTTACAATTAATTACTTATATTAAAAGTGAATTTCTTAAATTTTCTTTAGGAACGCTACTTGCATGTATACTGAAAATATCATAGGAAATATCATGGAAAGTATAAGTGCAAAACCTCTACAATTAAACCCTATTAAGCTATCTCAACCAATGGGAGCAATGCTTTGTTTTTTAGGAATAAAAAACTGTATGCCACTTATGCATGGAGCGCAAGGATGTGCTTCATTTACAAAAGTATTTTTCACTAGACATTTCAATGACCCAATTGCAGTACAAACAACAGCAGTAAATGATATAACAGCTGTAATTGATGGAGGAGATTATGCAATCTCTGAGTCAATAAAAAATATCACAAAAAAAGTACAACCCGACCTTGTAGGTCTTTTTACAACAGGACTAACAGAAACTAAAGGTGATGATATAAAAGGTGCATGTTTACTTGTGAAAGATCAGCAAAAAATGGTTTATGTAAATACTCCTGATTTTGAGGGTTCAATAGAGAGTGGTTTTGCAAAATCTGTTGAAGCAGTTGTAGACCAACTTGTAGCAAGTTCTAGTGAAGTAGATAAAAATAAAGCAGTGATTATTCCTAATGTAAATTTAAAACCAATAGAAATAGAAAAAATCAAAGATACCGTAGCACTTTTTGGTTATGAAGTTTTAGCCTTGCCAGATTTAAGTGACTCTTTAGATGGCCACCTTGGATTAAAACAAGGAGCCCTTAGTAGCGGAGGAATCACAGTAGAAGATATAGAGAAGCTTGGAACTTGTTCACTTGCTATTAGTATAGGAAGCAGTGTAAAAAAAGCAGGAGATAAGCTAAAAGCAAAAAATGAAAATATGCAGCTTTTACACTTTGATTCACTAGGGGGTTTAGAACAAAGTGATAAATTCTTTAAAGCCCTTTGCCAAATCAAAAATATATCAACCCCACATCCAAGTATTGTACGATGGAGAAAAAGACTACAAGATTCTATGTTAGATAGCCACTTTGCAATAGGAAGTGCATCAGTTGTTTTAGCCCTTGAACCAGACCAATGTATCTCAATTGCAAATACGATTATTGAAGCAGGAGCAACTATAAAAACCATAGTAACTACTCACAAAAATGACTTACTAGAGGAAATAGAGTGTGAAAACTTATTAATTGGTGATTTTGAAGATGTTGAAAAGTATCTAAAAGAGAGTGATGTTTTAATCTCTAGTTTTCATGGGGAAAGATATACAATAAAACACAAAAAAGCCTTAATGTTAAGAGGATTTCCTGATTATGAAGGAGTTGGTAATCAACTTAAAAATGATGTTTTATATGAAGGAAGTACTTACTTACTTTTTGAGTTAGCAAACCTAATAAATCATTATCAACAGCATGGAGGGACAAATGAGCATTAATCTACAAAGACCAATTGTAAAAGCTCTTGGACTAGAGATGATAAATGGAAGCACAAGACTTTTAGGTATTCCAAAACAAAGAGTTCAGGTTATAATCTCTTTGCCTGATATTACTGCTTTTAATACTCAACTGCATGATGCAATAACATACTTTAAAAATAGAGCAGAAACATTTATTATCACAACAAGTGGTATTGATGAATGTGAAAAAATACAAAACAAATTTGAACTAAAGAACAGCCTAATATCAAGGGAATATAAAGAGTTCTCAAATACCTTTGGAATAAAAGATGAAAAAAATCAATTAAAAAAATCTTTAATGATAATTGATACAAATTGTCAAATTACACACAAGGAGATCTTATAAATGGAAGTTAAGTATAAAAAAGAGTTTTATATTTTAAAAGCAAAAAACAGAAAGATAGAATCAGAAGCACCTGCTGTTAGAGTTACCATGTTAAATGGAGAGTCAAAAGTTATAGGTATGATGGCACCTAAAATTCAAGTTATGATCACTTTACCTAATATAAAAGATTATAACAATGGTCTACATGATATTTTAGAAAAATCTTCTTCTAAAGTCTTGCCTTATATTATTACAAGTAGTTCGCAAGATACTATTGCAAAAGTTCAAAAAGCATTTGGACTAGATAGTGGTTTTATCTCAAATGATTTTAATAAATTTTCTTTAAAATTTGGAGTAAATTTAAATGAAACAATTGTGGCAAAATCAATATATATTATTGACAAAGAGGGTGTAATAAAATACAAAAATATCCCAAATAATTGCGAACACTCATTTGATTTGGATGAGTTTGAGTCTTCATTACAAGAGGTTATTGACTTCAAAGTAAAAGGTCATACTCACGAAAACTGGATGGGAGCATGATAGCCCTATCAGAAGAGTTAAAAAAGTGGCTAGATGAAAATGAATATAATGAAAATGAATTAAATAAAGCAGGGAGGTATGGAAACTCTGCAATTATGAAAGCATCAAGGGAGGGCAAAGCTGAACTTGTAAGTGAATTATTAGAGTTAAACGTTGATTTAAATATAAAAAATGTAGATGGAAACTCTGCACTTTGGAATGCTTGTTTTGCTTCATCATATGAGTGCTTTGAACTTCTTGTAAATGCAGGAATAGAAATAGATTCAAAAAATGTCAATGATGTAACAGCCCTAATGTATTGTGCTAGTGCAGGAAAAGAGGATTTTGTGCAACTACTTTTGCAAAAAGGTGCCAATAGCTCATATGAAAACCTTGATGGATTTAAAGCAATTGATTTAGCAGTAACTCCCAAAATTGTAAAAATGTTGAGAAATGCAAGAGTTTCATAATCAAACTGATATTACAAAAAAGAATTCCTTTACTCAAACCCAATTTATAAATTGGCAAACCCAAGCAAAATCTTACAAAATATATCCAAAGTTTTTTAGACGATTTAATCTTGATGA